>NZ_CP047945.1:1282609-1603261 GCF_014279795.1 Synechococcus sp. PROS-7-1
AATGCTGGA
Organism: Synechococcus sp. PROS-7-1; assembly: GCF_014279795.1. Lineage (NCBI taxonomy): Bacteria > Bacillati > Cyanobacteriota > Cyanophyceae > Synechococcales > Synechococcaceae > Synechococcus > Synechococcus sp. PROS-7-1. The sequence goes on from NZ_CP047945.1 coordinate 1,282,619, forward strand.
GGCAGCACGTAAGGCCCAAGCCGCAGCCAAAGCTCGCAAAGTTCGTCCAGCGACTCCCCCTCCTGCAGTCACTGCCAAACCGAAACCAACAACCACCACCACAAATCCAGCACCAAAGCCGGCCACAAAGCAAAACGCTCCGAAGCCCAACACCTTTATGCCGCCGCCGCCCCCGCCGGTCATCGTGGCACCCCGTGGTGGACTTAATCCGATGCCTCCGGCGATGATCATGCCCCAACGGGTGAACAGCACCCTGGAGCAGCGTTATCGCGAGGCGATCAAAGCCCAACAAGAATGGCTACGACGCCTCCAGGGTCGATAGCCTTCCAGGCCTAAAGGCCCGAACGTTTCGTAGATATGCCAGGCAAACGGATCAGCCTCGAATTACCTGAACATCTCGTTGACCGGCTCGATCAGCTGCGCAGGGAATGGCATGCCCGTTCAAGGGGGGCTTGCCTGGAACGTCTGCTTGAAGAGATCTTCGAAGCCGAAACAGAGTTTTCGTCCGCTGAGTCTCCGGACGATGCTGACTTCACTGCAAACAATGTCAGCAGCTCGGATGGCACTGATCCTGTCTACGACGAGGACAGGGCCATTGTGCTGGTTGGGTCCCGGCTTCAAAGATCCACAGTGGAGCTTGATGAGCCCATCAACTCGGCTCCACCCCCGCCTCGACGAGCTCCGGGATCCAACGGGGGTGGAATCGATCTTCCAGGCTTTGTCAGAAATCGCACAGCCGCAATTCGAACCAGCTTGGAAGTCACGGATCGGCCCGTCGACGCACCAGTGGTGCCAACAATCAGCGAAAGCCAACTGCAGGCATGGTCTGATACAGCGCTGCAACACTGGATGAACCTTTACGGCTCATCTCCTGGCGAGACAGTGATGGAAGCGGTCATGCTCTGGATGGCCAGGGATATCTGGCCGCAGATTGATGGAAGCGAGGGGCGGACGTTCACCTGGTCTCAGGTGAAAAATGCAATGGATCAGATCTGTGGCAACTGGCCTGTGCAGTCCCCACGATTTGAGCAGGTGATCGTCGCAGCAGCGGTGTTGGAAGACCCGTTTGCCACAGCAACGGTCAATGATCGGATTCCAACGTTGATTCGTCGGTTTGTGAACCGATTCAAACGCAGCCGAAAAGTCACGTCCTTCGAAACCCTTGAATCCACGATGACGCTGCATGGAGCATTGCGGCAACTTGAGCTGCCAACCCAAGCAGGGCAATCGTTGACCTTGCGCACGATTCGTGATGCTTATAAACGCAAGGCCGTGGAGGTCCATCCCGACTCAGGTGGTTCGACTGAAGCAATGCGTCGCTTGAATGAGGCTTATCAGATGCTGAAGGAGCTGTATCGCCAGAAAGAATCAGGCTGAGTGATAGGGGTGCGTGAACACCCCCCATTTCTGTGTCTCGCGATTCCCTTATGAGACACTCAAAGAGTCTTGATAAGCGTCCCAATTAAAACCAATGAGACGTTTCTGTGATCAATTGATTTTCTTGCAGTTTTAATTGAATCAACCATGTGTCCTCTTGCTTCGGGGTGGTGTCTTGCCGTTTTGCCCGCACAACCACTAATCGAGGCTCGTTTGGCGGTCCATTTCCGTCCACCTTGCGTCCAAGCAGCTTTCGTTCGCTCAAATTGCACTAAATAACTGGGCTCGATGAATGGCGTACCTGCTGTAGACACAGTGACGCAGGCTTGAGCGAAGTCTGTTTCGGCTGCTCAATGGGCGGAAAAAACGTGGTCTCACAAGTCTCGGCTAAGAGGCTGAATGAGTCTCGCTTCTTGTCTTGGTTGAGATGAGTTGACGCGAACGATTCTGTAGCCCTCGGCTTGCTGTGACATAAAAAAAGCCCTCATCTGAGGGCCTTGCGTCAATGCATGGAACAGAACAATCAGGTGCTGGTCTGCATTCCCTGAATCAGAAAATCAAAATAGGGTCCCGCAAGTCTCTGTTGATCATCGGAGAGAAGAACTAAAGAAGCTTCACGCATAGCTCGCATGGCATCCACCATTCCAGGCATAGGAACGCCAAGGCTGTTGTACATCTCGCGTGCGCCGACCAGACCGATCTGTTCAATCATCTCGGTGCTACCGGCAAGAACGCCATAGGTCACAAGCCGCAGATACCAGCTGTAATCCCTTAGGCATTGGGCACGCTGTTTCTGACCGTAGGCGTTACCGCCGGGAGCGACATACTCAGGGCGAAGACTGAATAATTGCCGAGCCGATTCGTCAACAATCTTCTTCTCGTTGTCAGACAGGATCCGTACCACTGAGAGACGAACGGATCCTTGGCTGAGAAACTCCACAATCGAGTTCAGCTCGCCGCTGCTTGGATAGCGCAGATCGTCATCGGCTTTGAGGATCAGATCCCTTACAACGCTCATGACGGCTGGCATGCTGGGGAAAGTTTAAAGCTCCTGAACCCCAGCCATGGATGTGAGGTCGGGGGTGTTACGCCTTTGCAATGACATCACGCCCTGATTCACCAATGCCAGGCCTGACCATCACGGTTCAGGGAGAGGATCTCGATCAGCAGGGACGGGGAATCGCTCGCTGGAATGGCTGGGTGGTCACGGTGCCAGAACTCATTCCTGGGGAGGACGCCAGAGTTCAGTTGTTGCAACGGCAGCGACGGCTATGGCACGGCAAAAAGATCCAGAGCATTCAACCCTCACCCGATGCCCGACGACCGCCGTGCATCCTTGCCCATGTCTGTGGCGGATGCACTCTCCAGCACATCAGCGTTGATGCGCAGAACCATTGGAAACAGGAGAACCTCATCGCAACCCTTCAACGAATCGGGGGTGTCTCGGCCTTGGTTGGGCCCTTGATCAGTCCTGAGGTTGAGTCCCTCGGCTATCGCAATCGAGCGCTGATTCCGATGCAACGTGACGAAGGAGGACTTCGGCTCGGCTACTACCGCCGAGGCAGTCACCGCATCGTCAACCTGAATCACTGTCCCGTTCTCGACCCGCGGCTGGATGCCTTGATTGAGCCCATCAAGAACGATCTGGCCATGACCGACTGGCCGATCGATTCTGATTTGAGAGGTAAGCCGGGTCTCCGGCATCTCGGACTGCGCATTGGCATGCGAACCGGTCAGGTTCTGATCTCGCTTGTTGCAGCAACTGATCGCCTTCCTGGACTGGAGCAACTCGCTGCGCAGTGGATGCAGCGTTGGCCACAGTTGAAGGGGGTCACCCTGAATGTGCAACCCAAGCGCAGTAACACCGTGCTTGGTGATCAGACCCTCTGCATTGAGGGGCATGACGGGATTGAAGAGCACTTCTGCGGGCTATCGCTGGAGCTCGGAACCACCACGTTCTTTCAGGTGAATACCGAACGGGCGGAGCAGGTTGTCGCGATGATTCGCGACTGGATCAAGGCTTCAGCTCCGTCAGCCAGCGTGATCGATGCCTACTGCGGCATCGGAACCATCGCCCTGCCCTTGGCCGCCGCAGGATTGAACGTGCTCGGTCTGGAAATCAATCGAGCCTCCGTGGTCCAGGCCCAAGAGAATGCTCGCCGCAATGGGCTTGAAAACGCTTGCTTCCTTGATGGCGACGTCGCTGAACATCTGCAGAAATTGCTGCCAATCCATCAAGTGCTTGTTGTCGACCCTCCCAGAAAGGGCCTGACCCCGGCGGTCTTGCAGATCATTCTGGCGATTCCACCTGCCTTCCTGATTTATCAGAGCTGCGACCCCGCGACTCTGGCAAGAGATCTGCAGCAACTGACGGGGCCTGATGGGCCCTATCGGATTGAACAGATCCAGCCTGTGGATTTCTTCCCCCAAACCTCCCATCTGGAATGTTTGGTCATGATGGTTCGCGTCAACTCCGAAGCTCCACCTCAAACTGCTTGATCAGGGCTTGACGCACCTTCTCGTGCACTGGCTGGATCTGGTCATCGGTGAGGGTGCTGTCCTTGCCGCGGTAGCGCAGTCGAAACGCCTGGCTGCAGCGGTCTTCACCCAATTGCTTGGCTTCGAAACGATCGATCAGTTCGACTGACTCCAGTAAGGGCTTGCCGGCCTTGCGAATGGCCTGGAGCAGATCACCCGACGGCAGAGATTTTGAAACCACCATTGCCAGATCTCGCTCCGACGCTGGCAGGTTGGAATAAGGCTTGAACTGAGGGACCCAGCGGTTTTGACGGGAAGCGGCATTGAGAAGCAGTGCCGTGTCGAAATCGAAAAGGTATGTCTCTGACGGCAACTCAAACGTTTCGCAAAGCGACGGATGCAGCTGTCCGAAGCATCCCAGGGGTTTGCCTTCCACAACAACCGTTGCGGCACGGCCTGGGTGCAGACGACCATCGTCTGTGAGGCATCGATCCTGACTCTCAATTCCCAGGGACGAGAACAGAGAGCCAAGGATGCCCCGAGCCTCGTAGTAATTCAGAGGCGAAGGTTTCCCGCTGGTGCACCAGCGGGAGACGCGTCGCTCACCACAGATCACGCCACCGAGGCGGGATTGCTGAAGAACGCCGCTGGCATCAGGAGAGAAGACATTGCCGATTTCAAACAACCAACAACCGGGTTGTGATGCCTGCAGATTGCGCTGGCAAATTTCGAGATGTTCCTGCCAAAGCGTCGTACGTAGATGGCTTGTTTCGGCCAGGAGGGGGTTGCTGATAGCAATTCTGGCCACGTCGGTGGCGTCAGCACCGGTGAGAGAGAGTGTTGTGACCTCTTGAAGCCCAAGCGCACACAGGCGCTGGCGCACACGACGTTCGGCTTGCTGGCCAAGGGAAAGCTGTCCTGGCCGTAACGGATCGGGCAAGTGAGATTCAAAGTGATCGAATCCCACCAGACGAGCCACCTCTTCAATGAGGTCCACTTCACGCAACAGGTCAAGCCGTCGAGACGGAGGAACAACCACCTCCCAGCCGTCCTCGGTCGGCGTGAGGGCGCACCCGAGGGACTTCAGGCAAGCTTCAACGCGTGCATCATCCAGGTCCTGAGCATCTGAATCAGCGGCTGTGGGGGCCAGTGGTCCAAGCAATTGATGCAGAGCGCAGCGACGAAGTTCCACCACGGGATCAGGGCCCGGATCTGACGCGCATTGCCAGGTCTGTCCGATTTCGGCTCCTAACATCGATTCGAGGAGAGACAGAGCACGGCCTGCAGCCAACAGAGTGATTTCCCGTGGCAACCCTTTCTCATAACGACTACTGGCATCTGTGCGTTGTCCAGTGGCGCGGCTACTGCTGCGCACAGAAGCTGGCGTGAACAGCGCTGATTCCAACCAGATCCGCTTTGTTTGCTGGCTCACACCGCTGTCCTCACTGCCCATCACGCCAGCAATGGCGACGGCCCGATCGCAGCACGTCACCACCTGAACCCTGGAGTCGAGCGTCAGGTCTCGGCCATCCAAACCACGAAAGGGTTCTTGTTCGCGGGCCTGACGCAGGCCGAAGTCAGATGCAGTGATGGGTTGTCCGCATAGGGATTCGAGGGCATCGGCGTCAAATGCATGCAGGGGTTGGCCCTGTTCCAGCATCACCAGATTGCCGATATCCACCACGGCATTGACCGGCTTGACCCCGGCGCGTTGGAGACGCTGCTGAATCCATTGAGGAGAGCAACGTGAGCCATCGACTTGCTTGATTTCGGTCACGGCGTAAACCCCGCCCTTTTGCATGGCCACAGCCGCGTCTGTGCTGGGATTCAGTGAATGAATTTCAGTCGGTGCTGCTGTCTCAGGGAGAGACAACTCAGCGCCGGTTAGGGCCGCCACTTCACGGGCGATGCCTGTCATTGACAGGCCATCGGGTCGATTGGCTGTAATCGCCAGCTCAAGAACGGTGTCGTCGAGCCCAAGCACTGGGGCAATCGATGCGCCGGGTGCAGGAACCTCAGAAACCAGATCCTCGAGAATGGCAATTCCGTCGACATCACTGGTTTGCCCCAGTTCTGCGAGGGAGCAAATCATGCCCTCACTGCTTACCCCTCTCAGCTCACCGGCCTTGATTGTGAGATTCACCGCAGGAAGGACTGCGCCAACGATGGCCACTGGCACGTGGATCCCTGCGCGCACATTGGCCGCACCGCAAACGATCTGAAGCGGAGCATCAGCTCCAACATCCACCGAGCACACACTCAACTTGTCGGCATTGGGATGCTTGTTCTTCTCAAGCACATGACCCACCACAACGCCCTGGGCCAGAAGGCTGAGATCGTCGAGCTCCTCCACCTCAAACCCCGCCATGGACAGCCGATCCCCCAGCTGAACGGCAGGCTCATTCACCTGAACCAGATCCTTCAGCCAGGAGAGGGAAACCCGCATGGGGATACGCGACGTCGGTGGGGGATCCTACGGACTCTTTCGTGCTGAGAGGGTGATGAGGCAGTGGGGGGCTGCCCTGTAGAGTTGTTGTTTGTCATTCGCTTCGCAAGCGCGGCGTAACGTCCTTATGGCCAAGAACAAGGGCGTCCGGATCGTTGTCACTCTTGAGTGCACCGAATGCCGGTCCAGCACCGAAAAACGTTCACAGGGTGTGTCTCGATACACCACTGAAAAAAACCGTCGGAACACCACCGAGCGGTTGGAGCTCAAGAAGTTCTGTCCTCATGACAACAAAATGACGATTCACAAAGAGATCAAGTGATCTCTCGAATCTGAAATTTCTGTCCAAACTTCTTCTCCAACAGCATCGCAATGTCCAGCTCCTTCTTCAAGAAGCGTCTTTCACCGATCAAGCCCGGCGATCCCATCGACTACAAAGATGTGGATCTGCTCAAGAAATTCATCACAGAGCGCGGCAAGATTCTCCCTCGGCGCCTCACTGGCCTGACGGCAAAACAGCAGCGTGACCTCACCAATGCAGTTAAACGCGCTCGCATCGTGGCGCTCCTGCCATTTGTGAACCCAGAGGGCTGATTTCTGGCGTCCGCTGACTTCAAACCCGGTGACCTCGTCGGGGTCAGCGACCTGAAATCTCCTCAACTTGCAGTTGTTCTCTCTGCTCAAGGCAGCAAGCGCCGCCTCAGCATTGGGTTTAGGGCTAAGGAGCAAGTTCTCCCAGCCCGTCAATTCACCTTGATTGCCCCCAATCCGTCTTCCACCGATGTGGCAGGCAAGTTGGGGGTTTTTCCATGGGAATTCGACGAGCAAGCTCTATCGAAAGCCTGTCTTAATCATCGCGACTGGGGCCAGGCTTGGGTCTTGCTGAGTGAATCAAATGAGACTGCCGAGCTGCCGGACTTTGCTGATCTCGTTTATGGATCCCGGGAAGCCCTGTACTGCGCATCCACCTGGTTGAACCTTGAATCCGGTCATGATCTGTTTCGTCTCAAGCAAAGCAGGGTGAGTCCGAGATCGCTTCCTGAGATTCGCTCCAGGCGGCTCGAGAGACGACGGCATCAACTTGAGCAGGCCCGGTTTCAGTGCTGGATCAATTATTTCGGCGCCAAGCAGAGTAGTGATTACCAAGAGCTCGACCGGCTCCATCACCAATGGATTGAACAGCTCATTCGTTTTTGCGCCGGTACCATCACCCTCGACGACCTCCCAACTGAACTTCGTCAGTCTTTGGCGATGTTGCGTTTGGATCAAAGCCGTGGAGATGTCCGCGAGCGACTTGTGAGTCTTGGCCAGCTGGATCCTCACCAGCTGACATCCATGGCCGGTACGCCTTGGACTGACGGCTTCAATGTTGATCTCACTGCTGAAGCCGAGCGCCTGATCCAGCTCAGCCTTGAGGATCAACCCGGTGATTCAGAGCGTATTGATCTCACCCATCAGCCTTGCGTCACCATCGACGATGCCGAGACAAGGGATATTGACGATGCCCTAGGCCTTGAGCGACTGGCTAATGACCAACTCCGGATCTGGATTCACATTGCAGATCCAGGTCGCTTGATCACAGCTGGTTCGCCCCTGGATCTCGAAGCACGCCGCAGGGCCAGCAGTTTGTATCTCTCCAGGGGAATTCTGCCGATGTTTCCTTCGATCCTCTCCACCGAGGTGTTCAGCCTTCAAGCAAGCCGCCGAAACGCCGCCTGGAGCACATGGGTTGATCTTGATTCCACGGGGAACGTCGGCGCCAGCGGGATCTGTCGAAGCTGGGTGACGCCTCGCTATCGGCTCACTTACGACGACGCCGACGAACTGATTGATTTTGCGCCACCGGAAGAGGCCGATCTTTCCGATCTTCACGCACTGCTGACCACCAGGCGTCATTGGCGTGAGCAACGGGGAGCATTGATGATGGATTTACCGGAAGGCCGCATCCGCTGTCGTGATGGTCAGCCAACCGTTGAGATCACCGAGCCCAGTCCATCTCGGAACATGGTCGCCGAAGCCATGATCCTTTGCGGCACTGTGGCTGCTACCAAGGCCATCGAGAAAGACCTTGCGCTTCCGTTCCGAAGCCAGCTGCCTGCAGAGCTTCCATCGCCGGCTCAACTTGAAAGTCTTGGTGATGGTGCCGTTCGGTTCGCCGCCATTAAGCGCTGTCTCAGTCGCGGGTTGATGGGAACCGCACCGGCAGCCCATTTCAGCCTTGGTGTTCCTGCCTATACCCAGGCCACATCACCGATCAGACGCTATGGCGATCTGTTGGTGCAGCGTCAGTTCGCCGCTCTGCTCTCCCTGGATGGACATGATGAACCTCTGGATACGGAGTCTTTGCAGACTCTTCTTCAACAGCTTGAAACGGCTGTTCGCGAAGGAATTGCAGTAACCCGCGAAGATCAGCGGCACTGGCAACAGGTTTGGTTCGAGCAACATTCCGGTGAGTGCTGGCCGGTCGATTTTCTGCGTTGGTTGCGTCCACAGGATCGGTTAGGGCTGGTGCGTATCGAAGACCTTGCACTCGATCTTGCTGCTACCTGTCCACCCGGTAGTCAACCCGGTGATTCGCTGGTGCTGGGGGTGGTAGGAGTTGATTCCGTTCGCGATCAGCTCCATCTGGTTGCGGACGTCCCTGGAAGTGGTTGAGCACGGAATCAGGCCAGCAATGCACGGAGACGTCGTGCCAATGCCTCAAGGGGAGCACCATCCATCGGAGCTGAGCAGCGTTCACCGGTCTCCCCATTCATCCAGACAGGGTGCTGTCCGTGCCAAAGGATTGGACGTGCGGGCTGATCGGCCCAAGACAGTGTGAGATTGAGATCGGAGCCGCTGCGATAGAGCTCCAACTCGAGATCATTGTCTTCGAGACGAATCCCATGGACATCGCGGCATTCGATCCTGCCGCAATAATCCTCGATGGTTGCACTTTCTGCTGACACAACCGCATGAAGCAATGGCTTGCGACAGAGATCTGCCGCTGCTGCGATCAGGGTTTCAAGCGGCGCACAGGACGCCATCTCAGAAGGCTTCAATCGAACGGATCAACAGCTGGATCGATCCAGATCGGTAGCCAGGATTGGCTTCACCGTCGTCACCGAATCGGGAATGGAGAAGCTGAAGACGTGTGATGCAAGACGAATCAAATCGAAGTGGCAGCTTGATTGGACTCGCCCTCACCACGGGCTTGAGCTGATCAAAGGGAATCTCAACCACGGTTGTGCCATTCGTCTGGGTCGGCACAGTCGACACCCATCGCAACCCGCCAGGAATGAGCTCAGTCAGGCCGAGAACGCCATCGCGGCAGGCCACTGCAAACTTGAAGCTTCGCCCTTGACCATTCAGGGAGAGGCGAAGACCACGGAAATCACTCAGATCCAGCGGCGGCTTGTAGACCGGAGAGCGACAACTGACGAAGCCACCCCCTTCGCTCACCACTTCACCTTCGAGCAGAAGTCCGTCACCGGTGACACGACAGCCAGCTTGGCTTGAGCCACCCATGATCGTGTCATTCAAATTGGACCAGGACTGGAAGGTCGCCCCTGATGCAATGACACGAATCTGGGGTGCGGGTTGGGGGGGTGGCGTCGTCAAAGACCTTGTGATGCTGCCTGATCAGCGAGCACAAGAATCTCCGTGCTCGGTGTTACAAGTTTCGCAGGAGTCCGTTCGGATGATTCCGAAGGGTCAATCAGGCGTGACAGTGCCTGATGTTTGCCTTCTCCACTGACAAGAAACAGCACCTTTCTCGCTGCACTCAACACCGGCGCTGTGAGCGTGATCCGATCGAGTCCCTTGCCACGGCCAATGGTGGTCCATTGATCACGCACCGTCGGAGCTTCCGTTCCCGGAAACAGCGAAGCGGTGTGACCGTCATCACCAAGTCCGAGAAGCATGAGATCAAAAACCGGCGGATCTCCTTCACAGACCTTGGTCACCAATGATGCAAAAGCCTCCGCACTGGCTTCTGCTGTGGGAAGTTCCACGGTGGGGACAGGATGAAAGCAGGCACGTGAGCCCGGGTGCCCCGCTTTCAGAAGCGTGTTGCGCAACATCCGAGCATTGCTGGATTCATCATCAGCGGCGACCCAACGTTCATCTCCAAGAAAGACATCCACCCGGTCCCAGGGCAGATGTGCTTCACCGAGAAGGTCGTAGGCACGGGCGGGAGTGCTGCCGCCCGAGAGAGCAATCTGAGCTCGATCACGCTGATCCAGAGCCAAATCAATGGCAGCACCAATGTGCTCGGCGGCGCGGCGGGCCAGATCCTGTGGATCTGATGCCCGCTCGATGCGATAGGAGGTCATCGGTCTGAGCTCAGTTCAACCACTCAGTGTGGAAGATTCCGTCCTTATCGACACGCTCATAGGTGTGTGAGCCGAAGCAATCGCGCATGGCTTGCACCAGGTTCTGAGGCAAACGCGCAGTGCGATAGCTGTTGATGTAGTCGAGGGTGCTGCTCAGGCAGGGAACAGGGATTCCAGCTTCGGCAGCACCAGCCACCACCTTGGCCAGGCCTGGCAGCCTGCGGTTTACCTGCTCCGCAAACCATGGATCGATCAGCAGGTTTGCCAACTGAGGATCAACGTTGAAGGCATCCTGAATGCGCTTCAGCAAACGGGCACGGATGATGCAGCCACCCTTCCAGATCTGAGCGATCGAAGGCATGTGCAGGTTGTAGTTGTGCTCGGCAGATGCAATGCGCAACAGCTCCATCCCTTGGGCGTAGCTGGCCATGCAAGCCAGAACCATGGCATCCATCAGTGGTGCCATGCCATCGGCGGGGGTTCCCATGTCGAAGGACTTGATCGCGGGGCCTTTGAGAATCGGTTCTGCCTTGATCCGCTGTTCCTTCATGGAACTCATCACCCTCCCGTTCAAGGAGGCGTAGATCGTGGGCACGGATGCTCCCATCTGCAGAGCACTCACTACGGTCCAGAGGCCCGTTCCTTTCTGGCCGGCCTTGTCCTGGATTTTCTCTACGAGATCGGCTCCATCATCAGGATCTTTCGTGCGCAGGCACACTTCCGTGATCTCAACGAGGTAAGAGGAAAGCTCTTCGGTGCTGTTCCAGTGGGCGAACACGTCGGCCATCTGAGTTCCGTTCATGCCACCCACCCGCTTCATCAGGTCGTAGCCCTCGGCAAGAATCTGTTCGATTCCGTATTCGATGCCGTTGTGAACGGTTTTCACGAAGTGACCTGAACCACCCGGACCGATGTAAGTCACGCAGGGGCCGTCCTCCACCTGGGCGGCCATTTTTCGAACAAGGCTCTCAATCGCGTCGTAGGACGCCTTGGTTCCTCCAGGCATCATGCTCGGCCCCTCAAGAGCACCTTTGGCGCCACCTGATACGCCCATGCCGATGAAGCCGAAGCTCTTGCTCTCCAGCTCAGCGACGCGACGTTCTGTGTCGTGATACTCGGAATTACCGCCATCGATCAGCAAATCACCCTCTTCGAGGAAAGGTGAAATCTGCTGGATCACGGCATCAACAGGGCCTCCAGCCTTCACCATCATCAGGATGCGACGGGGGCGCTCCAGCTTGCTAACGAAGTCCTGGAGGTCTGTGGCTCCTTGAATGTTCTTGCCGGCACCGCGCCCAGACAGGAACTCTTCGGTTTTGGAGTAGGTGCGGTTGTAGACAACGCTTGAGAAGCCGTTGCTCTCGGCATTGAGGACGAGGTTCTCCCCCATCACTCCGAGACCGATCAGACCAAAGTGGGCCTTGGACATGGTCACATAAACCATTCACTGGAGTCAGTGTGACCACGTCACCGAGGTTCGGCTGCAACCTGGATAACCTCTGTCAGGAATGAGTGATCAGATCACCGTTCCATCAGGAATCGAGGCGTTCTTTACGACAACGACGATCCCGTTACGAATGTAGAAGCCATGCTCAGGGCGATCAGCTTCTTCGACGTGATCCTTGTTGACGATGGTGACGTTGCTTCCAATGCGGGCATTTTTGTCAAGAATCGCTCGCTTCACGGTCGTTCCCTTGCCGACACCCAGCGGAATGCCGCCTCGTTCCTTCAGTACAGCCCTTTCGCTCGATGATTCGAAGAAATCTGAACCCATGAGCAGAGAGTCCTGAAGAACCACTTCGTCTTCAACGCGGCTGCGCACCCCAAGCACCGAGTGGTGGATGCTGCAGGACTTAAGGATGGAGCCTTCACCGATGATCGAATCGGTGATCTGAGAGTCCACCAGCTTGCTGGGAGGCAAATACCGAGGCCTGGTGTAGATCGGGAACTCGGCGTCGTAAAAACTGAACGGCGGTGATGGCTGCTGCGTTAACGCCAAATTGGCTTCATAGAACGCACCGATGGTGCCGATGTCTTCCCAATAATCATCGAAGACATAACTCTTCAGACGATCTCCACGCTCGAGTGCTTCGGGGATGACTTCTTTGCCGAAATCCTTGTGGGTTGGATTTTGGTGAAGAAGATCGAACAGGGTGTCACGACTGAAGACATAAATGCCCATGGAAGCGAGGTAGGGGCGCTCCTTCGCAGACTCAGCACTCAGTCCGAATCTGGAGGTATCAACAGCCATTTCTAGAAGAGAGTCACCCTTGGGCTTTTCCCTGAATTCCATAATCCGACCTTCGGGATCGGTTCGCATCAGACCAAAGGCTTCAGCCTGCTTTGCGTCAACGGGGAGGGCCGCGACGGTCAGGTCAGCGCCGGTGCTGCGGTGGTGATTGATGAACAAGCTGTAGTCCATGCGATACAGCTGGTCACCGGAGAGGATCAGATATTCATCAACATCCCATTCTTGAAACAACCACTGGTACTTGCGAACAGCATCAGCCGTTCCTTCAAACCATGAAGGACTTTCTGGAGTCTGCTGAGCAGCGAGAACCTCAACGAACCCTTGACCAAAGCCAGCGGACAGGTTGTAGGTCTGGCTCAGGTGTCTGTTGAGAGAGGCGCTATTGAACTGCGTCAACACATACATCTTGTTGATGTTGGAGTTGATGCAGTTACTGATCGGGATATCAATCAGTCGGTACTTACCAGCGAGTGGCACTGCGGGCTTTGCCCGCATCTTGGTGAGGGGGTAGAGACGCGTTCCTGCGCCTCCCCCGAGAATGATGGCCAGAACGCGCTTCATGCCGCCCCCGCAGATCGGCGTTGCGGAGCAAACTTACCGGACTTTTCCCATTCTCAACCGGGTGATGGGCAAGATCCGCCAAGAATGGTGCGAATCAGTTCTGGACAGAGTCCTCGTCGGCTTGCAGATCAAACAGCCGCTCCACGACTGAGAGGGCATTCTGACGATCAGAACGCGGCTGAGGGCTTCTGAGCGCAGTTACAGGGGTGTGCAGAATTTTATTGATGATGCCCTTGCTGAGGGCTTCCACAACCTTGCGTTCCCGGGCTGAGAAATCCGGCCCCATGCGACTGAGTGCCTTCATCAGCTCCTCAGACCGGATGGATTCCATGGAGGAACGAAGGCGATTGATTGTGGGCACCGCCTCCAGGGAGTCCCACCATTCCAGGAACTGTCGTCCTTCCTCATCCAGAAGGCCCTGGGCTTCTCGTGCAACCTGCTGACGGGCCTCTTGGTTGCGTTCCACCACCTCTTTGAGGTCGTCGACGTCATGGGCTTCAACGCCCCCGAGTCCCACGACATCCGCTGCGATATTGCGTGGGACCCCGATGTCGATTAACCGAAGCGAGCTGCGTCTGTTGAGGGTCGATAAACGCTGAGCATCGATGATCGGATCGTCAGCAGCTGTACTGGTGAAGACCAGAGAACAGGTGCTCAAGCAATGATCAAGATCCTCCAGTGGTCTGCACTGGACGGGAAGAGTCGGGAAATCCGCAGCGAGAGACTCGGCTCTCTCAACCGTTCGATTCAGCAGGACAACACCGGAAGCCCCCTTGGCCTGGAGATGTTGCAGTAGCAGGCGACTCATCCTGCCGGCGCCGACCACGGCGACCTGCTCACCCTCCAGCGTGACAAGTTCGTCGAGACCTCGGGCCTGACCAACCTTGAGCTGGGCCAATTCAACAGCAGCGGAACTGATTGATACGGCTCCTGTGCCGAGATTCGTTTCTGAGCGGACGCGTTTACCGGTACTAACGGCCTGGGTCAGAAGCCGGTTCAAAATTGGGCCAAGGGACTTGTGCTCCTGGCCCAGACGCATCATTTTCTTGACCTGGGAGAGAATCTGCCCCTCGCCAAGCACCAGACTGTCGAGTCCAGCAGCCACACGCAGTAGATGCGCCACAGCATCTTCGTGGTGATAAGCAAAGAGGTGGGGCTTTAGATCCCCGGTTTTCAAACCGGAGTGACCACTGAGAAACTCCCGAACAGCACTGATTCCCAACTCGGGGTTGCGGACAAGCGTGTAGATCTCGAGTCGGTTGCAGGTGCTGAGAATCGACGCTTCCAGCACCTGGTCATGACCGCGCAGATTGTGAAGGGACTCCTCCATGGTCTGCTCAGGGATGCTGAGCTTTTCGCGCACTTCAACCGGTGCCGTTCGATGACTGAGGCCGACAACGGCGATGTGCATGGAGAAATCCCTTGTTGCGTGAAAAAGAGGTCAGCTCAGCGCGATGCTTTGAGCCCCGTCCTTGATGTGCACCGTGTTGGTGAAACGGCAGGTGTTGTCGAGATTGCTGATCACCAGGCTGCTTGTGCGTGTGCAGTCCGACTCGAACTTAACGCCGTGGAACAGGAGGCCATCGGTGATTCCACTGCCTGCAAACACCACATGCTCTCCAGAGGCGAGCTCTTCGGCTTCATAGATCTTGTCGGGATCGGCAATTCCCATTTCAGCCAAGCGGGCGAGATTGCCCTCTTTGGTCAGATCGGCCCACTCCTTGGTCTGCGCGACTGCGGGGTCGTACACGAGCTGACCCTGGAAGTGACCGCCAAGAGCGCGCATGGCCGCAGCGGAGATCACACCCTCGGGAGCGGCACCGATGCCCATCAAACAGTGGGTTCCTGTTCCAGCAAATCCACAAGCAATCGCAGCCTGCACATCACCATCAGAAATCGGCTGAACGCGAGCGCCAGTCGCGCGGATTTCAGCGATCAGATCCTTGTGGCGTGCACGATCCATCACCACTATGGTGAGTTCACTCGCCGCCATTCCCAGACACTCGCTGAGAATTTTGATGTTTTCAGTGGCTGACTTGCGGATGTCAACCTTGCCTTTGGCAGCCGGAGGAGCCGCCAGCTTCTTCATGTAGAAGTCCGGGGCATTGAACAGACCCCCGCGATCTGAGGCAGCCAGGACGGCCATGGAGCCCCTCTGGTTGTTGGCACACAGATTTGTTCCTTCGCAGGGGTCGACGGCGAAGTCGACTCCCGGACCGGATCCACTGCCCACTTCTTCACCGATGTAGAGCATGGGGGCTTCATCACGCTCCCCTTCACCGATGACGATGCGGCCCTGCATTTGGATCTGACCCATGCGCTCACGCATGGCTTCGACTGCTGCAGCATCGGCTTCATCCTTTTTGCCGAGACCAGTGAGGCGGGCGGAGGCGATGGCCGCCTGCTCAACGACCTCGAGAATTTCCTGGATGAGAGTGCGATCCACGGGAGTGCGGCGGGGGGGACGAATGCGGAGAGTGTCAGCTCACTGGGCTTGGTGCCACAGGGCTTTTCACTCAAAAGCGCGGCTCACTGTATCAGCGACTTCCGCACTCTTTACAATCGCTGGGTCTCAGCAGTCTTCCCGTCATGAGCACCAAGTCCCTGGTGGTCTCCCCATCCATCCTTTCAGCGGATTTCTCACGACTCGGCGAGGAGGTCAAAGCTGTTGACCAAGCTGGCGCTGATTGGATCCACGTCGATGTGATGGACGGACGTTTCGTCCCAAACATCACCATCGGTCCCCTGATCGTTGAAGCCTTGCGGCCGGTCACGACCAAGCCGTTGGACGTGCACTTGATGATCGTTGAACCTGAAAAGTACGTTCCTGATTTCGCCAAGGCCGGCGCCGACATCATTTCGGTTCAGGTTGAGGCCTGCCCACACCTGCATCGCAACCTGGCTCAGATCAAGGATCTCGGCAAAATGGCCGGTGCTGTTCTGAACCCCAGCACCCCACTGAGCACCCTGGAGTACTGCCTCGAGTTGTGTGATCTCGTGCTGATCATGAGCGTGAACCCTGGTTTCGGCGGCCAGAGCTTCATCGACAATCAGGTCCAGAAGATTCGTGATCTCCGTCGCATGTGTGATGAGAAAGGTCTCGATCCCTGGATTGAAGTGGATGGTGGCGTGAAAGGTGGAAATGCTTGGAAGGTGATCGAAGCGGGTGCCAACGCCATTGTGAGCGGGTCTGGAGTCTTCAATCAGCCCGATTACGCCGCTGCCATCCAAGGCATCCGCGACAGCAAGCGCCAAGAAGCTGTCTTGGTCTGATGCCGTCGTGAGCTGGTCCCACTGATTGGATCACCTTGTTCGGGGAGTCATCAGTGGGAACCATTGCATCAAAGGAAATCGCAATGGTCGTCGTCACTGTCTGCCTCCCTGGCTTGGATAGCCAGTGCAGACAGGGGCAAAAGAATTGCAAGTCCAACAAAAATTTCCATGTAGCGCTCTCTTGGAAATCCGAGAATGAGTTAATTTCTCGAAAAGAACTGCAGTAGTCAATACCTTTCAAGGAACATATTTCCTTTCCTGGGCGAACCAACATTGTGTTCATCATCAAAGTTTACGTGTTTCCGTTGCAACAAGCACAATTCCGAACGATTGAAAACCATTACCTTGAATTCAACTGCTCAAGGATCAATGGCTTCAATGCAGACACCCATGCATTCATCAGTAAAAAGCTCATTCACTGCCCCAGACTACGCAGGTGATTACTATGTTTGTGATAACGATCACAACTGCAGAGTTGTCTCCAATTCCTGGATTGCCGAACAAACATCGAGATTGACAATGCATTATTCTCAATCGGTCTTAGAAGCCAAAGCATATTTTATTATTTCTGAATAACATCAATGAGCCCGGGCAGTGATAGACCACTCTCAGTCCAATCTCAGGGAACTCTCAGATAGCATAGAGCTTATCAAATACATTGAAGACAGGAGGGAAATGCTCATGCTCCAATGCCAATTCAACTCGCGAGATAGCTATGCAAGTCCACAAAACCGACTGCAAAATCACAGCGACAGACTGCGGGTTGAGAAACCAAACAATCATCTACGACAAAGGCTTTGACAAGCTATGGAGGATGCGGCAGTTCTCATCCGAAGGAGTACTTATACCCGGCTGGTCTACCGAGCATGTTCAGACCTATCTGAACACATTTTGGTGATAGAGAAAAACCTGAAAATGGTGAATCAAGATTGATTCCTGTCGATGCAGCGAGGGCCGCAGAGAAAGACTGAAACGAAGCAAATCGTTCAGCATTGTCTAGTCATCGTCAAAACATCAGAGCCAGTTATGAGCCAAAAAACCATCCATAACTATGCAAGCCGATACCGAGCAGGTTAACTCCGATGTAACAAACCACAATCACGACCAAACCCAAGGAAGCAACCATTGCCGGTCTTCGACCTTGCCATCCGCGGCTGAGACGAGTATGCAGGTAAGCCGCGTAAACCAACCAACAGATCAACGCCCACGTTTCTTTTGGGTCCCAGCTCCACCAGCTCCCCCAAGCCTCATTGGCCCAGACGGCGCCACTGATAATTCCTACTGTTAAAAGCAGAAATCCCACGGTGATGGTTCGATAGCTCAGGCTGTCGAGCTGTTCACTGCGACTGAAATCAAGCGATGACAACTGCAGCTCGGGAGACGTTTGCAAAGCAACGGAACTGTCATGCCCAGAGATCGCAACGGCTCTTCGAAAGGCACCAGTTCCGATCGAGCTGCTGCGTAGTTCCAGCTGTTGACCGCGATCCGTCACAAGAACAGCAACTGAGAGCAGAGATCCCACCAGTAGAGCGGCATAGCTCACCATGATCACGCTCACATGCATCACTAACCAGCTGCTACGAAGCGCAGGAACCAAGGGGGAGGCCTGCTGCAATTGATCAGGCAGGGCAAAGCTGGCAAAAGCGATACACCCCAAACCCATGGGTGTGGCAGATGCCGAGACAAGGGGTGAAGGCCACTGACGTTCCACTAGCAATTGGGTGAGCGTGCAAGCCCACGCCAGGAAGCAGAGGGATTCGTAAAGATTGCTGATCGGGAAGTGACCGGACTGCCACCAACGCAACACCAGCTGCGCAGTCAAGAGCAGATTGGCAAGGGCCAGGAGAGAGCGCACGCCACTGGAGCTACGACCATTGGATAGGGCCCAAAAGCTCCACGGAAGGGCCGTGAGCAGCAAGGCAAACGCGGCCAATCCCAGCACCAGTACCGGCTCTGAAGCGATTGATTGCAGATCGAGACTCCCCAAAGCAGACAACGGATAATCGAGAGTGATCTGATTCTGCCTCGCAGGATCATCCGGTGGCGAAATCAGATGAGACCCCAGCAGTGACTTCGATCAAACGAAGCCATTGGTGTCGTCCGATTCACGTTCTTTCTGTGCTCCCCCGATTCAAGGAAGAGGAAGCAACCTAGATCGCAGCGTGTTCATTCCGCTCCCGAATGCACGCTGCAGCTGGCACCAGTCTGATCAAGCAGAGAACGTGGGGACGCGGCATGAACCTTGGTGATCCCGACCCCATGCATCCTGGTGGCTTCCTATTAAGAAAAATGACAAACCCTTTCCATGCCATATCCACGCACAACGAGCAGAATAGGGGTCGATTCACTGGTTCGTAGATGCTTCTCAATTTGCCTCAGAAACTTCAGAACCTAAAGATGGTCGCGGCTGTTTCCAATTTTCTTGAGAAACCGGATCTCGATAATGTTTATGGGGTAGGGGCCAGCCTCCAGGGTTCTGAAATGTCGCGCCAAATGGGTCGACACTTAATGGAGAACCCGCGCTTCCGTGCTCTTGTTGAGGAAAAGTGGCGTCCACCTGTAGTTCGGCTTGACGAACTGCTGGCCATGCCAGATGGAAGTTTGGGACATGTTTATGCACATCAATTGTCCTCTCAGGGGCTTGATCCGGAAAGCACGATTGATCACTCTGAAATCAACTCAACGGCAAGTTATATCAAACACCGCATGCGAGAAACCCACGACATCATTCATGTTCTTACAGGCTTTGGTGTGGATGCATCAGGCGAAATGGGTGTTCTTGCCTTTGGCCTAGCTCAAAATCGACATCCATTAGCGGTACTTCTCATTCTCGGTTCGCTTCTTAAAGCGCTCCAGGAAGACGTTGATTTAACACCAATTTTACGAGCAATCAGCAAGGGCTTTAAGCTTGGTTTGGCTGCTCAGACAGCAGTAGCATTTAAACTGGAAGATGGTTGGCAGCGCCCAATCGAGGACTGGAGAGAAGAAATCGGTCTTCCTCGCAATCCATAACTGCCGTGTTCATGGAATGATTTGAATTTTCAATATTGGGACTATCAGTTTTAATTCAACTTGCTTGGACAATATCCATTAAAAGTTTTATTGAGTGATGTAGAGGTTTGGTGTAAGCCTCGAGTTCATCAGCGAAAGGGAGACAGTTTTGAAAATTGACTGCCTATATAGCTTGTCCATCGTCGACCTCCTCTTGATTGCAATAAAAGAATGAAAAAAGCAAACATATACAGGGCTATGGCCAACACATAAAAGTCTCTATATCCATCAACAAAAGCAAGTTTTGCTGATGATATCAGTGTATTACGTTCATTCTCTGGCAAGGATTCAGCAACCCGAAAGGCTCCACCGATTGAGCCGGTCGCATTTAACTTCATTGACTCCCCCATACGAGAGAGTGTCTCGTTCATCATCGATGACAAATTGGTTGAAAGGACCAAACCCGAAAGGGCAATACCTGTTGACAGACCGTATCGCATGACCATTGCATTCAGGGATGCACCGAAGCTCCTTTGATCTTCATCGTATGATGCTAAAACTCCATGGACCATTATCGCTGGCTCAATTCCAGCACTACCGGAAAGAATGAAGCCAACGGTTAAGACAAATGGGTTAGGGCTTACACCGGCAAAACCGATTAATCCATAGCCGATTGATGCAGTAATTAATCCCAACATTGCGAGCCGATATGAACCAATAGATTTGCTTAGTACTCCAGACAATGAGCTACACAGAATCCATACAAGAGTTGCTGCTACAACGAGCAGAGCTGCCTTGAATGCCGACAAACCGACGACAAGCTGTAAATATTGCATATTGAGGAAGATCATGCCGCCATACACCAACTGAACAATCCAGTTGATTCCTGTCGGAACTAGAAAAGATCGTTTGCGTAATTGTTTTAACTGAAATAAGGGATTTGAACATCGCGATTCATGGATTAAAAGAGTTATTAGTGAAAGAACAGAAATCGCGATCGAAAACACTGAAATAAATCGATTATTTGATTGGTTCGATAAATTCACTAAAAAGAGCAGGCTACTGGTTCCAAATAGAGCTGTAAGAGTTGCTCCAATTTGGTCGAAGGAACGTGGTTTGCCTGTAGGACCTGCGCGCTTTGGTATTTCAGAACATACAATCAGAATTGATACAAGCAACAAAGGCGCTACAGATAATAACGCTGCTCTCCAGGAAACAGTTGTAATCAAATAGCCAGCAAGAAGAGGTCCAAGAAGACCACCGATCGCTTGAGCTGCGGTGACAAGTCCTATAGCAGTAGGACGCTTGGATTCATCTACAACTTGGTATGCCAAGACAAGAGCAGAAGGCATCACGAGGGCACTTCCCAGACCAGAAAAGGTTCGAAAAGCAATCAGCGTGTTCACGTCTAGGACCATCGAGGCGCCAACAGCCGACCCCATCAGGATTGACAATCCGATCACGAGTACACGTCGAAAACCGTAAAGACTTGCCCAGTAGCCACCAAAAAGCATGAACGCTGATGCCGCCAGCGGTGTGCAATTCACAATCCAGGTAAGCTGCTCCGAATCAACCACAAACGCTTTTGAGATCGGAGGCAGCGCGACGCTGGCGACAGTTGTGTTAATCGCTACTGCAACATAAGCAAGTACAAGACCCCAAAAGGCAACAGGCATTTGAGGTAGAAGTCGCTTTGATGAAATCAAGTTCATTTCACTGTCCCAGACAATTGCAATAGGCCAGAAATTGCCTGGGAGTATTTCAGCAATCCAGTCGTTGTCCATGCAAAGGAACGTGCACGAAATCGTATCGATGCTGCTTGCCAGAAAAGATCGTTCAATATCAATTTGGTTAACAGAAATCCATTGCGTTGATATTGTGAATACCAGGCACAGATGGCAGCATCCACAGCATCAACAACTGTTGTGCAGCAGTTCTGTCTAGTGATATGGTAAGTGAGCTCCTGGCGTGCATACTTTTGGTAATGTAGAAGTCTTTGATACGAATAATCTTCAATTAGGACTGTATGCGTTGGTTCACCCCGTAGTTCGAGATCATCCTTGAACGATATCCTCCAGCGTGCTGGCATTCGATAATGCTGATCCATACGTATTGCTCGTTTCATATTGGATGCACTGCTTTTGGATGGATCCATGTGAGCTAGATCATTTTGGGGACAAAAACTGATATAGACATCCGATCCACATTCCAGTGTTGCGTGATGAGCAGTTGGCCCAGAATTAGCACGATGAGGTGACAAGGTTGAAGTGAAGAAATTCCAGAGTTCAGCGATATAAGGATAGGGAACGATTTGCTCGCTCTCAGTGAGCCATATTCGAATCTTAATTGGAACTGGACGACCGTCATCTGCTCTTAGCGGGCCTAAATCATTCTCCGTGAATGATCCAGTTTTGAACATCGGAATCGCAGGATTAGTCAAACGTCCTCGGCGAACGATCACACGAATACATGACAAAGAAAACACAATGAGCAGTATGGATAAAAATAAACGCGGTTTTTGATAATCGGGTATAAAATCAAATACAAAAAAGGCGCCTAGGAGCAGATACAGAAAACCTTTCAAACATTGTAATTGCCAACGCATTGGTCGTATCATTATAGAAAAGAGAACAAAAATAATGGCATTGATTATGAATATGACGCCAATAATTTCTCCCCAAAGCAAGTCGAACCATGCGCTAAACTGACTCATCCCAAAGAGCAAGGCAAGCGCAGTAAAGCCAATCAGAAAAAGTCGCGGTTGATTCAGGCGGGACCTCGTAAACGCTGCATTGGTCGGACGAAAAATCCCAATCCATAAGGTCGCCAGCAGAATTAACGCAAAGGCAATCGCTAACCAATGCACCAATAGATTTGGTTCAGCATTGATATGCAAGGCAAGGTAAATACCTGTTCCCATGCTTGCCAAGGCTATGATTCCTATCAGCAAGCGGTATCGAGAAACACCACGAGCTCCTAAAAGGAGAGGGAGCAAATCGAGCATGAATCGTGTCTAACCAAATCAATGCTAGCTACAAAATTTATTTTTACCATTTTCTTGGCAATCAATACACTTCTGACTATGCTTGGAATAATTGTTTTATCCAGATGCTTTTCAACCTCGACAAAAAGGCTCAAGCCCTGAAGATGGTTGCCGGATTATCCAAATGGATGAAAAATCCAGATGAGCTGGAGAACGTTCGTGCGGTAGCAGGAAGCCTTCGTGGAACTAATTTATTTGCACAATCAATGGCACATCTATTGAGCCATCCACGCTTCAAGGCGCTTGCAGATGAACGTTGGAGACCTCCTTCCAAATCCCTTAAGGAACTTTCATTGTTACCCGTTGGCTCCCTAGGTAAAACCTATGCTGACGAATTGATCAAGCAAGGTTTCTCGCCAGACGAGTTAATGGACAACGGAGAAGTGACAGATCTAAAAAGCTTTGTCTCCCATCGACTCCATGAAACACACGATATAATCCATGTTTTGACAGGTTTTGGAACTGATCTCGTTGGTGAGATGGGCCTTCAGGCCTTTGCATTAGCGCAAAACCGTGCACCGCTTGCTGTTCTTTTAATCTCGGGATCACTTCTACGTGCATTGCAAAATGATGAACCCCTTGAACCTCTGCTTAAGGCTATTAGTCACGGATTTGAGATGGGTTTGAGTGCTGATTTGGTTATTGCCTATAAATTAGAAGATCAATGGGATCTATCTGTAGAAGAGTGGAGAAAAGCTCTTGGTTTCAACGGTAGTAATTGAACTGTAGACGTCAATTTTGATTCTTTGTTATAAAGACCAATGAGGCTCGACTTACTTCAATTCATCCTGTAGATCCACGATAATGCCTTCAATTATTAATTGATGAACAAGATTGATTGTATCTAAATCCGTATAGTTGAAATAACTACCTTCGTGCTTCAAAGAAGCAAGCGTATGTGTTCCATCACAATGGTTTAGTAAAAGTGTTTCTTGATGATTCAAGCGACGGACTATGACTTGATTGTCGAAGTCAGAAAAAATCAAAAATGTTGCTGTACCACCCTCAACCATTGGCAAGCGGTGATGTTCCGAAGCATCAGTTCCCACAAGCTCTCGGAGTGCTTGTAAGTCAACACCTGATATGCACAGTCTTGAACCTCTATTCAGTCTTGGGCGCGCCCAGATATGGCAACGATGCTGCAGTTCTTGTATGAGCATTTGTACGGGTTTACGATTGCGGGATGGCGCTAAACGTGCCCACAAGCATCGCCAATCAAGCATGCCAGCTGCCAATAACATTTGAGGGAAATTGACATTTGCAATATTAATGCTGTAGGTGGCCGATAATGAATCAAGGGTTTCCTTGTCTATGCACCCTAAAAATGAAGCAAATTCAGTCGCTAATGTCTGAGCATTAAGAGGTTCTCCTGGGGACGAGATGTAAAATTTTTCGAGAAGCTTCTCAAACGCATCGGCACCGATCAGCCACCGCACCGTCTTGAAAACATCGTGCAGTGGGTCGACAGTACGAGCCATCGCTCGATGGAGGTAAATATTGAGGATTTCTTCAGCGTCTGCAAATCCCTGTGCAGGAATAATTTGATCAACGAGCCATGGTGTTGGTTCTCGGTGCAGACTCGCCAAGAATTGCTGTTGAAGACGCAAAAGTTGGGGTGATTTCATCTCAAGCAAGCATTAGAAGGGTGGTTGGGTTCTGTGACTATGACCTGAAAGCAATAAGCTAGGATTCAGGATGTATGTGGTAAATGTTGTGAGTTCTGTCATTGTCCATAATATGGACAATGACAGATGATATGGTCACAATTTAATTGTTTCTTTGTTTCATAATGCACCTGATGTTATAGATAACTCGTCAAGGCAACGACGGATGCGGTTGACTTCCTGGAGTGTACGTTCAAGTGGTGGGACATGGTTCTCCCATTCCAACAAAGTTGGCCAGGCACCAAAATATCCAAGCGCTTTTGCATACAGATCCCAAACAGTTTCATGAACTGCCTCGCCGTGATAGTCAATGTAAACTTCACCGTTGCCAACCTTCTGTCGGGTGCATCCTGCAAGATGGTAACCACGGATGCTGTCTTGGCGATACTGCATCAACTGTGTGAGCGGGTCATCGCCAAAATTGACTGCATTTGCCCAGAGGTTGTTAACATCCATCAATACATATGAGCCTGATCGTTTGGTTAACGCATTGATGAATGAGGGCTCATCATAGGTTGAGTCTCGAAAACGCATGTAACTGCTGATATTTTCGAGCAATATGGGCTGTCCGATTAATTCTTGAGCCTGATCAATACGTTCCACCATATAGTCGAGAGTCTCATCATTCATTACCAATGGAAGCAAATCGTGGAAGTGATGATGCGATAGTGAGCTCCAAGAGACATGATCAGAAAAAACGGCCTCGGGATGTTCCTTTAAGACCTGCTTCACAAGCTGCAGATAGTCCTGATCCAAAGGGGCACATGAACCTAAGGACAAACCGAAGCCGTGGAGGATAATGGGATAGGCGTGCCTCAGGTCATCCAGCTGGTCACGGTACGTGCCACCTTCCTCTTGAATCAGATGTTCTGGATGAATCTGCAGAAAATCCAACGATGGCCTCTGATGCCAAACGTCCGATGCATTTTCATGGCAGAGGTTCAGTCCAGCAGATGCTCTCGGAAGACCGGTGGACAATGGTGACAGTGTCGTCGTTGTTGACTGCATAAATCAAGCCCAATGATTCGCTGGAGGCGCGATCGATTTAATATCCTCATTTTGATCAGTGGACAACGTTTGCGCACCCCTCAATTGACTGAAAAGTCAAACTTCAACACCTTTTATTGATTTCACGACCAACCTGCTGACGCCAAAGGGGAAGAAACCGAGCCCTACAACTCAGACCAGGCAACGCGGTGGGCATCTCAGCAGACAACCGTCGTCTGCTGAGGCCGCTTGGCCAAGTTCTCCGACATCCCCGACAAATCACTGTTTGCCGAGACAGGTGTGCATCAACGACTAGCTTGCCTCAACAACCATCCACCACCAGCCAGTGAAATCAAAACAGGAATCCAAGCTGCCATCAGCGGGGGAAGGGTGCCCTTCACTCCTAACGAGCTGAAGCTGAAACTGAGCACGTAGTACACAAGAATCAAGACAACGCTGATCCCGAAGCCCTGGCTACGACTCGTGCGGCTGTTTGGCTTGGCGCCCAAGCTGGCCCCGATTAGGCCAAAGACCAGGCAGGCCATCGGCAGAGTGAACTTTTCCTGAATTCTCACTTGTAGCCGTCGTGCTTCTTTGATGTCACCAGCTTGCTCCAGCAAATCTCTGGCACGAAGCGCTTCAGCAACCGTCATATTGTTCGCATCCTTCGGCAACTGCGCGATCCGGATTGGAGCCGCGCTGAGTGGATAGAGATACTGATCAAAATCAGCCGATGTTGTACTTCCAGACGGCGTCAGCGTAAGAATCTGTCCATCGAAGAACTGCCATTTTGCTTGGCTTTCGTTCCAAACAGCACGATCAGCCACAAGCATTTGGGTGAATCCAGCACGGGTGAAATCGAGAACAGTGACTCCGCTCATCACGCCATCCAGGAACTGCCTGGCATAGAACAGCTGGGCGAGTCCCTTGCTACTGCTGCCATCGGGGTCCTCAATACGACCAAATCGGGAGTACACAATGTTGCTTCCTTTTTCTGTAGCAATGGCTTTTCCGAGAGCACGACGCAGGGTGATCTCGGCAGAACGATTGGCTCGGGGCACCACCACGTCGTTGAAGACGAAGGTGAGGCCGGACATCAGCAGCGCCACGACCAGAGCAGGCACGATCATGCGCGTTGCGGTGACCCCAACACTTCTCAGGGCAGTGAGCTCACTGTTGGCTGACAGACGGCTGTAGGCCAATAGCGAGGCCATGAGGGTTGCCATCGCAAATGAGATCACCAGAAAGCTGGGCAGCCTGAGCAAGAGCACTTGCACAGCGATGGCGACAGGAAGATTTGACTCAACGATCTGACGCACCAGTTCGAACATCACCCCCACCGAGAGAGAGACCACCGTGAAGGCGGCAATCGCGAAGAGCAGGGGACCGAGAAGCTCGCCGATCAACCAACGATCCAACAGAGGGATCCGTTGAATGAGCCGTCGGATGGAAAGCCTGATGGATTCGTTCACAACTGGAATCCCTCACCGAGGTAATGACGCCGGACCAGCGGGTCATTGGCGACCTGTTCGGACAATCCGGAGGCCAGGATGCTTCCATCGGTGAGGATGTAAGCACGATCGGTGATCGCCAGGGTTTCACGCACGTTGTGGTCTGTGATCAAAATTCCCATTCCTCGTTGGCGCAGGGAGTGAATGAGTTGCTGAAGGTCGGCGACGGCAAGTGGATCGACGCCTGCGAAGGGTTCATCCAGGAGTAGGTATCGGGGACCTTCCAATCCCACTGCCAAGGCCCGGGCGACTTCGCAGCGTCGACGCTCCCCACCTGACAACTGGTAGCCGCACCGGTTGAGAAACGGATCAAGATGAAAGTCCCTGATCAGTTGCTGCAGGCGTTCGCGGTACTGAATGCCGCTAAGCCCACTCTGACTAAGCACCAATTGCAGGTTCTCCCGCACCGTGAGCTGACGAAAGACGCTGGGCTCTTGGGGCAAATAGCCGATTCCGAGACGTGCCCGCTGGGGCATGGACAAGTTGGCGACGGGATGGCCATCCAACAGAACTTCTCCGCTGTCTGGACGGAGCAATCCGATCACCAAATTGAAGCTGGTTGTTTTACCAGCGCCATTCGGTCCAAGGAGTCCAATCACTTCCCCGGGATCCAAGCTGAGGGTGAGATTTCTCACCAACGGTCTCCCCCCCAGTGTGAGAGAGACGCCATTGAGGCTCAAACTCATGGCGTTAGAGGTGTCTGTGCAGGCTGGTCTGGGCGCAGAATCATGGTGGATCTCACTTGCCCGCCCTCATTCGGAACGGCCAAAGCCCTTTCATCTTCAAGGTTGTATGTCACTCTCTCTGCTTGCAGTGTGCTGCCATCCTCCTGAATCACATCCACATCACCACTGAGCACCAGGCGACCTTCACGGCTGAAGTATTGGGCTTGTCGCGATGTGGCCACCATTCCCCTTGCGGGGTAAACGATCCGAACATTGCCGGACGCAGTGACCACACCTGTGACATTGTCAGCGCTCTGGCTGTCTGACTCGATGGTGATCAGGCCGTCATCCATCGCCCCTGCATCATCGGATGTCGCAGGCAGGGGCTGGGAGCGCACGAGCCCAACGGACGCCAGTGCCACCATCAAGAACAGGAGGCGTGTCAAGGCTGGAATGACAGTCATCGAACGCGACTTGAACACTGGTGCTCGGCGATTGACCATCAGGTGGTCATGATCCCACGGCATCATTCGTGAAAGAGAGGGTTGGGGGCGGATCGTTGTCCGGGTTCCCATCGTTTTGAAGTGAATAAAGGCGAGAGCTAGCCACCACGTGCAGTGCCATGAGATCTAGCCCCAAGGCTGATGGCAGTGACGGCTTGATACGTCCAATCCCCTCGCCCAGAAGGATGGTTGCCCCGCGCGTGTTTCCGCGCTCGAGGTGAACATGGGCAACTGCGATTTGAAGGATGCCCTGGAGCAATCGTCTGTTGGGATCGACCTGCTCATGCCAGAGCTCTTCAAAAGCATCATGGGCTTCATACCAGGCCCCTGAGTTGAACAACTCAAGAGCCCTCGTGAAACGAGCGTCTTCAGACAGGTTCAACGTTTTGACTTAGCCGCCTTCTTAGAGGGCAGTTTGCGAAGACGGATGGATTCTGGCGTTACTTCGAGCATTTCATCGGGACCGATGTACTCAAGGGCACGCTCGAGCGTCATCTGAACAGGAGACTGAAGGGTATCGAGTTCTTCTGCACCAGCTGAACGCATGTTGGTGAGCTGTTTGGTCTTGCAGACGTTGATCTCCAGATCCTGAGGACGATTGTACTCACCAATAATCATGCCCTTGTACACCTTGGTACCAGGGGAAATGAAGAACTGACCACGGTCTTCGGCGTTCTTGAGGGCATAGAAGGTTGCGGTACCTTCCTCGAAAGCAATCAGCACGCCATTGCGTCGTGTATCGAAATCGCCGAGCATCGGACGATATTCAAAGAACGAGTGACTCATGATCCCTTCGCCTCGAGTCGCTCGGATGAATTCGCCCCGGAAACCAATCAGGCCTCGAGATGGCACTACAAATTCCAGCTGGGTTCTGCCGTCCTGACCAGTCTCCATGTTCTGCATCTCGCCCTTGCGCGTACCGAGCTTCTCAATGCAACTGCCCACTGACTCCTCGGGCACATCCATCACCAGTGTTTCCACCGGTTCACAGGGAGTGCCGTCAATCGTGCGGTAGATCACCTGTGGTTGGGACACCTGGAATTCGTAGCCCTCACGGCGCATGGTTTCAATCAAAATGCCCAGGTGAAGTTCACCGCGGCCACTAACGGCGAAGCGATCCGGAGAATCGGTGTCTTCAACACGCAGAGCCACGTTGGTTAGCAGCTCGCGCTGAAGGCGATCTCTCACCTGGCGGCTGGTCACAAATTTGCCTTCCTGACCAGCGAAGGGTGAATCATTGACCACAAAGGTCATCTGAAGCGTTGGTTCGTCAACCTTGATCAGAGGCAAGGCCAAAGGCTCGTCTGGACAAGCAATGGTTTCGCCAATATTCACGTCATCAAAGCCTGCAACAGCGACGAGATCTCCTGCTGAAGCCGTTTCGATTTCAACCCTTTGCAAGCCTTCAAAACCGAGAAGCTTGCTGATACGTCCTTTTTTGACGCTTCCGTCATCTTTGATCAGCGCAGCATTTTGCCCCTGCTTGATCCTGCCGTTGTGTACGCGGCCAATGATGATTCGACCAAGAAAATCGGAATAATCAAGTGTTGTGATCTGGAGCTGAAGAGGCTTTTCGGGGTCGCCAACCGGAGGCGGAACATGGCGCAGGATGGCATCAAACAGCGGCCGCATATTTTCGCTGTCTGTCTTCATGTCCGGCTTAGCGAAACCTCCCAAGCCACTCCCGAACAAATAAGGGAAGTCGCACTGATCGTCGTCAGCACCCAACTCGATGAACAGATCCAACACTTTGTCGACCGCTGTTTCGGGGTCGACACGGGCTCGGTCGATTTTGTTGACAAAAACAATCGGGCGAAGTCCCTGCTCGAGAGCCTTTTTCAGCACAAAGCGGGTCTGGGGCATGGGACCCTCGTTGGCATCAACAATCAGTAGACAACCGTCCACCATGCCAAGCACCCGCTCCACTTCGCCGCCGAAGTCGGCGTGGCCAGGGGTATCAACGATGTTGATGCGCGTGTCGTTGTAGTTGACCGCTGTGTTCTTGGAGAGAATGGTGATTCCGCGTTCACGCTCCAGATCGTTTGAGTCCATCACGCAGGTGGGAACTGCCTCGTTGTCCCGGAAAATGCCCGACTGGGCCAGCAGAGAGTCGACCAAGGTCGTCTTGCCATGGTCAACGTGGGCGATGATCGCGATGTTGCGAATCGCCTTTTGCTGGGCGCTCATGGGGGTCCGTGTTGGGGGCGAAGGGTCGCTGGGACGCCCGCAGGCGCAGCCGGTGAAGACTATCTCAACGTGAGATCGATGGAGTCCCCTGCGCATGATCTGCGCGAAGACTGCCCCGGGTGACACCGAGGCGATGTTCAATCTGTTCGCGGCACCACACCTCGGCAGAGGGCATGCGTCCACGCAGTGCCTCGCCGTAAAGCAGCACGCGCCGCTTGGCGTCCTCTGCATCTTCATCGAGGAGATCCAACCGGAAATGCCTTAACCCGCGCGAACGCATGGCTGGGAAGGCCTCGATCCCGGTTTGAGCAGTTCCGTTGAACAGTGTGTTGCGACATCCGAGGTCTGCTCGCAAGGGGTGCTCAACACCGCTGCGGTCCTTGAGCAGAACGGTGTGGGACTCACAGGGCCTACCGCAATCCGTGTGGTCGTGCCCATCAGAGAGCAGTGCGCAGAACAGGCAATGCTCCATATGAAAGAGAGGCATGTGTTGGTGCAGCACGATCTCCAGCCGATCAGAGGGTGAGTTCTCGGCTAAATCCAGCAGCTGCTGGAGGTTCAAGTCACAACTCGCTGTGACCCGTTGCAGTCCCCAGCGCTCAAGGAACCAAAGCAGGCTGAGAGGATTGGCCACATTGAGGCTGAAATCGCCCCGGCAGGGGGCTAACTCGCAGAGTCGTTCGAGCTGATCGGCATTGCGCACAAGGAAGCCATCGGGGTTGGCACGCACAAGTGGGTCCAATGTCCACCCCTCGTCGGGACGCGTCACCTTGGAGCCGGTCAACCAGATGCCATCACTCCAGCAACCCCGGGCTATAGACACGGCCTCCTTGAGCTCACGGGGCTGCTCCAGGTCGGCAACGACCCCCTGAATCGGCGTTTCATCGCCGAGCTCCATCAGGCCCTTGAGCTGATCAAGACTTCTCACCAGCACCGTAAGACGAGGGGACTGATCGCCTGTGTCTGTTGGTAGTCGGTTCATGCAGTTCCGGATCAGCTGGCGTCGCTCCTCTCGCTTGGGTGGTGCAGGCCATTGATGGTGTGTTGTTCCAGGGTTCCCCGGAACAACACCCGCTTCCGCCATCACCTGAAGCAAAGCTCGACGCAGACGGTTGAGATCGCCAACTGGCAGAAACAGCGACTCAGAGAGTTCAATCCTGAGATGTTCAAGTCGCCAGCCTGTTCCCCCAAGACGTCCAAGCTGAGCGATCAGACGCTCACGATTGAGACCATGGTCCTTGGCTGGCTCGAGCAAGCGGTCACTGTGAACCGCCAATGGTTGGCCCTTTGAGCAGTGCGGTGCCTCCAGTTCGAGCACCAGTGGCTCACCGATTCGCCCGCGAACGACCAGGGAAAGCGCCGCGTCCTTCGGTGGGGTTTCTCGACCGGCTTGACGGCTCCAGGTGGAGTGCCACTGGGGATCACTGGTCAGCCAGACGGGAGCTCCGGTGCGGAGCCCCCTTGAATCAACCCGGCCTGGCCCCAGCTTCAGACGCCAGCAGCCTGGTCTTGAAGACACAGCGTCCATAATCCTGCCTCCAACCTCTCGGGGAACCTGAAAGGCCCCACCCTCTGCGGCAGCAACTTCAAGCACGACGCCCTGACCGCGGATTGGCTCGATCTCTGCCTGAACCTCGATCCAGCCGTTGGGATGCACCTTGACAAGATGACCGAGGGACGGACCCCGTTTCTTGCTCCAGCGGCCATGCACCAGAGCCGCATGATCAATGCCCTCAAGCCAACCTGTGCTCAGGCCCCGTGAAAAACCGAGCTCCAGCTGACGTCGAACGCTATCGGGGTCCTCAAGGATGCCGTCAAGAGCGCGGCGATAGACATCGGTAACTGCAGCAACGTAGGTCGCACTTTTCAGCCTTCCCTCAATTTTGAGGCTGCTGATGCCGATGCTCGCGAGTTCAGGGATTAAGGACCATGCAGCAAGATCCTGGGGTGAGAGCAAATAACGTTGTTCTTGAAGGTCACGCTCCTCACCATCCACGATGAATTGGTAGGGGAGACGACAAGCTTGGGCGCATTCCCCCCTGTTGGCACTGCGCTGGCCAAGAGATTCGCTGGTCAGGCACTGGCCTGAGTAAGCCACACACAGCGCGCCATGAACAAAAACTTCGAGCGGCACATCAAGCTGGCGCTTCTTGAGCTGTTGCTGGACACGTTGGAGGTCTTTGAGCGTGAGTTCCCGCGCCATCACAACCCGCTCGCAACCAGCGGCGGCGGCTTGAGCAACACCTGCGGCACTGGTGACCGACATCTGGGTTGAAGCATGCAAGGTCAGGCCAGGCACAAGCTCTTTGGCGAGAAGGCAGAGACCAAGGTCCTGCACAATCAAGGCATCGACCTTGGCCATCCAGCACTCCACCAACAGCTCGGAGACCTGCTCGAGCTCTTCGGTGAAAACCAAAACATTGAGGGTGAGAAACCCCTTGACGCCACGCGCATGCAACCAGCCCATGATTTCGGGGAGATCACGACTGTTGAAATTTTCAGCTCGCAGTCGGGCATTGAAGCTCTCAACCCCGAAATACACCGCGTCAGCTCCTCCAGCGACGGCAGCCTTGAGGGCATCCCAATCTCCAGCAGGTGCAAGGAGTTCCGGTAGGAAGGCCATCGTCACCGACCGGCAGCCAACCTTCGGGCCGGTTCAAACGCACGTAGGGCCTCTGATGATCCTTCAAAACGCCAATGCCAGGGCTCGTAACTCACCCCCTGGGGGTTAACGACCGGAAATGAAAGCGTGAAGTGGTAACTGGCTGCATGGTCTTGCAACCAACGGAAGGCGCGCGTGTTTTCAAAGGATTGCGAGAGGTTCGTGGCGGGATCTTCACCGTCCCCGAGATCAACGGCAAATCCAGTGCTGTGTTCGGAATAGCCTGGTGGTGCAGAGACCTTCGCCCGTTCGGCTGCCGATTGATTGCGCTCCGACTTCACATCAAAAAAGATGCTTTTCTGGAGATTGTGGGATCGATAGCCGCTGAGAAGACGCAGATCCACACCATCCGCAGCAGCTGATCGACGCATGGCATCGAGCGCCAGAGCCGCATCCCGATGCAACTCAATCCCTGCCTCCACTGGCACAAGGACATCAACGCCGGCCTCCGGATAGGGAAAGTGCCCAAGCAAACGCCCGTCGCCCGAGGGACGGGCATCAATCCCCTCAATCGGTGCAGAGGGACGAGTCCCATTCAGCCACTCGGGAACAAACAGCACCGTGGCAAGGGATGCGGAGAACACCAGTCCGCAGGCCAACAGGAGACCGAAACCACCGCGACGCTTCGGACTGGCCGATCGGCTACGACGCGCCACCGGAATATCGTCGCGGTTGACATCGCGGGATCTGCTGCGGCTGGCGACAGCCCGTGACACGACGTTTTTTGCAGTGTTGTTTCGATCGTAAGGGGGGGCGCCAGTGCAACCCTCACTAAGCCCTCAGCGGTGATAGCTTTTCAGTAACAATCCAGCGGAGTGAGCTGAGATGCTGAGAGTTGCCGTCGTCGGAGGTGGTCCGAGCGGATCCTGCGCAGCCGAGATTCTTGCCAAGGCTGGCATCAGCACCTGGTTGTTTGAGCGAAAACTCGACAACGCCAAGCCTTGTGGGGGCGCGATTCCCTTGTGCATGGTTGAAGAATTCGATCTGCCGGAATCAATCATCGACCGCAAGGTGCGGAACATGAAGATGATTTCCCCCTCCAACAAAGAGGTTGATATCAAGCTTGATCCCCTCGGGTATGACGACAATGCCTACATCGGGATGTGCCGCCGGGAAGTCTTCGATGCCTTCATGCGCAATCGCGCTGCTGAGCTCGGTACAACCCTGATCAACGGCCTTGTTCAAAAAATTGATACCGGCAGCGCACGTCAAGGTCCCTACACACTCCATTACGCCGACTACAGCTCCGGTGGGCCGACCGGTGAACTCAAGTCCCTTGAGGTGGATTTGATCATCGGTGCTGATGGCGCCAATTCTCGCGTCGCCAAAGCCATGGATGCTGGCGATTACAACGTGGCGATTGCATTTCAGGAACGCATCAAACTCCCTCCCGAGGAGATGACGTACTACGAGGATCTGGCCGAGATGTACGTCGGAACCGATGTGTCTCCCGATTTTTATGCGTGGGTCTTCCCCAAATACGACCATGTGGCCGTTGGAACTGGGACCATGCAACAAAATCAGTCCTTGATCAAGGGGCTGCAGAAGGGAATTCGTGAGCGGGCCCGCAAACGTCTGTTCAAAGGCGAGGTGATCAAAGTGGAAGCCCATCCGATTCCAGAACATCCCAGACCACGACGCGTCGTTGGCCGGATGGCTCTTGTGGGTGATGCCGCCGGCTATGTGACCAAGAGCTCTGGCGAGGGGATCTATTTCGCTGCAAAAAGCGGTCGTATGTGCGCCGAAGCCATCGTTGAGATTTCAGCGAACGGCAGCCGCATCCCCACAGAAAAAGAAATTAAGTCCACCTATCTCAAGCGCTGGGACAAAAAGTACGGAGCCACTTACGCCGTTCTCGACATTCTCCAGAGAATTTTCTATCGCAACGATGCGGCACGAGAAGCATTCGTGGAAATGTGTGATGACCGCGATGTGCAGAAACTCACCTTCGACAGCTATCTGTACAAGAGGGTGGTGATGATGAACCCCTGGCAACAGATCAAACTCACCCTGCGCACGTTCGGAAGTCTGCTGCGAGGTGAAGCCCTAGCTCCGGCTGGCTATGACGCCGTTCCTTCCGCCGTGGGACGCTCAGAGGGTGATTTTCTAGCCGATGAAGCCGCACAGGCCATCAAGGCTCAGGCTCACAGTGAATCAACGACTGAGCCGAACGAACGTCCGACCGTCACCACAGGCTGAATGCCACCCAGCTGAATCTGCGATCAGCGGATTCAGCTGCACGATTTCGATTTCAAGACTGAATGTTCTCGAAACGAGCCAGAACAGATGCCTGATTGCGCAGAACGCCGAGCAAGTTGAGGCGATTGCGCCTTACGGAAGGATCGTCGGCCATCACCATCACACTCTCGGCCCCATCAAAGAACTCTTCCAGGGTGCGGGCGGCACCCTCAAGTTTTTGCGCCAAGCCTTCGTAATCTCTTACCTGGGCTAGAGGACTCAGGGCTTCGAGTTCTACCAGCAGTGCGGCTTCGCTGGCGGAATCAAAGAGCGCAGCATCCACGACGCCTTCAACAGACAGCGTCGACGGAGGCAGATCACCTTTGTCGGCTAATCGGGATGCACGCTGGACAACAGCTTGAAGATTTTGCAGGCAGCCAGAATTGCGCAGATTTTTCAACAGCAACAGGCGATCTCTTGCATCCACTGGATCCTCCAGCAAGCGGTCAGTACTGACTCCATCGCCGCTGACTGCCTGAACCAAATCGATCGCAAATCCATCCTCTTCGAACTGGGACACCATCCGCTGACAGAGGAGCTGTTCAAGATCATCGGCCAGGGCTGAAGCTTCAACCTTGAAATCTGGGAAACGCTCAGCCCAGTGCATTGCAGCGGTTCTGAACAGTGACTGGAGGGGAAGTCTCCAGCCTCGGTTCCAGAGGATCTGCACAATTCCATTGCCTGCTCGCCTCAGGGCATAGGGATCAGAGGATCCCGTAGGGCGCTGACCCTTGGCAAAGATGCTCAACAGCAACTCGATCCGTTCCGCTAAGGCCAACAGGGCTCCTGCGTCACTGGTTGGAGGTGCTTCACCGGAACCAGCAGGCTGGTAATGCTCTGCTACTGCCAGAGCAACTTCACGGGCTTCTCCTTCCTCAAGAAGGTATTTGCCGCCCATCAACCCCTGAAGCTCAGGGAATTCACCCACCATCTGGCAGACCAGATCATGTTTGCAGAGATGGGCAGCGCGTTTGGCATGACTGGCAATGCTCCCCTCGAGTTGAAGCACGAGAAGAAGTTGGTTCATGACCCAGCTGATCCGTTCACTTCTGTCGAGAAGCGTGCCCAGTCCCTCCGCAAAGGTGACCCGTTCCAGGCTTTGCCGCCGTTGCTCACTGGACTGACGCCGATCCACGGTGAGGAAGAATTCGGCATCGGCCAGTCGGGCACCAAGTACGCGTTGATTCCCGCTGACAATGGTGTCTGAAGCGGACTCCAGCCCATTGCCCACTAGCAGGAATTCCGGCTTAAGCACGTTGCGGGACTGAAGCTGCAAGGGGTCTGCCTCAGCCTGCGGGTGTCTCAGCGGCACATAACGCTGATGGGCCTGCATCACCGTGACAATCACTTCCGGTGGAAGCTCAAGGAAGCGATCCTCGATTCTTCCCTGCAGCACTGCAGGGGATTCAACAAGATCAACAAGTTCCTGAAACAGAGCTTCAGGACAATCCGCTTGTCCACCACAACGCTCGGACTCAAGCGCGATCGCAGCGCGGATGGATTCAGCCCGTTGTTCACGGTTCACCATCACCCCTGCTTCGCTGAGTTGCGTCAAGAGGTCCTCGGCGGATTTCACCTCCTTCAACGGTTGTTGAAGACGATGACCACGGCTCATGCGACCGCTGGTCACCACTGGATCGGCTGCATCAAGGGTTACAGGAATGACGGCATCCCCCAGCAGGACCACAAGCCAACGAACCGGCCGA
The DNA here is from genome assembly GCF_014279795.1 of Synechococcus sp. PROS-7-1. NCBI lineage: Bacteria > Bacillati > Cyanobacteriota > Cyanophyceae > Synechococcales > Synechococcaceae > Synechococcus > Synechococcus sp. PROS-7-1. The sequence goes on from NZ_CP047945.1 coordinate 1,319,475, forward strand.
CTGAAGCGCTGTTCTCCACAGCCCCAGCGCATGAATCGACGGCCCTGAAGAGCACCGATCCAACGGGGAACACATTCCCCGAGCAAAGCGGAACTGGCTTGGCCTGGAGTCTTGACCCGTGCGAATAAACAGGGGCCTTTCGGCGTGTCCTTGGGCTGAAGATCCTCTGGATCGACACCGCAGCGCTTGGCAAAACCAATGGCAGCAGGACCAGGCCGGCCATCAACCAAAGCCTGGGAGACAGGTGGACCTTTGCGGTCTTCCTCTAGATCAGGCTGCGAATCGATCAAGTCCTTCACGACCACAAGCAGCCGACGTGGCGTTCCTGTCACTGACAGCTCACCGTGCGCGAGGCGCAAATCGTTGAGATCACTGCGAATCCTCTGCTCCAATTGCCGGAGGGCCGAGGGAACGAAATCGGCGGGAAGTTCTTCAGTGCCGATCTCAAGCAGGAACGTGTTCGCCACAGCACGCAGATATCCAAGAGGCGACTGTATTGGAAGCCGCTTCGCTAGCTTCTATTGGTATCTGCAGCTCTTTGCCGGTGAGTCAGTCCAGTGTGGAATCCGCCACGGAATCAATCACTGCCAGGCTGCCGAAGGCTGAGCAACGCAAGCTTGACAGTCGTCATCTGCGCGACCCCCTGCTCGAGGAGCTTTCTAACGAACTCCCCTACTTCAGTGAAGATGCTCTTCAGTTGCTGAAATTTCACGGCAGCTACCAGCAAGACGACCGGGACAAGCGCGAAAAAGGCAAAGACAAGACCTGGCAGATGATGCTGCGGCTGCGCAGCCCCGCTGGCCGGATCCCTGCCCAGCTCTTCCTAGCCATGGATGACCTGTCCAATCGCCTGGGCGATGGCACCCTGCGAGCAACGACTCGACAGGCCTTTCAGATGCACGGCATCCCGAAAGGAGATTTGAAGGAAGTGATTGGAACCATCGTTCAAAATATGGGCTCCACCCTGGCGGCCTGTGGAGACATCAACCGCAACGTCATGGCGCCTGCTGCGCCCTATGCCAGAGGCGCTTACCCAGCGGCACGTCAATTGGCCGATGAAATTGCGGACGTTCTCAGTCCCGAGGCTGGTGAAGCCTCCTATCTCGACTTGTGGATCGATGGAGATCTCAGTTATCGCATTCGACCTTCGAGATCGGTGAAGGCGGTCCGGTCACGTCAACGCGATTCCAACATTTTTTCTGGTAGCAACGACGAGCCTCTCTATGGCGACACCTATCTCCCAAGAAAGTTCAAGGTGGCCGTGACGGTCCCTGGAGACAATTCTGTTGACCTCTTAACCCAGGACATCGGTCTTGTGGCTTTCACCGATGCCACAGGGGCCCTCATTGGCTGCAATGTCTATGTGGGAGGCGGCATGGGCCGCACCCACAACAAGGATGAGACCTTTGCGAGGGTCGCTGACCCCCTTGGTTATGTCGCAGCAAGCGAAGTGCTTGATCTGGTGCAGGCGATCCTGGCCCTGCAGCGGGATCACGGTGATCGGCAGATCCGGCGGCACGCCCGGATGAAATATCTTCTCCACGACAAAGGCGTGTCCTGGTTCAGGAACGAGCTCACGCAGAACTACTTCCGTGGTGATCTGAAGGGTCTTCGCAACGAACCGAAAGCGAAACTCAGTGATTACCTCGGTTGGCACCGACAGCAACCTGGTGTTTGGTTTGTCGGTATTCCTCTGCTCTGCGGACGGCTGGAAGGTTCATTCAAGGCTGGGCTACGCGAAATCGTTGATCGCTACCAGCTTGAACTGCGTTTAACGCCCAACCAGGACCTGCTTCTTTGCAACATCGGCAGCTCCCAGCGAAATTCCGTGCGTGACGCCCTCTCGGATCTTGGGATCCATACGCCGGAGGCACCGCCACCGCTTGCCCGTCATGCCATTGCCTGCCCTGCTTTGCCAACCTGCGGGCTTGCCATCACAGAATCCGAACGCATCCTTCCTCAGGTCCTTGAGCGTCTGGATGCCCAACTCAGCAAGCTCGAAATCGAGAAGTCCTTGCTGTTTCGCATGACCGGATGTCCCAATGGTTGTGCTCGTCCGTATATGGCTGAGCTCGCGCTTGTCGGCAGTGGTGTGAATCAGTACCAGTTGTGGCTTGGTGGAAGTGCCAACCTGCAACGTCTGGCGAAACCCTTCTTGCAACGCATGTCGCTGGATGAGCTCGAGAACACTCTGGAACCCCTCTTTGTGAGCTGGAAGGAAGCGGGTGGACGAAGAGGCTTTGGTGATCACGTGAGCCGATTGGGTGACGAACGGGTTGCCGAACTGCTCGCTTCTGCGCACTAGTTGCCATCGACGCGGCCATACCTGGCCATTGAGGCCTTTATGGTCCAAGCCCACAGCTGATCGCCATAGCTGAAGTGCCACCATTCATTGGGATGTCGGACAAATCCGGCTTCGGCCATGGCTGCATGCAACGTTGATCGGCGCTGATGCCAGAGGGCTTCAGGACTGCTGGGATTGGCACTTGCAGCAGATGCATAGTGATCTGGCAGTGACTGAGGGCCAATCGCATCAATCTCTCCCCCCATCATCAGGGATGTTCCATGCGGATCGGCCAGCGTTAGATCGATCGCTCCTCCCGTGCTGTGAGGGGGTGGCATCGAAGGGTCATCACTTGGTGGTGCCCAGAAACGCCCAACATCGCGCTGCACGTCCTCCAGCGCCAATGCCCAGTGAGGCATGGTCGGTTCAAGTCCTCGCCGCTCACATTCCTCCTTGACTGCGTGCTCCACCATGAAGGCTTGAACACTGACGGGACGCCAGGCATCAAACACAAGCAACTGAATCGGACCTAACTCGGGATCCTGATGCTGGGTGAGATGGTTTTGCACTTGAACGAGACGGGTCAACACGCCCGAGCGCACCCTGAAGGGGTCACCCAAAGGTCCGTAAGGAGCCCCAAGTTCTGCGTAGGGATGGGGTTCAAGACAGAGAAACGCCCGTCTGAGTGACTCCAGCGGTTCACCGCAATCCTTGATGGCCACATCACTCCAGGGCCGGCGCATCGTTGGCATTCAAATCACAAGAACTTTATTCACCAGATCTCCGACCTTGCGTCGCTCCATGACCTAGCGCTTTGTTGAATCGTTCAGTTCAACTGAGCAGCTGAGGTCACTCGATTGCGTTGATCATCGAGCAAGCAGCGAAGCACCGGGTGATTGTTCAGATCAGGATCATTGCGGAGAATATCGGCCGCTTCGTCTCGGGCCTCCTCCAAAACGGAGCCGTCATCCGCCAGGCTTGCCAGTGCCAGGTCTGGCAAACCAGATTGGCGGGTTCCCAACACTTGCCCGGGGCCACGGAGCCTTAGGTCCATCTCGGCGATCTCGAAACCGTCCGTGGAACGCACCAACACCTCAAGTCTCTGCCGGGCCAACGGATTGCGACTGTCGTTAATCAACAAACAGCGAGATGCCGCAGCACCCCGGCCAACGCGCCCTCGCAGTTGGTGAAGCTGGGCCAGTCCGAAACGATCAGCGTGATCAATCATCATCACGCTTGCCTCAGGAACATCCACACCAACTTCCACAACAGTGGTTGACACCAAAACCTGCGTTTCCCCGCGCGCGAAAGCCTGAATCACGGCCTGCTTCTCCGCACTCGGAAGGCGTCCATGCAGGAGCCCGACCTTGAGATCCGGAAACTCCTCCTCCTCAAGCTGACGATGCACGTCAACGGCAGACCTCAAGTCCATTTTTTCTGACTCCTCCACAAGCGGAAGCACCACATAAGCCCTCTGGCCCTTCTCCACCTCCTCACGGATCACGTTGTAAGCCTGATCACGCTGCGAGCCTGCCAACATCGTGGTCAAGATCGGCGTGCGTCCCGGCGGAAGTTCATCGATCTGACTGACATCCAGATCCCCATGGAGTGACAGAGCCAGCGTTCGTGGGATCGGTGTCGCCGTCATCGTGAGGAGATGGGGCTGAAGACCTTTTCCAAGCAGTCGATTGCGTTGACGAACTCCGAAACGGTGTTGCTCATCCACCACCACCAGTCCCAGCCGGTCGAAGGCAACTGGATCTTCCAGCAGGGCATGGGTCCCCACGAGAACCTTGCAGGAGCCTGAAGCCACATCAGCGAGAAGCTGCCTCCGTTTCTTGAGAGGCGTGGAGCCGGTCAGAAGCTCAACCGTGACATGCAACGGTGGGAGCCACTGGCAGAGACTGCGGTAGTGCTGTTCCGCAAGCACCTCAGTGGGAGCCATCATTACCCCTTGCCAACCGGCCTGGATGGCCTTGAGCAAGGCAGCAACAGCGACGACCGTTTTCCCACTGCCCACATCACCCTGCACCAGCCTGGCCATGGGCTCCGAACGTTCGAGATCTTCATCGATCTCCGCCAGCACTCTGTTCTGTGCATTGGTGAATTGGAACGGGAGATGATCCAGGAAGCGACCCAGGAGACCGTCGCGATCCGAGGCGACCCTCAGGGATGGTGCTGACCGCTGACGCAGTGCCGCCCTGCGCTGCATCAATCCGAGCTGAAGCAGCAGAAACTCATCGAAGACAAGACGGTGACGGGCCTGCTGAAGCTGATCGGACGTCTCCGGTCGATGGATCGCCGTCAGCGCCTGATGTCTGCCCAGCAACTGCCTAGCTTGGCGTCTCTGAGGTGGCAGTGGTTCAGGCCAGAGACGGACCGATGGCAGCGCCGCTTCCACCAAGGTTCTGAAACGATCGGCCGTCAGACCTTCCGTCAGGGAATACACCGGTAACAACCTGCCGATTCGTTTTGATTGCAAAGGAGCTTGAGCGCTCTCCATCACTTCAATCAGCGGATCTTGAAAGCTCAGGCCGTAGGGACCTTCCTTGACCAGACCACTCACAGCGACGGTGGCTCCATTTGGATAGAGCCTGGTCTGTCCATGGAGATAGGAGGGATTGCTGAAGCGGCGACCTGCCAGAAAACGACTGACCTTGATCCGTCCGGTGGGGTCCTGAAGCTGCAGCTCGATGATCGAGAGATTGGGATTTCTCGGACTGGTGAAGCCGTGACAGCGACGGACGGTGGCAACAATGGTGGCTGTTTCCCCGGGCACCAAGGCCTCAATCCGGCGCAAGGCGGAGTAATCCACATAGTCCCTTGGGTAATGAAGCAATAGGTCTCTGACCACCAGAAGCCCGAGGCTGGCCAGGCGTTCCGCCTGCTTGGGGCCGATGCCACGGACCCGTGACAGTGGTGCGTCAAGAGGCATGACACCCTGGTGGTTCGCTGGAGCTGCCGTGGTGCTCGTGGCAACCTTCAATTTCGGTGGTGCCATCGGTCGTGTGGGTTCCAGGCGCTGACGCAGGGCATGGAGCCACTGCCTCACCGTGGTGACCAGGCGCCGGCGCGCTGCATCACTGAGGGAGGGGTAAGACTGAAAATCATTGGAAAACGCCTGAAGGCGTTCCGTGCAATCTGGCGGGAAAGAAATTCCTGGTGGTGCACCCAATTCACGGCTCAGGAAACTGTGAAATGTCTCCTGCCGGCCCTGAACATTGACGAATCCACGCTCAGCCTCAAGCGACAGCGCCTGCTGAAGCGGACGAATCCAAATCTGAAATCGCTCCAGGGCCTGTTGATCAAGGCCAGAGCTCAATGGCGCGGAGGGATCTCCACTCGGTTGGGCCACCAATGGGTTTGAACCTCCCTGGCGCTGCTGCGTCGTTGCCAGTGTCGCTCCTTCACCACAAGAGTGGAGAGAGCACGCCGTTGATTCTGGATGCGTCCGCGGCAACGGCGCAAGGATCGATCATCGAATTCCAATTCGGAACTGCGCAAAAGTAGGCAAAGCGTTTCGTAGGTGTGCTGATCACCAGCGGTGGGCAGCGGCAGCGGCAGTTTCAGGAGATTGGAATGGGTGGCTTCCGATGGAAGCTGGCCGGTCATGGCTGCATCCAGCAGTTGGATTGGCAGCAGACTTCTGATAATTCCCGCACGTAACAGCTCCACATTGAGGGCATGGGACAGGTTGCGCAGACGTCGGCTGAGGCCAGCATCAATCCCTTCCATCCAGGCAAGAAGAGCGCTCGGTGACGTTGGCATCAACTGATTCGACCCACTGACATTCGCCATCAAAGGGGGCCCTGCAGATCCCGTGGCATCGTCGGAAGACTCTTGCGCATCCCTCGGGTCCATGGCCTCACCAGCGAGAGCGAACAAGGACCGGATCAGGTCCAGCTCCGTCGTCTCCTGTGAAGAAGGTTGTTCATCTTTCGAGGGCTGATCCATGTCGCCATCAGTCCTCTCGTCAACGGCCACTTTCCTTGGGAAGAGACCATCAATCAAATCTGAACGTTCCAGGGGAAGAGAGAGGCCGAGATGAACTTCCTCACAGTCAACAGACGGAGTCTGCGTCTCAGATGAATTGGCCAGTGCCTGCACCTGGAGGAGATGGTTGCGTTGGGCTTCGTGGCGCAGACGATTTGCCGTAATGATGAGCTGCTCAACAGTGAGCAGAGAAGACGTTCTCTTCACAAGCGCATCGACACGACGATGCAGTTCCTCAACTCCATCAGCTCTGCGGATGCTTGCGTCCACCCCGCGAGCGCAAAGCAGATGTTTGATGGATGTACGAACGGCTCCGGAAAGCTGATCACGGACGATCTGAAGATAGAGCGCCTGTTCGCGATAAAGAGCTGGTGCCAGGGACCTGCATCGGCAACCCAGACGCTCCAACTGGAGGTCTGGGTCGTGGCAGTGGCGGCTCTCCGAATCAGCCTCCAAGATCAGCCCTTGGTCATCGAAGCCACTTCAGCGGCGAAGTCATTTTCCTCAACTTCGATGCCCTCTCCAAGGGTGTAGCGCGTGAAACGACGAACCCTCACGTTTTCTCCGATCTTGCCGGCTGTCTGCTTCACCAGTTCAGCAACAGTGAGGGAGCTGTCTTTGATGAAGGGTTGCTCCATCAAAGCAAGTTCCTTGAGGCGCTTGTTGATCCGACCTTCGACAATCTTCTCCTTCATCTGCTCGGGCTTGCCATCGAGGTCATCACGCCCCATTTCAATGGCCTTTTCTCGTTCGCGGATCTCGGAAGGGATTTCGTCGGTGTTGACGTATTCCACTCCTGGGCAGGCAGCCACCTGCATGGCCACGTCTCTGAGGAGCTCCTGGAACATGTCACCTCGGGCGACGAAGTCGGTTTCGCAGTTGACTTCGATCAACACGCCGACGCGTGCTCCGGTGTGGATGTAGCTGCCGATAGCGCCTTCAGCAGCTGTACGACCGGACTTTTTCTCTGCGCTAGCGATCCCTTTCTGGCGCAGCCATTCGATGGCTTTGTCAGCATCGCCGTCTGTGGCTGCAAGTGCTTTCTTGCAATCCATCATTCCAGCGCCGGTCTTGTCGCGCAGGTCCTTAACGAGCTTGGCGGATACGGCAGCGGCCATCAGAGAAGAAGGAGGAGAGTATTTGGGCAAAAAGCCGCCTTTCCAAACATTCGGAAGGGCGGCGTGAACATAGCGGCTCGTGGGACTCAGCCTTCGCTGTCGTCACCACCACGCTGCTCATTGGAGCCATGACGGCCTTCATTGATCGCATCGGCCAAACGGCTCAGCACGAGTTGGACGGAACGCACAGCGTCGTCGTTGCAAGGGATGGGAACCTCGCAAAGATCAGGATCACAGTTGGTGTCAAGCATCGACACCAAGGGAATATCCAATTTGCGGGCTTCGAGCACTGCGTTCGTTTCACGACGCTGATCGACCAGCACCACCACATCAGGGAGACGACGCATGTTCTTGAGGCCACCCAGATACTTCTGGAGACGGTCCAGTTCACGGCGAAGAACGGCGCCCTCCTTTTTGGGACGCATGGCGATCGCTCCACTGGCCTCCATCCGCTCAAGATCCTTGAGGCGATCGATTCGGGCTTTCATCGTGGTCCAGTTGGTCAGCATGCCGCCCAACCAACGTTGGTTGACGTAGGACCCACCGCAGCGCAGGGCTTCTTGAGCCACCACTTCAGAGGCTTGTTTTTTGGTTCCTACGAACAGGAAACGTTTGCCACTTCTTGCAGCGGAACGAACCCATTTGTAGGCGTTGTTCATGCAGACAGCCGTCTGCACAAGGTCAATAATGTGAACCCCGTTGCGCGCGCAGTAGATGTAGCGCGACATTTTGGGATTCCAACGACGGGTCTGGTGTCCAAAGTGGGCACCAGCTTCCATCATCTCAGCGAGAGTGACAACAGCCATGATTGATTGAGGTTTCGGGTTGGCCTCCACCTGTCAGGGATCACATGGATGGCTTGGAGCCACACCACGATCAGCACCCGAAACAGACAGGTGTGTGGTTTGAGAGAACACCTTGAATTTATCAAACGGACTGCTCAACGCAGACCGGTGGCCTTGGCTTCTCTGTACAACGCCTCAACACCAAGACGGTTCAAGGGAAGCCGCAACAGTTCAAGGGCCAGAGAGGGCTGTCCCCGATGAATGAGCCAGGAAAGAAGCGGCTTGAGTGTTCGCTCATTGACCAGGCCTCCGAGGGTTAGAACCGACCACAGAACCCTGTGCATCCAAGTGAACTGGATGATCATTCGCACTCTGCGGCTGGGGTGCTTTCTGTAGAAGACGAGTCCCATCCGTGCCCGCTCTCTCTCCACGCGAATCAGATCAGGAATTTGTTCAAGCCGGAAAGCGGGATGCCAGTGATAGCCCACAGCTTCAGGGCAGCGAACGAGCACAACCCCCATTTGTCTCAGACGCTCACCCAGCTCGAGGTCCTCCCAGCCATAGAGCCGGAAACCCGTATCAAAAAGGCCGGACTGTTCGAGAACGGAGCGGTCGATGGCAACGTTACCGGTTGCGAAATAGGCCCAGGAAAGATCTCTGAGCTTGTGTCGCTCGTGGGTTGGATGCTCAAAATTCGCAGTATTGATCACTGCGCCGTAGGTGAAGCACAAACGGTTTCCGTTACGACGCCACGCTGCTGTGAGCGCCTTGGCATGACTGGCGAGAAAAGTTGGTGTGACGACGAGATCACTGTCAATAAAGACAATGACGTCACCTCGGGCGTGGCTGACGCCACGGTTTCGACCTTCAGCGGGTCCACCGTGGCGCTGTTCGATCAGACGCACGCTGGGAAAACGACTGCTTGAGGCTCTCAACCAGTCCGGCGTTCCATCGGTGGAGCCGTCATCGACAACGACCACCTCATAATGATCGATCTCCCCACTGGGACGTTGCCCTTCCAGTGCTAGCAAGCACTTCTCCAGGATCGGGCGTCGGTTGTAGGTGGGAATGACGACGCTGATGAACATCCGCGCTTCACGGTGATCCAATTGAAGTCAGCCTAAGGGCACAAAAAAAGAGGGGGATGCTCCCCCCTCTTGCACAAGAGCCCGAACTCAATCGGCAGCGCCACCGTTGTTGGCAGTTCCTGTGACACCGTTGCCGGCACCTTCGCCACGACCGTCATTGCGCATCTTGCGCTTCTTGAATTTGCGCGCGTAGGCGCGGTTGCGCTCTTGCTTTTCTTTCTTGAGATTTCTGCGCTTGGCCATGCGTTGGTTGAAACTTTGGCGGGTTATGACCCCAACCTACTCAATGGCCTGAAAAAGACGGCCATCCTCCATCCGAACGAGCCGATCAGCCACATCAAGAATCCTGGGGTCATGGGTGACCATAAGGACGGAACAGGATTGTTCCCTTGCTAGGCGTTTCAACAATTCCACCACCTCTCGCCCCGTGGTGCTGTCGAGAGCTGCCGTGGGTTCATCAGCCAGTAAGAGTTTGGGCCTAGCGGCGAGCGCCCGGGCGATGGCCACGCGCTGTTTTTGTCCCCCCGAAAGATTGTGGGGAAGTTTGCTGAGCTCTTCATCCAGACCAACAGCTCGCAACCACTCCCTGGCTTGATCTCTCCGGGCCCGGTAGCTGAATCCAGGGAGGAGGTCGGCACCCATCTGCACGTTCTGTTCCGCGGTGAGGCAACGAAGAAGATTGTGGCCTTGAAAAATCATTCCGATCCTGCGCCGCAGCCTCTGCCGCTGGCCACGTCCAGCTCCCTGTAATTGCTGACCGAAGACGCGAACGTCGCCTTGTTGCACCTGACGCAAAGCACCGATCAACGTCAGCAACGTGGTCTTTCCACATCCGGAGGGTCCTGTTAGGAGCACCACTTCACCGGCGGCAATCTCCAGATCCACACCCTGCAACACCTGCCGTCGGGTTGATCCCTTCCCATACCAGTGGCTCAAGCCATTGATGCTCACACTGAGCTCCTGGCGGGAACCATGCCTTTGAGTTGACTCTGAAAGCGTTGTGCTGGACATCAAAAGATCTCCGCCGGGTCCGCATCCACGAGCCGCCTCATCGCCAATCCAGCTGAGGCCATGCACATGATGAGAATCATCGTGAACACGGTGAAAGCACGGCTGAAATCCATGGCGACGGGAAGCTGGGTTGCATTTCTGACGAGCAGATACAAACCTTGGCCAGCGGCATAGGCCGGAAGGTATCCGAAAAGGGCAAGAAGCAATCCTTCACGAACCACAACACCGAGAAGTGTGATGAGCCGATACCCCATCGCCATCAACGTGGCGTATTCAGGCAGGTGATCACTGACATCGGAATAGAGCACCTGATAAACGATGACGCAGCCGACCACGAATCCCATGGCGGCTCCAAGGGTAAAGATGAAGCCAATCGAGGTACCGGTTTTCCAATAATTCTGCTCAAAGTCAATAAATCCTTGTTTCGTCAACACAGTGACGTCATCAGGAAGCAAGGTTTTGAGACGGTCCACAACCAGCTCAGGGTCTGCATCAGCGTTGAGACGAATCAACCCAACCTCAATGCTTCCAGGGGGAGTATTGGGGAGCAATTCACGGAACGTTTCGCTGCTGGTAAGCAGATTGCCATCAGCTCCAAAGGATGTACCAAGCTCAATCAAGCCCGCAACACGAACACGTTTGCCTGCAATTTCACTCTCCACAATCCGGCCATCACGAAACCAGTCAGCCACTGGTCCGAACTCCGGCCGCGATCGTTCATCAAAGAGAACTCTGCCTTTTTGGGTGAGCGTCTTGGCTTTGGGCGCCAGCGTTGGATCGGTGAACAGAGGATCACCGGGTTCAAAACCAAGGGCAAGGATGGACCGTGTTCCGCGGGTTTCTGGATTTCTCCAGAGGAGCAGATTCCAATTCACGGGGGTTATACCTTCCACTTCCGGAAGCGCCATGGCTTGCACCAAACGCCGTTTAGGGAAACCAGCCATACTCACCGAACTGGTAGAACGCGGGCTGATTAATACGATGTCGGCATCAAACAAACGATGGACGGTGACACTGGCATCAAACAATCCATCTCGGAACCCGAGCTGCATGAACATCAGAATTCCAGCGAAGCTGATGCCAGCCAGAGCAACAGCCAAGCGCACAGGCTGACGGATCAACATCAGCGAAGCCAGGGGAATGCCGCGGCTGGACCAGAACGCACCACTCATGAGGTTTTGAAACGCGCGATCACTTTCAAACCGGCTAACGATGAAACCCGCCGAGCCGAATCGCGATCAAGGCTGACCTGAACCTCCACCACCCTGGCGTCGGCGTCACCGGTTGGATTGGTGGATAAAACCTCGCGCTGCCTCACCTGAGGACTAACTCGCTCGACACGGCCTGTAAGACGACCTTCAAATCCACCGTTCTCACTAACAAGCGTCACGGGATCACCGACAGCAATCCTGTTGATGTCGGATTCGTACACCTCAATCAGAGCTTCCATCGATTGGCTGGCGCCAACTTCAAGCACGCCATCGTTACTGGGGCGCTCACCGACCCGGGTGTGCAGCCTGAGCACAGTGCCGTCAATCGGTGATCGCAGCTCGCTGTCGACCAAATCAGCCTCAAGCGATCGACGTTCAGCGATTAGCTCGATGCGCTTGCGCTCCGCCAATGTCAATTCGTTTTGCTTCTCTTCGAGAATCACCATCGAAGCGGCACCAACTTTGGCTGCTTCTGCGTAGCGAGCCACCTCTCGACGTCGCAGGGGGATCTCCGTCTCAATCGTGCGAATCTGAGCATCGAGAGCCTCAAGATCAGCTTCGATTTGGGGACGGCTATCGAAAACAGCCAGCACCTGGCCACGGGTGACCGTATCTCCTTCATTCACAAGAAGCTTGGAGACTCGGGGGGTGCCTCCGAACCCGCTGACCGGTGCAGCGAGACGGCGAATCTCTCCGAGAGGACGAAGCCGCCCCAAGGCAGCCACGGCCTCCGGTGGGCGCGGTGATTCCGCCTGAGGAGCCTGCGCAACAACAGTGGTTGGCCGCTGGAGAAATGCAATAGTTCCTGCGATCACGAGGATGGAGAGCGTCCCGGCCCCGATCCACACAGAGCGCTTCGACATCATGGACAAACCGGTTCGTCGAAAAGAAGCTCTTCGATGTATCGGTCGGCCCAGATCGTCCCGAAGGCCTTTTCCAGAACCCGACGAGTTTTGTCGTTGCGTTTCTGTTGCTGGCAATACGACACCTGCCCGTGATAACGGGCAAGCGTAAGCGGATCGCTGGAAGCCGTTGGTTGTGCACGCTCCACAGCACGGCTCAAGATGCCCAGATAGGTCTCAACAAGCTCAACAAACCAATCCTGTTCCTCGTGATTCGCAGGACGGATAAAGCGCACAAATGGTGAAAAAATCGTTGCCCAAGCAGGGAGGTCGCGGACCTGTTCAAACGCGGGGATGTTGATGTTGCTGAGGGCTTCCTCGATGGCTACGGGCAAGTGGCCACCCACTGGTGAAAGATCAACGATCGCCGCGGAAATACCAGCTGGACTGGCAACGATGTCGGCTCCGAACACGGGGAGATCGAAACGGGGGTCGGGAAAGAACACGCAGTGAAGGATTTGCAGCCCGACTCCGAGTCGGGCCGTTTCGAGATGCAGCTTGCGCAGTCCGCGACAGCGGTGCACCTCATTGCTGATGAACAAAGCCTCACCATCAAGACTGCCGATGATCTGCTCAAGATCGGCTGGAACCGCAAGGTCCTGGAGATCGGGAAGCCCCTCGCGACACTGACGGATGCACTCGGATAAGGACACCACCAACGGATGAAGCTCCGGGCCGCTCGAGGACTCAGGCATCAATCCGATCCGTCATTGCACAGAATGGGACTTTGCCACGGGACCCTGACAGCGATCTCATCCGGTCCTGCACTGGAACACCTCACTCTCTCGAACAAAAGCACCCTGGTGTCAGCGGAACTTCCGGGTGCTGAACTCACCTGCCTGGATTTCTGGTGTCGGGGAGGAAGCTTCTGGGAACGCAACGGTGAAGAGGGCATCGCTCACTTTCTCGAACACATGGTGTTCAAGGGGAGTGAGCGGTTGCAACCCGGAGACTTCGATCGCCAAATAGAGGCGCTCGGCGGCACCAGTAATGCCGCCACCGGGTTCGATGACGTGCACTTCCACGTTCTTGTTCCACCCAAGGAGACACCAGCAGCGTTGGACCTGCTTCTGGATCTGGTTTTGCACCCCTCACTCGACCTGGATGCTTTCGCGATGGAGCGCGAAGTCGTGCTCGAGGAAATTTCCCAGTACCGCGACCAACCCGATGATCTGGTTTTTCAGCGGGTGCTGGAACTCTGCTTTCCCGAACATCCCTATGGCCGTCCCGTTCTCGGACTCGACTCCAGCTTGAAAGCGATGGATCCCTCGGGAATGCGTCGCTTTCACCAACGGCGCTATCAGGGTCCGAACTGTTGCCTTGCCGTAGCTGGAGCCATTCCCACGGACCTCATCAACCAAGTCAGGGGGAGCGCGCTCACAGCATTGAGCGATGGTGCTGATACCGCAGCCCCGAACGCTCCTGATGAAAGAGGGGGTACAGCGGAACAGCTGCCTTTTCAAAGCGGAAGGGAGTGCCAGAGCTTTCCCAGGCTGGAATCAGCACGCCTATTGATGGTCTGGCCAACCGCTGCGGCCTCGGATCCCATCGGGGTCGCGGGGGCGGACCTGGCGACCACGATTCTGTCCGAAGGTCGCCGGAGCCGGCTGGTGCAACTTCTTCGCGAAGATTTGCAGATCGTCGAGTCCATCGACATGGACGTGACGACCCTCGAGCAGGGAAGCCTTGTGATGCTTGAGGCATGCTGCCCTGAAGAGCAACTGCCGCGGGTTGAACAGGAAATCAGAGAGGAACTGCAGCGCAGCGCCGAGGAACCTGTGCTCGAGGAGGAACGGAAGCGAGCTTTCCAACTGGTGGGCAATGGATACCGATTCAGCCTTGAGGCCCCTGGCTCGGTAGCGGGCTGCGCGGGCTCCCAAGCCGTATGGGGACGGCAGCGTCAGCTGCTCGAACCTCTCAAAGATCTCGAAGAGTGGAGCGCGACGGCCCTCCAAGAGCGTGTGATGCAGCGGCTCCAGGCAGACCAGGCATGCACCTTGATCGCCCGACCATCGGAATCATCATGAGCGGCTTCACTGAGGTGGTCATCGACCCGATCGCAACCACCGGAGTCCTTTCCGCAAAGCTTTGGATCCGTCGCGGTAGCGGTGACGATCCCTTGGGCCAGCGCGGTGGCCATCAACTTCTTGGTTCCGTTCTCAGTCGTGGTTGTGGACCGCTGGACCATGTTCAACTGGCGGATCTAGTGGAAGGCTGCGGGGCAGGGCTTCGTTGCGATACCCACGAAGATGGAATCCTGGTCAGCCTCAAATGCACGCAAAACGATGCCGACAGGCTGCTGCCGATCCTTGGGTGGATGCTGCAGCGGCCCCATCTGAATCCGGCTCAGATTGCGTTGGAAAAGGAACTCAGCCTGCAGGCCCTTCAACGACAGCAGGAGGATCCGTTCCAGCGTGCCTTTGATGGCTGGCGACAGCTCGCCTACGGCAAAGGCCCATACGGACACGACCCTCTCGGCGTCACTGCCGATGTGGAGGCCCTGGATCAAAACCAGCTGATAGCCCTTGCAGCCGCAATCAACGATGGGGGGTCTGTCCTGGCCCTCTCAGGGACCATCCCTGAGGGACTTCAGGACATCCTGCAAGGTTTGGGGGATGGAGAACCCCAAGCAAGCTCACAGGGGGAATCAGCCGTGGACAACGGATCACAGAAACTGGGTCAAACATCGACCCTGAACAGTGTTGAGACCGAACAAGTTGTACTGATGCTCGGGCAGGCAACCTTGCCCCATGGCCATCCGGATGATCTGGCCTTGAGGGTGCTTCAGGCCCATTTGGGATCAGGGATGTCCAGCCTGCTGTTCAGACGTTTACGCGAAGACCATGGTGTCGCTTATGACGTAGGACTTCACCATCCAGCGAGGCAGCGTTCAGCTCCCTTTGTGATGCACGCATCCACCGGGGTGGAGCGGGCGCAGCTGACCCTCGAACTGTTGATGCGGAGTTGGGAGGAACTTTTGGACTCCGTGATCGAACAAACTGATCTCGATTTGGCAATGGCGAAGTTCCGGGGGCAGCTGGCCCACGCGTCCCAGACGACAGGCCAGAGGGCGGAGCGACGCGCCCAGCTCCGAGCCCTTGGGCTTCCGGACGATCACGATCGCCGTTGCGTCGATCAACTCAACAGTCTCAGTGGTGTGGCACTCAAAACTGTGGCTCTACAGCATTTGAAGCAGCCGATCCTCAGTCTGTGTGGACCTGCTTCCTCTCTCAGCATGCTCGAATCCGTTTGGGGGGACGGACCGTTTCATTCAGCTGAAGCTTGATCTGAGATGGGAGCCAGCACGTCCGTCGCCAGGAGAAACGTTCCTCGGGAAAAACGCACCGCGACAGACTCTCCGGGATGGAGCGCAATCACCGTTCCCACTTCATCAAGATCCACCAGATCGGGTGGGCGGAGCATTGGCATTGGATCCGCTGACTTCAGAAAGGGCTGGGCACGTAGCAGTCGTACTTGGTCACCAATGGAAACGGCCATAGGAGCTGGGCAATGTGTTCCTCTTACAGCAGGATGGTGCAAGCTGACGACTGCCCGTGCGGGCTCTGGCCACATGGAGCGGCGCTGTCGCCGGTCTGTTCTTGATTCTTGTGGGCAGCCTGATCCAGGCGGCTCTGGTGGTTCCCCTGCCTGAGCTGCCTCCACCTGTGCTGCCTTTGCCCAGCACCTGGCAGGTGCCAGCCCTTCTTTTGTGTTCTCTGGTTGCAGGGCCTCGCGCCGGTGTAATCGCCTCAGTTGCGTATCTGACCATCGGCCTTGTGGATCTGCCTGTGTTTTACGGAGGCGGCGGTTTTGCTTACGTGCTCACGCCTGGATTCGGATACCTAGCTGGATTCATCCCGGCCGCGTGGCTGACCGGTCGTTTAGCCATGCAGAGCGGCATGAATGACATCCCCCGGCTCACGCTGGCTGCCATGGCCGGTTTGCTCATCATTCAGCTCTGCGGCCTGCTCAATCTCCTTTTGGGGGCGGGACTCGGTCGCTGGCAGCAACCCTTGGCTGAGCTGTTGTTCAGCTACAGCCTCGGCCCTTTGGTCGCGCAGCTGGCCCTTTGCTGCGCAGCAGGTTTATTGGCCCGATGCATGCGTGGTCTGTTGTGGGTGGAATGAACGCAAGCGAAAGCGCCGTCAGACGGAATCGTCGTTCGCTGCGGCGCGAATCACTCCTTCTGATCAGCGTTGGGATGGTGATCCTTGATCAGTGGAGCAAGCACTGGGCACGTTCCGCATTGATCCTCGGCAGGCCAGTGCCGTTCATCCCCGGATTTCTGCAATTTCGTCTTGTGCACAACACTGGTGCAGCCTTCAGTTTGTTCACAGACTCCACGCTGTTTCTCGGCGCTCTCAGCCTGTTAGTGACGCTTGGAGTCACCGCATGGATCTGGAGTCAGCCAAAGCGTTGTTACTGGATGGGTCTTGCTTTGGCATTTCTGCTTGGAGGAACCCTCGGTAATGGCATCGATCGTTGGCGTCTCGGCCACGTCACCGATTTTCTTGAACTGGTGCCGATCCAGTTCCCGATCTTCAACTGGGCTGATGTCGTCATCAATTTCGCCGTCGTCTGCTTCGCCGTCGACGCCTTCCGTGAACGCCATGGCCAAGCTGACTCCTAACCAACCGGCCGCAGCACGGCTGACGATCCATCAGCACGATCGCCCCGATCAAACCCTTCACCTTCACGGGGAGGGGTACCGAATTGGTCGCGATCATGGCCTGGAGATCTGCATCGAGCATCCCGCAGTCAGCCGCCAGCACGCCTTGCTTCAGAAGCGTAAACAGCAGTGGTGCCTTGTTGATCAAGGCTCAACCAATGGCCTCTGGTGGAAGGGCCGCAGGGTCAGGGAAATCGAATTAAAAGACGGTGACCAAATCAGCCTGGCTCCCGCCACGGAAGCCGGAGCCCCATCCCTGCAGTTTGAAAACCCAGCTGATCGTGGTGGACAACGCATCCGGCGCTGGCTTGGCATCGCACTTCTGCTGGCACTTGGGGGATCGGGTGCTCTGCTTCTTCTTGCTGGTCTGGATGTGCCCGTCCGTGGCCGACTGGCCACGGTGCGTGGACCGGTGGCCATCTATGACGGCAACAACAAACCTCTCGATTCCGTTGATTCCAGCCGTCACCGGGAATTGGCAACTCTCTCCGACTTTTCACCCTCGCTGATCAACGCCTTGCTCAGCAGTGAGGACAATCGTTTCTGGTGGCACCCAGGGGTTGATCCCATTGGGACCGTGCGTGCGTTCGCCACCAACCTCACCGGTGGACGGGTTCTGGAAGGGGGAAGCAGCCTCACCCAGCAATTGGCCAGAAGCCTTTACCCGGATCTGGTGGGCGAGGGAGACACCCTGGGCCGGAAGTGGAGAGAACTGCTGGTCGCCCTGCAACTGGAGAGTCGCTTCAGCAAGGGTGAACTGCTCTTGAGCTATCTCAACAGGGTGTACCTCGGGGTGGGGTGGGGGTTCGACGATGCCTCCCGAACCTTTTTCAACAAATCTGCTGGGTCGCTTTCGGTGGAGGAAGCAGCGCTGTTGGTGGGCCTTTTGCCCTCGCCTAATGGCCACGACCCTTGTCAGTTTCCACAGAGAGCTCTCGAAGCGCGCAACAGGGTTCTCAACAAGATGGCGGATGCCGGGCGGCTCTCCCTGGATCAAGCCCGCGCGGCCCGTCGTCAGCCCATTCAGCTTGCCAAAAATGCTTGCAGCAAACAGGCCACGCGTCGCTCAGCTCCCTTCTACACCGATCAGGTCAGGAGGGACTTAACGGCTTTGGTAGGCCCCGAAGTGGCAGCTGAGGGCAACTTCCTGATCGAAACACACCTCGATCCGGTACTTCAGAGCGTGATTGAACGACGCTTGCGCAACCTGGTCAGGAATGCCGGCGGGCTGGGTGTCAGTGAGGGTGCTGCCGTCGTGATCGACAGTCGCAGTGGTGGTGTGCTCGCGATTGCCGGTGGACGCGACTACCGCTTCAGCCAGTTCAACCGTGCCTCCATGGCCCTGCGACAGCCAGGGAGCACCTTCAAGCTCATGACCTACCTGGCTGCTCTGGACAAGGGGATGAAGCCCACCGAGAGCATCGACTGCAGCGCCATGGAATGGGGCGGACAGCGGTTTGAAAGTCCCTGCAATGGTCGTCTGACGCTCACCAGCGCTTTCGCATCAAGCAGCAACACCGCAGCCCTGCGCCTTGCCAAGCGTGTGGGACTGGAGCAAGTGGTGCGTCAAGCACGGGCCCTGGGCATCACCACCCCTCTCGATCCCGTCCCTGGATTGGCGCTGGGGCAGAGCGAAGTGCGCTTGATCGAGCTCACCAGTGCCTACGCCGCCGTGGTCAACAAAGGCCAATGGAAACCACCCACCACGATCCGCCGTTTGATGGATGCTGAAACCTGCCGGCAGGACAATCTGCGTGGATGCGGAAGTCTCACTGGGGCGCAAGACAACAGCCTGAATGCTGGGCGTCAGGCCATCCGTCCTGACGTTGCCAAACAAATGCAGGCCATGCTGCGAGCGGTGGTGAGAAATGGAACAGGCACCGGAGCGTCCCTGGGAGGGGAAGAAGGAGGAAAGACCGGAACCACCAATGATGGTCGCGATCTTCTGTTCATCGGCTACGAACCAAGTCGTCACTGGGTACTGGGAATCTGGCTCGGCAACGACGACAACAGTCCCTCAGCCAGCTCGAGTGCGCTGGCAGCGTCTCTGTGGGGGGAAATCATGCGTTCTGCAGGACGCGGCGGGCTGAATACGCGATAACAGGCGAATGAAACAGCAGACCCGCTGGCTATTGGCAGGAGCTGCGGCTCTGATCGCACTGATGGTGATTGGCCTGGTGCTTCAGGCCATCCGCAACCTGCTTTGGGATCTCAGCTATTGGTTACCACCATGGCTCGTTGGGCCCGTGCTTCTCATCGGCACCATCCTTCTGGTGGCCGCATTGATCCAAGTGGGTGTTCCGTTGGTCAAACGCTGGAAGCAGGGACGCCACGCCCAGGGTGCGGGGGCATCCCGTCCAGTCCCGCCAAGCAATCGACGGGAAGCAGCCCGTCAAAGCCTCGACAGTGTGGACCGACTTCTCGCTCGACTGCAGGACGATGTGGCACGCCGGTCGTTGCTCGAGGAGCGGGAACGCGTGGCCCGACAACTCGACCGTGGCGATCTGGAAGTGGTGGTGTTCGGGACAGGATCAAGTGGAAAAACATCCCTGATCCGTGCCCTGTTGAAGGACATCGTGGGCGACGTGGGGGCATCCATGGGATCCACCAGTGAAAGCCGCTCCTATCGCCTGAGGCTGAAAGGATTGGAGCGAGGCGTGCTTCTTGTTGATACGCCTGGAATCCTTGAAGGAGGACAGGACGGACGCACCCGCGAACAACAGGCCAGACAACGGGCATCGCGCGCTGATCTGATGCTGGTCGTTGTGGATGGTGATCTGCGCAGCCAGGAACTGGCCATCGTTCAGAGTCTCTCCGGACTTGGCAAAAGGCTCTTGCTCGTGCTCAACAAGTGCGACCTCCGCGGTGAGGAAGAGGAGCGACGGCTGATGCTGCTCTTGCGTGAACGCTGCCTGGGTTGGCTTCCCCCCGACGATGTTGTCGGGACCAGCGCAGCACCCCAGTCGTTGCCAAGACCAGGACAAAAACCATGGCAGCCCCCCGCAGAGGTCGGGCAACTGCTTCGACGTCTCGCTGTCGTCCTGCATCAGGACGGCGAAGAGCTTCTTGCTGACAACATTCTTCTCCAGTGCCGATCGCTCGGTGAAACCGGCCGAACCCTTCTTGATCAACAGAGAGAAGAGGAAGCCCGTCGCATTGTTGATCGCTACACCTGGATCAGCGCTGGGGTGGTGGCAGCGACTCCTCTACCAGGAGTGGACCTGCTCGGCACTGCCGCAGTCAATGCCCAGATGGTGATGGAAGTGGCAGGTGTTTTTGGCATTCAGCTCACCCGCACCAGGGCCCAAGACCTAGCCCTCTCCGTGGGAAGAACGTTGGCAGGCCTTGGTGTCGTCAAAGGTGGGGTGGCCATCATTGGAACGGCACTGAGTGTGAACCTCCCCACGCTCCTGCTTGGACGAGCCGTTCAGGGCGTCGCAGCTGGATGGCTCACCAGAATTGCCGGTGCCAGCTTCATCACGTTCTTTCAGCAGGATCAAGACTGGGGAGATGGTGGCGTCCAAGACGTTGTTCAGAGGCATTACGACCTCAACCGTCGTGATCGCTCACTGCGGGAGTTTCTTGAGACAGCGCTACGACGGGTGGTCGACCCACTTCAGCAAGAGGCGAAGAAACGACTGCCGCCCCGACCAGGGCTTCGGGCGGAGGCGGACGCATCGGACCGCGGCTATCAAGAACCGTGATCAGCCCGAGGTAAAGCAGCCCGATCAGGATTGATACAGCCCCCGTGAAAACCGCAATCCACTTCCCTCGTTGTCGTTGCGATTCTGTCTCTGACATCAGTGCGAACTCCGCCCGGACGATTGGTTGATGCGCATCCCCAGATGGTCGATCAGGGCGTCAGATGTATGGGGATTTCCAAGCACCACTTTGATGTGATGGCGGCCTCTGTACTGGGGTCTTGACACCATGATTTGCTCATCGAGAAGCCCCTGACGGAGGCGTGCTGACCAACGTTCACTGGCGTTGGAGTCTGCGTTTTTCGGTACACAGGTCAACAGATGGAGCGGGCCAGAGAGAAGATCCAGCGCCTGAACGTCGAGGCATTGCTGCAACCGCTCCCTGCGTGCCACAGCCTTCACCAGAAGTGAGTTGATTCCAACCATCCCGAGTTGACGCAAACCCAGCCAAAGCTTGAGGATTTCTGCCGGTCGACTGCCTTGCAACCCCATCTCACCCCCGTGAGCACCAACGGAAGCTGGCTCCATGTAAGGAAGTCCGGTTCTGAATGCAGCGTGCAGGGTGGACGCATCGCGAACCAGCAACAACGAGGAGGTTTTGGCGATCCCGAGCAGTTTCTGGGGATTGACGGTGATTGAATCGGCTTCACCCAATCCGGCCACCAGTTCGCGGGTCTGTCCCGAGAGAGCAAAAACAGCGCCAATGGCACCATCCACATGCAGCCAGGTGCCATGGGTCTTGGCAAGCGTTGCGATTGCCCGCAAGGGGTCAATCGCACCACGCACTGTCGTTCCAGCGGTGGCGACGATGGCCAAACATGGACGCTGCTCAGATGCGAGTCCGTTGAGTTCCTCTTGTAGGGCATCCAGCCGCAGACATCCATTGGCATCCACGGGGATTCGCCGCAGAGCATCAGCATGAAGTCCCATCACCCTGCAGGCCTTGGCCAAGGACACATGGGCGTCCTCACTTGTCAGGACGACAGCGTCAGAAACAGCATTCAGCCCCTGGGAATGACGGGCTGTGACCAGCGCGGTGAGGTTGCTCAGCGTGCCCCCGCTGGCAGCGACGCCCCCTGACCCCATCGGGAGGTCGAGACAGGACGCAAACCATCCACAGAGTTGACGCTCCAGCTGCGAAAGACTCGGCGACAGTTCCTCGGCCAGAAGGTTGTTGTTCAGTCCTGCACAAATCAGCTCTGCTGCAATCGAGGCTGTATTCGGTGGCGGATCCAAATGGGCCAAGGCACCAGGATGTGATGGCTGGTAAGCCCCATCCATGACCTGCTGGAGATCATCCAGAAGATGTTGTGCTCCAAGTCCTTCCGTCTCAGGGAAAGCATCAGGGAGCAAACGCAGCGAAGGCAGGGGAGACCGTTGGTTGGCAGTGCCAAACCAGGCGCAAAGTTGGGAGCAGGCCTCCTGCAGAAACATCTGCAACTGAGGGTCTAGGCCATCGGGTGAAGCAAAGGGTGCCAATGGCTCCGATGCTTCTAAAGATGACCGAGCGGGGCCGTGCAAGAAAGAGTCGCGATCAGAAACCATTGTCACCTTTGGTGGCACATTGGATGGCAAGCGGAGAGTCACGGCCGTGCGGGCGGAGCCGATTCAGCTCACACAACAGGCGATGCGCGCGTGGATGCAGCGGCTGCTCAATCGCGCTGAGCGCGTGGGTGTCACTGGAGAGATTCCTGTGGCGGCTGTTCTTCTCGATCAAGCAGGGCGGTGCATTGGCCACGGATCCAATCGCAGGGAAACCCACAGAGACCCACTCGGACATGCGGAGTTAATGGCGCTGCGTCAGGGCGCCTGGCTGCTTGGCGATTGGCGCATGAACCACTGCACCCTGCTGGTGACCCTGGAGCCATGCCCGATGTGTGCGGGAGCACTCGTTCAGGCCAGAGTTGGACAAGTGATTTTTGCTGCCAGAGACCGCAAGCGCGGTGGACTGGGCAGCACGATCAATCTTGCTGACCATGAATCAGCTCACCACCACATGCGAGTGGTGGGTGGAGTCATGGAAGAGGAAGCATCGATACTGCTGGGGGGCTGGTTCAGGCAGCGACGCAGGAGCCTTGGCGGAAACGGGGAAGCTCTGACTCAAACAAATTGAGCAGACGATTCACATTCTCTGGAGTGGAGTTGTAACCCATCAGGCCAATTCTCCAGATCTTCCCTGCCAGAACGCCAAGACCACCGCCAACTTCAATGCCATGGGAGTTGAGAAGGTGGGAGGAAAAGGCTTTTCCATCCACATCATCGGGAATCCGAACAGTCGTGAGGGTGGGCAGTCGTAGATCCTCGGGAACGTGCATTTCAAGGCCGAGAGATTCAAGTCCGTTCCAAAGCGCTTCAGCATTGCGGCGATGGCGTGACCATGCATTGTCCAGACCTTCCTCTGCAAGCAGACGCAGGGCTTCACGCATGCCGAAGTTCATGTTCACCGGCGCCGTGTGGTGATAGACCCTGTCACTCCCCCAGTACTGATTCAACAGGGAAACATCCAGATACCAATTGGGAACCTTGTCTTTTCTGGCAGCGAGCTTGGCTTCCGCACGAGGACCCATGGTGAACGGTCCCAAGCCTGGAGGGCAGCTCAGCCCCTTCTGGCTGCAGCTGTAGGCCATATCCACCTTCCATTCATCGAGGTAAAGGGGAACACCTCCGAGTGATGTGACTGTGTCAAGGAGAAGAAGACAGTCGTGCTCACGGCAGAGATCACCAACGCCCTCCATGGGTTGGCGCACCCCTGTGGAGGTTTCGGCATGCACCATGGCCAGGACTGCAGGCTTGTGATGCTGCAGCGCAGAAGCCAACTCATCGAGCGTGAACGCCTCACCCCAGGGTTTTTCGATGACACGAACATCAGCTCTGTATCGGCCTGCCATGTCGGCAAGGCGATTTCCGAAATAGCCCTTGACTGCGACCAACACGCGATCGCCGGGCTCCACCGTGTTCGCCAATGTGGCTTCCATCGCAGCACTACCGGTGCCGCTCATGGGCAAGGTGAGGCGGTTGTCCGTCTGCCAGGCGTAACGGAGCAACTCCTGGACTTCACCCATCAAATCCACATAGAGAGGATCGAGATGGCCGATCGGCGTTCTTGCCAGAGCAGACAGAACAGTCGGATGGGCGTTGGAGGGACCTGGGCCTAACAGAAGGCGGTCAGGCGTACTGATAGGGCCAACGGATCTGCGATGGCGCGATTCAACCTGGGGAAGAGAGTGCGTCATCGGCTGGCCGGAAACCATCATTTAATGGCCGAAGCCTACGCATCGATCGGGGCGATTCGAGCCAGAAAGCTCTGTTCCGATGCCGCTTGAAACGAACGGAAATTCCTTCATGCAATCAACGTTGGCGAACGTCGCTGGCAGCAAGCCCTGCAGCCATGTGCTCAAACGGAGCGCGCACCAAGCCAAGGCTATTGGTAGGAACGCCCTCTGAAACGAGACGCTCGCAGAGAACATCAGCGAGAAGAACCATGCTTCTCACCGTCGGACCGGTCGGCACACCCAAGCTTTTGTACGTATCGTCCAAGCCGTTGAGAACTCTTTCGTTCAGGATTGTGCTGTCTCCGGCGATCAAGGCATAACTGGCGTAACGCAAGAAATAATCCATATCGCGAAGACAGGCCGCAAGTCGCCTCGTGGTGTAGGCGTTGCCACCGGGAAGAAGCAATTCCGGATCCCCTTGAAACAGGCGCTGACTGGCTTCACGAACGAGATCGGCCGCTTCACGGTTGATCAACTCAACAGCCTTCAGCCTGATGGTGGATTCAGCCAGATAGTCCTCGATCCGGTCGATAGCAGAACGATCGAGGTAGCGGCCGAGCTGGTCGTACCGACCGATCAATCCGGTGATGGCATCGCGCATGCAGAACCCTGGCCACGTTGGCCGGAAGCTAACACCAGCCTCGTGCGTAAACGCTTCCAGCGCGTGGGATCCCGGGAACTTGACAGAAACGGTTACCA
Organism: Synechococcus sp. PROS-7-1; assembly: GCF_014279795.1. Classification (NCBI taxonomy): domain Bacteria; kingdom Bacillati; phylum Cyanobacteriota; class Cyanophyceae; order Synechococcales; family Synechococcaceae; genus Synechococcus; species Synechococcus sp. PROS-7-1. The sequence goes on from NZ_CP047945.1 coordinate 1,344,208, forward strand.
AGCTGGGAATCCGACCGGCCGAATTCCCATGACAGAAAAACTGTACTGATTGATACAAAACCTGGGCACAGCGATCCCTACGTTCGATGCGCTATTCCATAAATCACTGACGCCAATGGCTACCACTGCCCAGGACGTGCTCCGTCAGATCAAGGACGAAGGCATTGAGCTGATTGATCTCAAGTTCACCGACCTCCACGGCAAGTGGCAGCACCTCACCATCTGTTCTGATCTGCTGGAAGCAGAGTCATTCAATGAAGGACTTGCCTTTGATGGATCCTCCATCCGCGGATGGAAGAGCATCGATGCGTCGGATATGGCCATGGTTCCTGATCCGTCAACGGCCTGGATTGATCCGTTTTACAGCCACAAAACATTGAGCATGATCTGCTCGATTCAGGACCCGAGGACGGGCGATCCGTACGACCGCTGTCCCCGAGCACTGGCCCAAAGAGCATTGGCTTACTTGTCCAGCAGCGGCCTTGCTGATACGGCCTTTTTCGGGCCGGAACCGGAATTCTTCCTCTTTGACGACGTTCGCTACAACTCCAGTGAGGGTGGAAGCTTCTACAGCGTGGACACCATTGAAGCCGCCTGGAACACCGGACGGCTCGAAGAAGGCGGCAATCTTGGTTACAAAATCCAGCTGAAAGAGGGTTATTTCCCCGTTTCACCCAACGACACGGCACAGGACATCCGCTCCGAGATGCTGCTGTTAATGGCCCAACTGGGGATCCCCATCGAAAAGCACCACCACGAAGTGGCTGGTGCTGGACAGCACGAACTGGGCATGAAATTCGCCGAGCTGATTCAAGCCGCGGACAACACCATGACCTACAAATACGTTGTTCGAAACGTGGCAAAGAGATACGGCAAAACAGCCACGTTCATGCCGAAGCCGGTGTTCAACGACAACGGCAGCGGCATGCACGTTCATCAGAGCCTCTGGAAAGCCGGCCAACCTCTGTTCTTCGGCGAGGGCACTGATGCCAACCTGTCTCAAACGGCACGTTGGTATATCGGCGGAATTCTGAAGCACGCACCTTCGTTCCTGGCATTCACCAACCCCACGACCAACAGCTACAAGCGCTTGGTGCCGGGCTTCGAAGCTCCTGTCAATCTCGTTTATTCGGAGGGCAATCGCTCAGCAGCAGTGCGGATTCCTCTGACAGGACCCAACCCCAAGGCCAAGCGCCTTGAGTTCCGCTCTGGAGACGCACTGGCGAATCCCTACCTGGCCTTCTCAGCCATGATGATGGCGGGCATCGATGGCATCAAGAATCAGATCGACCCGGGGGCTCCCACCAATGTGGACCTGTTCGAGCTTTCTGCTGAGCGTTTGAGTGAGATCGCAACGGTGCCAGCGTCTCTTAATGGTGCCCTCGAGGCGCTAAACGCTGATCACCACTACCTCATGGAAGGTGGCGTGTTCACCAAGGACTTCATCGATAACTGGATCGACTTGAAGTACGAAGAGGTGCAGCAGCTCCGTCAGCGTCCTCACCCCCACGAATTCACCATGTACTACGACGCCTGAATCCAGGCATTAGCGGTGCCGCAGCTGAACCATGGCGCTGTCGTGGAGATGTTTTTCATGCATTCTTCGACGCGCCCAAATCGTCTGCTGAGCGGCGGCACTGCGCTGATCGATCCCCAGGTGACTTTCATGTTGCACTTGGGCTGCTTCTGCGCGAGCGACCTCCTGAGCATGGTGATCTGCCCAAGCCAGATACTCAGCAGCAGCTCGCTGTCGACGCTCCAGCACGTTGGTTGAGTACTGGATGCTTGGTGCTGTGGATTGCATTTGGTGAATCATCGCGACACTCTTGGCTCGATGATCTAATTCTGTAGCAACAGCTACATTTTTCCCTTCTTCTTCACAGATCTTTCTCTGGAAGTTCCAGTCACAGCCACGGCAAGCGCCTGGATCGACTGGAATGATTCAGCTTGATCAGGCTCTCCGCTATGGCGCCCAGCTTCACCGAGATTGCATATCGGACCCTTCAGCAGGGACGGAGCCTCGCGGGGTTGGTCCATAAGGAGCTGAGCACCAAAGTGATGGAGGTGGTGGCGCCGGACGTCGTCCCGCAGACGCAGCCCGTACCGGGCGAGATGATGGATGCTCTGAGGCAGTCGTTGAACACCCTTCACGACCGTGACTGGCTGGATGCCGAGCATGGGATCTATCCGCAGTCGCTTCTCTTTGATATTCCATGGCTGGACTGGGCAGAGCGCTACCCACGGGTATGGCTTGACCTTCCGTCCAACTGGGCACGTCGCAGAGCGAGAGACGTTCAAGATCTTCCGGATCTCTCGGATCGGGACCTCTATCCCGACTACTACCTCCAGAACTTTCACCATCAAACCGATGGTTATCTCTCGGACCATTCCGCTGAGCTCTACGACCTCCAGGTCGACATCCTGTTCAACGGAGCCGCTGATGCAATGCGCCGCAGGATCCTTCCATTCCTGCTGAATGGTCTGAAGCACTTCTCCAACCGCTCACAGGCGAACCTTCGCGTCCTCGATGTCGCCACAGGAACTGGACGAACGCTCCATCAGATCCGAGCTGCACTCCCCCAAGCGACGCTCGTCGGAGTCGATTTGTCTGAGGCCTACCTTCGTCAAGCCAATCGGTGGTTGAACCAAGGCCGCAGCAGCCTCGTTCAGCTTGTGCAAGGAAACGCCGAACGCATGCCTTTCGATCAGGGTGGATTTCAGGCGTTGACCTGCGTCTTTTTGATGCACGAGATGCCCGCTGATGCCAGGCAAGCCGTCCTACAGGACTGTTATCGACTTCTTGAACCTGGTGGGGTTTTGGTACTGGCCGACTCCGTTCAGTTGAAGGATTCCCCCCAGTTCGATGTGGCCATGGACAATTTTCGTCGGGTGTTTCACGAGCCTTATTACCGCAATTACATCAGTGATGACATCGATCAGCGGCTGGTGGACGCTGGTTTCTGCAATGTGCAGGCTGAATCTCACTTCATGGCACGCGTGTGGTGTGCCACCAAGCCGGACACCGCCACAAAGTGATTCCCTGACAGACAGCCTTGCTTCGGTGGTGGAACCCCATAAGGTGCAATCACTTGAAGGTCAGCCGATGACGAATCCTTTCAGGATCCGCTGGTTGCAAGGCTGGACTTTTCAGCTGGTGTTGATGGAAGGCAAGGTTCAAGTTGAAGCACATGGCTTCGGCATTTGTTTGCGAACAGCGGTTCACCCAGGCGAAAGTCCCCGGTCCGCCGCAGACCGCCTTGTCCTTGCGGAAGACCGTCGCCGCAGAGCCCTTCACCAGGCATGGATCAAAGGCCAGACGCTGGCTGACTGCAATGCATCTGATCTTCCTCCTCTCGATGGAGCTCTTCCAGAACCTCCCGATTCCCTGGTTGTCGTCCAGCAATCTCTCGTTGCTGCCTGAATCAACTTTGGCCTAACCACCAACCGATCAGGAGTCCCGGCCCGCCCCATCGCAGAGCCGTCCAGAAGCGTTGACCTCGTTCTCGAGTGAACAGCCAACGAAATCCCTCTGGGTCGGCGCCAACACACTGCTGGAGCAAGCGGCGCTGTTGCTTCCGTCGCCGGGATGCGCGATCAGATCGTTCCCAGTTTCGGGGCTGCAGTCCTGCTAACCGGCTCAAATGGTGAAGTGGCCGTTGATGAAATCGGTGAGGCTTGGCCACCGCCGCTACGCGTCGCCCATTCAGACTAGAAAGAGCTTCTCGCAGGAATCAGCGTTGACAGTGAATCTCTGGCCTGAGGGTGCTGTGGATCAAGCCAAGGCTTTGCATCAGTCACTCAGCATTGGTGACCGCGATTGGCACCGGTTGAAGTCGAATGCGGATCGTCGGGGAGCTGAGCTGCTTGCGGCAGCCATTACGCAGCTCCTCCAGAATGGAGAAAGGGGGGATGTGGAAGCGCTGACTGAACAGGCGCTGGGATGGATCAGACGAGAACTGAAAGATCCCGGCTGCCCGCACCGTTAACAGCGCTTGGAGATCGCCCAGGTCGGCGACAGGCCAGCTGCACCCTGTTACCGCGTGAGCTCCAGCGAATGTCATCAAAACATTGGTGCATCAGAAATAAGCCCCGTCCATGATTCGCATCCAACTGCTCAGGGAGGCAGGCGATGCGCGCTGGACCGGGCAGCCCATTGCCCTCATCTTGAATCTGCCAGATCAACCAGTTGGGAGTGAGGATCCGTCGAATGCGCAGACATTTGCCGGGGTCACCGGCATTGCCATGACGCACGGCATTGACGATGGCTTCCTGCAATCCAAGCTGCAACCTGCAAGAGGTTTCCTGGCAATCAACTGGCTCGAGAAGCAGCTCCAGGAGAGGGCTCAGCTGCAACGTTGACGGGAGGATGAAATCAGCCCACCGAAAGACAGGCAGATAGCGACTGAACATTCGGACTGATCCATCCTTCTTCGACCATAACGAGGGGAGAAGGCCCTGCCAAATACAAGGAGATGAAGGCCTTCCCAGGATTCAGATCCTGGGCTGAAGTCCAGGATGGGACAGCAACGCATCCATTAGACGGACGCCGCGAAGCTGATTGATTAATGGCATGTGCCCTTCCGGTGCATCCATGGACCACTGGAAAGCACCTGGATACCGCGTCCAAGTGCCGTCGAGCTTCCAGCCAATTCTCGGCCAGAGCCTGTCATATCGACCCTCCAGAGCTTTTAGCAAGCGTGCCTGAACCGTGAAGCCGAAGCGTCCCTGCGAGTAGGCGATCCAGAGACGATCCAGAGTGGTCAGGTCGAGTCCCTCCATGGGTGGCACCTCGCTGAAATACACGTAACCCCGCTTCACTGCCTGATCTCCCGCAAGCTCACGCAGCACGCAACTGGTCAGACGATCGGCTTCTTCGAAGTCTTCATCCAGCAACGCTCGCTGCATTGGGCTGTAATCGATACCTCGAGCCGAGGGAGTCTCGAACCAGCCATTGGATTCAACTATGGGAATTCGAGCTAGAGCGTCAGGTTGATGCCGGCGAAGAACTTGCAGAATCCAGCCAGCGGCCCAGTCATCCCCACTTGGCTCATAGGGCTTCAAAGCCTCAGCTGCAACGTCAGCCAAGGCATCGGCAGCCTTTTCCAAGGCAACAGCCGTCGCGCGACGCTGGCGTGCTGAGCCATTCGCGAAGCGGTCGAGGAGCTTGTCGATGCTGAGATCTTGAGCTGGAGTTCTTCCGGAGAGCATGACGTCCTGCCGGCTCGGCAGGTTCGACGTTGGCCCACTATGTCAGGCATGGGTATCACGACAGTAGTCAGTGTCGAGTCATTCCGTGAAGCGGAAGGTCCGCTGGTCGATGTTCGTACCCCCAGGGAGTTCGATCAGGGTCACTGGCCCGGGGCCATCAACATTCCTCTCTTCACGGACGCGCAGCGCCATGACGTCGGGCTCACGTACAAGCAGCAGGGTCGCCATGCGGCCATCCAACTCGGTTTAACCCTTTGCGGTCCTCGCCTAGGGGATCTATCGGAAGCCCTTTCCCGAAGTGCCGGGGGAGCAGCGCAACCCTTACGCCTCTACTGCTGGCGAGGCGGAATGCGCTCCAACAGCATGGCCTGGCTCGCTGGCTTAAGTGATCATCCGGTGTGCCTGCTTGAAGGCGGATACAAACGCTACCGGCAGTGGGTGCTGCAGAGCTTTGAGACGCCCTGGCCCCTCAAGGTGCTGGGAGGACGAACAGGCACAGGCAAAACAGACCTGCTTCTGGAGCTGGAACGCCGAAAGGTGGCAGTGGTGGATCTTGAGGGCCTCGCCCATCACCGCGGAAGTAGTTTCGGCAATCTCGGACTGCCGGAGCAACCAAGCACGGAGCATTACGAGAATCGACTGGCAGAAATACTGGATGGACATGCTCGCCGGAGAGCCTCGGAAATCTGGCTCGAAGCCGAAAGTGCCCAGGTTGGCCGCTGCAGGATTCCCAGGGCCCTGTTTCAGCAAATGCAAGTGGCCCCTGTTCTTGAGATCCGCCGCAGTGATCAGGAGCGAATCGATCGTCTCGTGGACGTCTACGCCGTGCACGACGCAAGCGCCTTGCGGGAAGCGACCGAGCGAATCCAGCGGCGGTTGGGGCCCCAGCGCACACGGGAAGCCCTTGAAGCCATCGATCAGCAGCGCTGGGCCGATGCCTGCATGGCGATGCTCGCTTACTACGACGGTTGCTACGACAGAGAGTTGGAACGCAATCCAGCGTCTTCAACGGTTGATCTTCAGGGAGTGGATCCCAAAGGAGCAGCCAAACTTCTGGTTGAACAAGGCATCGTCACTGCAATGGTCTGCTCTTAAGATCGCGTCTTGCGCGATAGATCGATCCATGGCAGACGGCGACAAGGCGGCGATTCAGTTCTTCCGCGGTACAGATGAGCCCGTTGTGCCTGATATCCGGCTCACCCGCAGCCGGGATGGACGTACAGGGCAGGCCACCTTCATCTTTGAGCAACCTGAGGCTCTGGCTCCAGAAACTCTCGGCAATATCGCTGGAATGTGGATGGTGGATGAGGAAGGTGAGATGGTGACCCGCGAGGTCAATGGCAAGTTCGTCAACGGCAAGCCATCGGCCCTGGAGGCCACCTACACCTGGAAAACAGAGCAGGATTTTGAACGCTTCATGCGTTTTGCTGAACGCTACGCCGAGACCAAAGGGCTGGGTTATTCGAATAACTCGGGTGACAATGAAGGCCCTAACGAAGCATCTGAAGGGTGAAATTTCAGCATTGGCTCGGTTTGGCGGCTTTGCTGGTTTCCGGGCTTCTGCTTTGGAGTTTGCGTGACGTTCTGATTCACCTCTTCGCTGGCGTTGTGTTGGCGATGGCTCTTTGCACCTTGGTGGGTGCCCTGCGTGAGCGCTGGTCTCTGCCGAGACCACTGGCACTTCTGGTGTGTTTGCTCGGGTTGGCGTCCTTGGTGGCGATCGCGGTGGCAGTGATTCTTCCTCCGTTCTTCAGCCAGTTTCAGCAGCTGCTGCTGCAACTCCCTGCTGCCGGAAGGGAACTGCAGCAGATCATCACCGGTTGGCTGAGTTCCGCATCGACCCTCGTCTACGGCCAGAACTCTCAACCAGCGATCAGGCCCTCAGATCTCTCCAACGGCCTCTCAGGACTCCCGAGCGGCCCCGCCCTGGCCTCAGGAGTCACCGGGAGTCTGAAGGGATTGCTTGGATTGGCAGGAAACGTCGGCAGCGGTCTCGTTCAGCTGTTGTTCGTGATTGCCGTGACCTTGATGGTCAGCATCCAGCCGATGGCCTACCGAGAGGTGGGGATTCAGTTGGTGCCCTCGTTCTATCGACGCAGAGCCAGAACCATCCTGCTCCAATGTGGAGATGCGCTCAGCAGCTGGATGATCGGTGTGCTGATTAGCTCGTTTTGCGTTGCAGTTCTTGCGGGTATCGGTCTCACGTTGCTGGGCGTGAAGCTTGTTGTCGCCAATGCACTCCTGGCAGGTCTGCTCAACGTGATCCCGAACGTGGGCCCCACTCTCAGCACGGTGTTTCCCATGTCGGTTGCCCTCGTGGATGCCCCTTGGAAAGCGCTCGCAGTTCTGGTTCTCTATGTGGTGATTCAGAACGTTGAAAGTTATGTGATCACCCCTTCAGTGATGCAGCACCAGGTGAACCTGCTTCCTGGTCTCACGCTGACCGCTCAATTCATTTTCACAGTGCTGTTCGGCCCATTGGGCCTGTTGATGGCTCTGCCACTTGCCGTTGTGCTGCAGGTGCTGATCCGGGAAATCGTGATTCACGACCTTCTCGACCCCTGGAAGAAGCGACGGCTCAACGCATGAATCCACGCAATCTTCTAGCTGCTCTGACTCTGGTGGTGTTGACGCTGCTGGTTTGGCAGTTGCGTTGGGTTTTGTTGGTCTTGTTTGGTGCTGTCGTCTTGGCCGTCGCCCTGGACGTACCGGTGCAGGGCTTGATCGATCGCTTCAAGATCCAGCGGTTCCTGGCACTCCTCGTTGTCGTGGTGCTGCTGATCGTTGGTGGCCTGGGAGTGATCCGCTTGCTGCTTCCAGAGCTGATTACGCAGTTCGGTCAGCTCACGTCCCTTTTGCCGAGCCTTCTAGGGAAAGTTCGAACGATTCTGGCCAGCCAGCCCCAGCTTGCGGAATTAAATCAAACCATTCCTGATCAGTTCAGCTGGGACAAAGTTCAACCTGTGGGAACTCAGCTGCTGGGATTTGCCGGTGGAGCTGCCAACGGCTTCATTCAGGTTCTGCTGATGAGCCTTCTCGCTGTTCTCCTCGCTCTCGATCCGCAAGCCCATCGCCGCATGGTGATCGCAGCAACACCGAGACCTGCAAGGGCCGCAATGGCAGAAGTACTCGACTCCTGCAGGGCGGCTCTCGGAGGCTGGCTTGCCGGCATGACACTATCGGCGATCGCAGTCTTCCTTCTCACCTGGGCCGGTCTCGCGGCTCTGCGAGTTCCGTTGGCTTTGCTGAGTGCCTTGATCTGTGGTGTGCTTACTTTCGTCCCCACAATCGGTCCAACAGCGGCCACTCTGCTCCCCCTGGGGATCGCCCTGCTGATCTCCCCGGCGTTGATGGTGCAGGTGCTGGCGCTTCGTTTGGTGATTCAGAACCTGGAGGCTTTCCTGCTAACGCCTCTCCTTTTGCGTCGAACAGTGAATCTGTTGCCCACAGTGGCACTGACATCCCAGCTCAGCCTGGGGGCATTGCTGGGTCTTCCTGGCGTGCTGTTAGCGCTCCCTCTCGTTGTGGTGCTTCAAGTTGGAATGGAGCAGGTCGTGGTTCAGCGCATCATGGACCGTTGGACCTAGCTATCCAACGACGAAGCGACCTGCACGGGGGTGCAATCGCAGCTATTTCTCGCTGTAGTCCTCCAATTGCCGTTTTTGATCGTTGAGCTGGCGCAATCTCTCGAGGTGCTGCTCGTGCTCGCCGCTGCTCCAATGCTGCGGAAACGCAACGCGAGCTTGAAGTTCTGAGATTTCGTTATTGAGTTCTCTCGCTGGGTCCTCGGACCAAAGTTCATCCCTACTGTGGTCCATCGCCCAGGCGATCGCCCAACGCGATCAGCCGCCGTACTGCCAACCCGTTGTCCCCAGCTCGAGAGCAGGTGCATCGCGATGCAGCGTGGAGGATTTCACTTCCCCGATGAACACCGTGTGATCACCGTGAGCGAGCTGGCCAACCAGCTCACACTCCACGCCCCCAAGACCATCCTTAAGAATCGGTAAGCCGAGAGGACCCAGGTCATAGGGTGCTGCTTCAAAACGGCCACCCACAGCTGCCTGGGGCTTGAAAAACACAGCAGCCAGATCCTTCTGATCGCTGGCCAGCACGTTGAGAGAAAAACGGCCTGTGCGCCGGATCATTCCATTGCTGGTGCTGTCAGCTTTCACAGCCATCACCACAAGGGGTGGCTCAAAGGAACCCTGGGTGACCCAGCTTGCTGTGAATCCATTGACCACATCACCTTCGGCGACTCCGCAGATAAAGAGTCCATGGGGAATTTTGCGCAACAGCGTTTTCTTGGCTTCGAGATCAAGAGTCATCAATGCCCCTCCGTACTGTCTGTATCCACCCTAGATGCAGCAAATTCTCTGTTGGACGGCTGAGGGGGTAATAACCGCCATTGAACTGCTAGCTTTCCGCTTCGCTTTGGCTTTCGAGTTGGAGAGGCCCTCCTCCCTGGTTGTATTCGCGACGGTGGCCGGAAGCGGCGTCATTGGGCTTCTTCTCTACGCAGGTCTTTTTTACGCCAATGCCCGGCGCTCAACATCTGCACCGGAGGCTGAAGCAATCCTCCCTACCTATCCCTCAAAAGAAGCAGCCCAGGCCGCATCCGAACGCTGGATCAGAGACGGTGGTGAATTCAGTGTGAGTACGACGCGACGCACCCGACGGTCTGTGCCCCTAAGCAAGCAGGAGCGGCTCAAATTGGAAATGCTCGCCGATGAGCGCCGTCGTGCTCAAATCGAGACGGACTATGCCGAATGTTTGGATTTAGCGGAGAACGACCTGGCCAAAGAACTCTGCTCGTTCCAGCAGAGCAGCGAACAGCCACAAGGGCAAAAAGCTCGGAATGACGAAGCCAAGATCCCAAAAACCAAAGTGATTGACGATGTTGACGTTGTCGTCAGCAAACAACCTCGGAGATCGTGCAACGTTGTTGAGGATTACCGTCGACTCAATTGTGTCGAACTTGCGATCAATCGCGATGAAGTGATTAACGAGTCCCAGCGAGATTCCCTGGACATCAAAAGTTACAAACAATTCAGGTATTAGTTATCTAGAGCAGAGAAAATCAAGCTGCTTTGATCGAATGATCAAACTTTGACTCGTCTGCGTCGATAATGAGTCCAGAGAGAAGGTTGCAGCATCAGCACAACTACCGCGAGTGTGTGCTGACGGAAGGTGTACATGAGCGCTGTCAGCGTGATGTGATCCAACAAAAGGCGAAGTTCTGTTCGTAAATCCAAGAACGCCAAGATCAAAAGCAACAGCGGCACCCACTGTTGAGAGCTCTTTCTCGGGACTGTTTTCACTTCAGGCACTGGCCTGAGCACCGCTACGACTCGGCCAGAGGCTGAGCAGCGAGGGGGCCAACGCGATGCTGGACCAGCTCCCTACAACAACGCCAAGAGCCAGAGCGACGGCAAACCAATACAACGTTGATCCGCCAAAGAGAATGAGCGCAATCAAAGGGAGCAGGGTGGTCCCGCTTGTGTACAACGTGCGCGTCAACGTTGCGGAAACGGCTCGATCAACTTGCACTGTGAGAGGAAGATCATCGTCCTCCCGTTGACGTTCACGAATGCGGTCGAACACCACCACAGTGTCGTTGACCGAATAGCCCGCAATTGTGAGAAGAGCAACGGCAAACAGGCTGTCGACCTCAAGCCCCGTGAGCAAACCGAGCCAAGCAAACACACCGCAAACGATCACAATGTCGTGAGCGAGTGCCACAAGAGCCAGAAACGCAAAGCGGCGGTCGTAGCGGAGAGTGATATACAGAGCAATTCCTGTGAAAGCAACCAGTAGAGAAATCAAGCTGCTGCGCAGCAACTGAACACCAAGACTCGGTCCAATCGTGTCGACCGACTGACCTCCAGACTCAAGGGGACCAGCAACCGGTTCCAGGGCCTGAATCACAGACTGTCCCTGCGATGCCGTTAAAGCTGGCATGCGCAGAACAACCGACTGCCCACGATCGAGAAGCTGAACCCTGGCAGCATCCAGATTCGGAGCTCTTCGATCGGATTCGACGGGGAGTTGGATGGCGGCCAGAGTTTTTTCGATGGTGCTGACGCTCAGTTCAGGACAAGACTCAGCACAGCGACGTTCCAACTGGATCTTGGTTCCGCCAGTGAAATCAAGGCCAGGCCTGAGCGGAGAGCGAATCTGGGGGTTGGTCCAGCTCATGACAATGCCGCTCAGGCTGAACAGGAGCACGACCACAGAGATCAACCAAACCTGACGCCTGCGGCTCGTGAGTGGCAAACGGAGAGAACGGTCTTGATCGGAATTGGAGATAGCCATGGCTCAGGCGGCAGACGAGGGAAGTTGCCCGGCGGGCAGAAAATTGGTTGGTCTGCGCAGGCCCTGATAACTCATCAGGAAACGCAGCAGAGTGCGCGTGCAAGTGAGGGCAGTGAACAGGCTGAGGACAACGCCAATACCGAGGGTGGCCGCAAAGCCTTTGACCAGACCTGTACCAAGGAAAAAGAGAGCTCCACAACTGATCAGGGTGGTGAGGTGTCCATCAAGAATTGAGGAAATGGCTTCTTTGAAACCGTTTTCGATCGAACGGATCAAGGTATTGCCACGACGCAACTCATCCTTAATACGCTCAAAAATCAAAACGTTGGCGTCCACTGCCATTCCGATGCTGAGGATGAAACCCGCGATCCCCGGCAATGTGAGTGTGACGGGGATCAGGGCGTACGCCGCCAGATTGAACAGGGCGTAAAGGCCTAGAGCCATCACCGCCACAATGCCGGCAAGGCGGTACGTCACCACCATGAACACGCCGACCAGCACTAGGCCAGACAAAGCCGCAATCAAGCTACGACGGACGTTTTCTGCCCCAAGCGTTGGACCGATGGTGCGGACCTCAAGGATCTCAACGGGGAGAGGCAACGATCCACCCCGGAGCTGAACCTCGAGATCTCTGGCTTCTTCAGCGGTGAAATTACCGGTGATCGTGGCGGCTCCGCCAGCGATACCAGCAGCCTTGAATTCAGGTCCCACACTCGCTTCACTAATCGGTCTGCCATCGAGGACGATGCCGAGAAGCCGATCGGTTCCGGCGATGGATTGGGTGAGCTTGGCGAAGCGATCTCCGCCTTCAGCATTGAACCCCAAGGTGACCTCCCAACCGGAAGAATTCTGGCGTTGCTGGCGACCGGCAGTCACCAGATCTTTGCCGGTGAGAGCAGCTGGTTCGAAACGATCAACGATCTCAGCATTGGTGCGCTCGAGCAGCTGCTCGAGCTGCTCTTGTTCACTATTGGCGTTTCCGTCGAGGCCAAGGGCCTCTTGAACCTTGGCCAAGTCCTCCGGATTCATAGAGGCGTCATCGTCGTCGGAGCTCCCTGCTTTGGCAGCCAAAACACTTTTCAACTGAGCACGGAGCTGCAGAAGGCTGCGCATCTCCTCTTCAGTGCCGGGTTTCTGCGCTCTGAATTCGAGCAACGCCGTGCTGCCGAGAACGCGAGCAGCACGACTTGGATCGGTCACACCCGGAAGCTGAAGAAGCAGTTGGTCATCCCCGACGGTCTGCAAGGTGGATTCAGCCACACCCAGCCCGTTGACACGACGCTCCAGAACGAGCTTCACAGCATCAAGCTGATCAGGTTTGATCGCGGTGATCGCACCTGCTGGCTGCACTTCGAGGGTGAGTTGACTGCCGCCGCGCAAATCAAGGCCGAGCTGCAGAGGAAAGCTGGAAAGAACAGACGCTGCAGCGATCGTCAGCGCGAGGATGAGGGCAAACCAGCCCTGTTGACGGGCCATTGATCAGAGCCCCTGACGAACGATGGTCTGGGCAGCTTCGACAATCTGATGAGGCTGAATGATCGTCAGGTTCTCAAGATTGCCGTTGTACGGCGTTGGGATGTCTTGGCTGGAGAGGCGGATCGGTCGTGCGTCAAGTTCGTCGAAACAGTGCTCAGTGATCAGCGCAATCAACTCGGCTCCGATACCGCCAGTCTTCATGCATTCCTCGACCACGATCACGCGATGGGTCTTGCGAATCGACCGGGCAATCGTCTCCATGTCGAACGGCTTCAAGCTGATCAGATCAATCAGCTCCGCATTGATCCCGTCGGCCTCAAGCTGTTCCACAGCCTTCAGGCAATGGTGACGCATGCGTGAGTACGTGAGAATCGTGACGTCGCCACCTTCCTTCACAAGGTCGGCCTGATCAAGGGCGCAGGTGAAATCCCCCTCTGGGAGCTCCTCGCTGAGGTTGTAGAGCAGGACGTGCTCAAAAAACAGCACAGGGTTGTTGTCGCGAATCGCAGCTTTCATCAACCCCTTGGCGTTGGTCGGGGTGCTGCAAGCCACAATCTTGATGCCTGGCACGGCGTGGAAATAAGCCTCAAGTCGTTGACTGTGCTCGGCTCCAAGCTGGCGACCGACACCTCCCGGCCCCCGAACCACGGTAGGGATCGTGAAATTGCCACCACTGGTGTAGCGGAGCATCCCCATGTTGTTGGAAATTTGGTTGAAGGCCAGGAGGAGAAACCCCATGTTCATGCCTTCCACAATGGGCCGAAGCCCCGTCATGGCAGCGCCGACGGCCATTCCTGTGAAACTGTTTTCGGCAATCGGTGTGTCCAACACGCGAAGTTCGCCGTACTTCTCGTACAGATCCTTGGTGACTTTGTAGGACCCGCCGTACTGGCCAACGTCCTCACCCATGACGCAGACATGGGGATCTCGAGCCATTTCTTCATCAATGGCTTCACGAAGTGCGTTGAAGAGAAGCGTCCCTGCCACGGCGTTGCTGCAATCCCGGCCATGCCGGCGTCAGCGGCCAAGCTATCTCAGCCCAGGCAACTTCAGCCCCCAGCCGCAAAAGTAGCCAGCAGAAGCACAGAGAGAAGCAGCCCGGGGGACAGCAGCAAAATCAGCTGGCCAAGATCATGAAGGGTCATCAAGAGACCATTTCTTCTTTGACGCTAGGCAGCGTCACCATCGGGTCTTGTGAAAAGACTGCGAAGAAAGACCAGCAGCAGGCCCAGGCCGATGAACGCGAAACTGAATGTGGCCAGAAAGCACATCCCGGTGAACAAGGTCTTCAGGGCTGAAGCGATGCTTTGGGCAATGGCATTGCTGAACGAAGGCGGATGGGCAGCGAAATAAGCCACCATCCCTTTGCTTAGGCCGAAGCTGAGCCACGCCAGGAGGAAGCTGGTGAGTGATCCCGAAAGAAAGCTCAGTGGCCCCTTGCGGGGCCCCGAATCAACAGCCAAGTCGGAACTGTTGACCGTGGAGGTTTTGGCCTGATCGGCCGGCTGGCGCTCGCTCATCCCATCAGCTTGACCCCGTGAGGGATCAACGAGCAACTCCAACTCCGTAAACCCATCTGATCCAGTTGATCCTGAACCTCATCCCTGGCACGGTCAGCCCCACCCCGGTCGGAAAAAAGCGCGAAACAGCTCGGGCCCGAACCGCTCATTGCAGCTTGAAGACAACCCGACAAGCTTTTGAGACACCTCAGCGCGTTGCCCACAGACGGCGTCAAGGGCTCCACCACCGCTTGGAGATCGTTGCGCAACGGCGGCGTCTCCGCACCCAGCGGGTGCAGCCATTGCGCTGCTCTGAGGTCCTGACGACGTGCTTCAAACGCTGCCTCGTCGTGGAGATACTCATGGCCGCGTTGGCGACGGCACTCGCTGTACGCCCAGGGGGTGGACACACTGTCTTCGGGATCTTTCACCAGAAGAAGCCCAAGCTCGGCCTCCACAGGCGGCAGAGGCTCCAGTCGTTCGCCACGTCCAAAACAGAGTTGGGTTCCGCCGGCGATACAAAACGGCATATCGGAACCCAGTTCAGCAGCCAGGCGCTCCAGTTGGCTCGCACCCAAGCCCAAGCCCCAGAGCTCATTGAGTGCGACCAGAGCAGCCGCTCCATCGCTAGAACCACCGGCCAGTCCTGCTCCGATGGGAATGCGTTTGCTCAGGTGCATCCGTGCACCGAGTTCGCTGAAGCCGGACCGCTCACGGAGCAGCTGGGCGGCACGGACAATCAGGTTGTCATCACCACAGCTGAGTTCTGCCACGTCACAACGCAGAGAAAGGCTTCCATCTGATGTGTTTTCGCAACGCAGCTCATCCTTGAGGTCGATGCTCTGCATCACCATGGCCAGCTCATGAAAACCATCGGCACGTAGGCCAAGCACTTCGAGATGAAGGTTGATCTTGGCGGGCGCAGTGACGCAAACCGGAGCCGTCATAGAGAGGACGCAGCGGAGTCGGCCTGATTCAAACCCCTGGCGAGTTCCACCCAGGCATGAGGGGCCACCTCTTGAGGACGCTGACTGAGATCAATTCCGGCTTGCCGAGTGATTGTCTCCAGTTCGCTGAAGGACTGAGACACGTTGAGGGTGTTGCGCAGCATCTTCCTGCGCGCCTGGAATGTCTGCTTGAGCAGACGTTCCACGCGACGGGATGTGACGGGGTCCGGGCGCTGCCCTTGAGGAAGGGGGTCTAGGCGGATCACCTCCGAGTGCACTTTCGGTGGAGGTTGAAAACAGCGTGGCGGGACTGAACAAACGCTGCTGCAGTGGGCCAGCAGTTGCATGCGAACACTCAGGGCGCTGAAACTGCTCGCACCAGGCCTGGCTCGGATGCGTTCAGCCACTTCCTTCTGCACAAGCAGCACCAAGCGTTGGTAGGGGGGATCAATCGGCTGATCCAACCGGCCGATTAGGCGATCCAGCAGGGGACCGGTGATGTTGTACGGGATGTTGGCGACGACCTTGGTGGCCCGCTGACCGTCAGGGAGGGTCAAGGGCACCTCGAGGACATCTCCTTCTCGCAGAGAAAACTGCGGAAATCCACCAAAACGATCGTGCAGTCCTGAGACCAGGTCACGATCCAGTTCAACGGCATGCACCGCAGCAGCGGAGGACGCCAGAAGTCTCTCGGTGAGAGCTCCACGCCCAGGACCGACCTCCAGGACGCGGTCTTCGCTTCCAAGTTCGGATGCGTCAAGAATTCGATCCAGCACCCGTTCATCGCGCAACCAGTGCTGCCCGAAACGCTTGCGTGGCGAGTGGCCTCCGAAACTCATTCCATCGATGTCGTCCCATCACTGTGCATCAGCAGGCCTGTTTCTCCTGACTGAGCCAGAACGAGGCTTCACAATGAACATCAGCTGAAGTGCTGTCATCTGAAGGACTCGCCGACGCCTTTGATCTGTATCTGCGGGCCGTCTGCAGCAGGAAAAACCTTGTTTGCCGGTTTGCTGGCGACAGCACTTGAGAACGCAGGGATCCAAGCCACCGTGATCGGTTGCGATGACTACTACCGCGAGCACTGGACACCCGATCCGTTGTTTGGCTTCGACACGGTGGAGGCCATCGACGCCGACAACCTGATCGATGACTTGAATGCCCTGCGCTCAGGGCAACTCAAGCAACGACGCCGTTACGACATGGGCACGCGGGCCGTTCACTGGACGCCTCTCGACGAAGGGTGTGATGTGATCCTTCTCGAGGGTGCCTACGGACCTCAGTTGCTGCTCAAGAGCTCTCCTCCGGAGCTGCTGATTTACCTTGAGGAGTCGCTGGCGGTAAGAGCACTGCGCCGTCTGCGCAGGGACACACGAGAGCGACAGCGAACGGTGGCATCTGTGCTGAGACAAATGCTCAGGCAGATGATTCCTGGCGAACGGCGCTTCATCAAACCGCTTAAAGAGGCAGCGGATGTTGTGGTGACGCGCACCGATAGAGGCTTGGCTGAAGCCGTTGTGAGCATCATCGATCTCTGCTCATCCCAAGAGACGCATTGAGGTCTTGACTGCTCGTTAGCTTGAGGAGGTGGCTCTTGTTGTTGGCGTGTCGGTTTGGATCTTGATCACGGAACTGCCCCTGCTGATGGCGTCCCACCCCGTAGCCCCTCCACCGTTACCCATCGGACCTGAAAGACCCGAAGAGGTACAGGAGCAAAGCATCAATCTCGAAGAGTTTTCTATGGAGATCGATGGTCGCGATGTGCAGTGCGGTGCAGCTGAATTAGGGACTGGTCCCAGGGCACCCTTCGCGTACAACCCTGACAGTTCAGACCGTAGTCAGGAAGTGACATTTCAGGCCACAACCTGTCGCTTGCGCTTCTGAGGCGAGGCATTGCCTCACCAATCGGGTGATCCGAGATCAGGCACTCTGAGCCAGCGAACAGCACGACGACTTGGAGGAAGTGGAACCAGGGCCAAAACCACTTCGAGCTGACTGAGAGCGTGTTGAGGGTTGAAGGCCATCCAGCTGTTCAGGGCCAGGGCCAACCGCTGGCGCTTGCGGCCGTCAAAAGCGGCAAGCCCCCAACCATCCGGTCCGCAGCGCCGGCGCCCTTTCACTTCAACGGCCAGCAATCGAGGAGTCATGGCATTCGGTTTGATCACTAGCAGGTCGATCTCCCCATAGCGGCAAGACCAGCGCTGTTCCAGCAGGGTCCAACCACGGCGCTGCAAGAGACGCAGAGCCCTCGCTTCAGCCCAGAGTCCGGATGGTGCGGTCATCAACTTTGCGTTCACTCAGGCAAGACGTGGTTGCCCACAAAGCATTCCCCCTCGAGCAGATCACCAGGGATAGTCCTTGTAGAGAGCATCTTCAGGACAGGGATCCTGGCCACGTCCACCTGGAAGATCCTCATCGGTGACGATGTCGTCAAGGTATGCAGCGCAGAGTTGTTCCGGCGTGAGGCTGTAGACCCAAGACTCCCAGCCACCACCTGAATCCGATCGAACTGGCAAACAAAGCAATCCCGACATCACCATCAGTGCGATGCATGCATGGGAACGCATCTGATTTCGATCGATGAGGACTCCAGTGTGGATGCCCCTCAGGACAAAGAGGCAAGTGGATCGGGAATGCTGTGGCTTGGAGCATCAAAACGTCCTTCCAGGACGTACTCAAGACGCAGCTTCATAAAGGTGATGAAGGTGGCGTCAGTGGACACCACAGCCGCAGACGGCGCAGGTAGTTCAGTCTTGATCGCCGACAGCTCGGGGCTATTTAAAAAAGCAGGTCTGCGAATCAACCAGAAATCGATGTCCTTTCCTTCCTCGGCGTAATGACGTCTGCGCTCTTTCAGGACCTCCTCGAGCGGCTCCTCCTCGGTGAGAAACCGCTCGCTGGCCGCAACGAAGTGATAAGTCGTCATGATCAATAGCTTCCGAACAGAGGGTCCCGACGGGGATTCTGAACCAAGGCCTTCATCTCCCGAACGGCTTGCTGAAGACCCACAGCAACAGCCCTAGCAACGATCGTGTGGCCGATATTCAACTCCTCCATACCTTTGATGGCCGCAACCGGTTCAACGTTTTGATAGGTCAGGCCATGGCCCGCATTCACTCTTAGACCCATGGAACGCGCCAAGGCGGTGGCTTCGGTTAGGCGTGCTAGTTCAGACGGTTGATCAATCCACTTGGATTCGGCGTAGGTGCCGGTGTGCAACTCAATCCATCGGGCGCGGCAATCACGGCAGGCCTCGAGTTGCACTCGCTCGGGATCCACAAACAGGCTGACTGGAATTCCAGCGTCCTGCAAACGACTGACTTTGGAGGTGAGGTCAACGCGTTGACTGCTTACGTCCAATCCTCCTTCAGTCGTGACCTCCTCGCGTCGTTCCGGCACCAAGGTGACCATGTCGGGCTGCACCCGCAGGGCAATAGCGATCATTTCATCGGTTGCTGCCATCTCCAGATTCAGGCGGGTTCGCACCGTCTGACGCAACAGATCCACATCCCGATCCTGAATATGACGGCGATCTTCACGAAGGTGAACCGTGATCCCATCGGCGCCACCAAGCTCGGCCAGTAGCGCCATCGGCACTGGATCCGGCTCCACGGTTCGCCGTGCCTGGCGCACGTTGGCAATGTGGTCGATGTTGACCCCGAGGCTGGCCACGGCGGGAGATACCAAAACCGAATCCTATGGAGACGGGACGATGGATCGGCCGCAGCATCAACTGCCCTGCTGAACGCTACGAAGTGCAGGCCAAGGCCTAGCTTTCACCGAAGACGATCTGCGGCTCAAGGCGGTGCCCAGCAGCCTGGCAACACGAGCTTCAGCCCTTCAAACGGGCATCGACCCGTTCTGGGCGTCTTTAGCCATGGTGGTCACCCAAGATCTCGCCTTACCGGGATACTTCAGGGAACGCTTGGTGCTCGGACGCCAGCATCTCCCGATCACAGGTCCAGTCCTTCTAGCGCCCACCCACCGAGCCCGATGGGATGCCCTGATGCTGCCCATGGCGGCAGGACGCCGCATCTCAGGACGCGACTGTCGATTCATGGTGACGCGCACTGAAATGACAGGCATCCAGGGCTGGTTTCTCCATCGCCTTGGGTGTTTTGCTGTGGATCAAGACAAACCCTCACTGACAACGCTCCGTTACGCGCTGGATCTGCTGGCCAATGATCAGCAGCTTGTTGTCTTTCCTGAGGGACGGATCAATCGCGACGACGAACCAATCATGCTGGAGCCGGGATTGGCTCGCCTGGCCCAGATGGCTTTGAGGCAGGGAGTGAAGGTTCCCGTCGTCCCGGTTGGTTTGGCCTACAACCCATGGCGTCCGGGACCTCGCAGTCGTGCTGCCATCTGTTTTGGCGAGGCCCTGCTTGTCGCCGGAAGGGGCCGAGAACACACTGATCACTTCAACCAACTCCTAGTGCAGAGGATGCAGGCGGCTGAACAAGCGGCAAGGAGGGCCATTGGTCGACCCATGGAATGCCTTTAAAGTCCGCGAACTAAAGAGTTCGACCATGCGCTCCCGCCTCATCTGCTCGGCGCTCGCTCTGACGGCCGGATTGTTCGTCAGCCCTGCACTGGGTCAGACAGCGACGGATTCCAGTGCAACGTCTGTCGATAAGGTTCTCGCCTCAACAGGTGCAGGATTCAACGTGGCAGCAGTTGAATCCCTCATCCAACGTGGTGATTCCGCCATCTCGGCAGGGAACCTGGATCAAGCCAAGAAGGACTACGACAATGCGCGTACTGCTGCAAAGCAGCTGCTGGCTTTCTATCGCGACCTGAGTGGAGCCTTTCGTGGTCTCGACGCCAGAATCCCCCGCGAAATGGATGCCAAGGGTCGCCAAGCTCTCTCCCTTCTGGCCCAAGCGAACCTGAGGCTGGCTGCTCTGTTCCGCCGCCAGAATCAACCCGAGGTGGCTGTGCCTGTTCTCGTTGAAGTGGTTCGGCTGATGACACCAGCGAAGCCCGAAGGCCAGAAGGCTTACCAGAGCCTCGTCGAGCTCGGTTTCGTTGATACGCCATTCCGGGGTGGCCAGAGCGCACCGGGCAGCTGAGCAGCCCAACCGTTGCGTTGATCTGCCAGCATCGTGGTTGTTCTTTCCGGACCTCATGGTTCAGCCCGACGCCGTTGGCGCTGCCATCCGCCGTGCCCTCCCCGATGCCCAGGTGAGTGTGGAAGATCTCACCGGAGGTGGCGATCACCTCCAAGTGAGTGTGGTGTCTTCCGCCTTCGACGGTCTTAACCGTATTCGTCAGCACCAGCTGGTGTACAAAGCCCTGAAGGACGAACTGAAGAGCGAAGCGATCCACGCTTTGGCTCTCAACACCTCCACTCCAGACTGATCTCTTCAAGTCCTACGACGTCGACCCATGGATGCTCAGACCAAGTCTCGTATTGAGACTCTTATCAACTCCAGCCCTGTCTTCGTTTTCATGAAGGGCAACAAGTTGATGCCGCAGTGCGGTTTCTCGAACAACGTGGTTCAGATTCTCAACGCTCTCGGGATCAGCTTTGAAACCTTTGACGTGCTGACAGATATGGAGGTGCGTCAGGGAATCAAGGAATTTTCAGACTGGCCCACGATCCCCCAGGTTTATGTGAAAGGGGAATTCATGGGTGGCTCCGACATCCTCATCGAGATGTACAACAACGGAGAGCTGAAAGAGAAGCTCGAAGTCGCTCTCGCTAGTTGAGTTAATACTGCTGAGGATGCTCGTAGAGCGTTCGGAGGTCCCCATCAGGGCCGATGAAGCTGGAGGGGTCCATGATCCAACGCTCCACAATCATTTCTAGTTTGGCGAGTTCTCTTGAATCCAAATCACCAGCTCGTCGCAACGCGTGCAGGTATCCGTCTGCGTAGAGACGCAACTCGGAAGGGCTGTGGAAGCGACTCGTCAATTCCTGACAGGCATCACATAGCGATTGGAAGTGGCGTATGGCTTCCGGATGCTGGAGGGATGTCATCTTTATTGAGGTCGGCAGCCTCTGTTACCAGATTGCCAGAGAATTGGGTTTAGCGTAGTTCGACCTAGCCACTGCGCGTGACTCCTCCCTCCCGAGATCTGATCGTCAAAGGATCCGGACTGGTGCCGGTCCAGCAAGCTCCCGTTCCTGCCGCACCGGCACGGGAACCAGCGCGTGTGCTGGTTGTCGAGCCCCATCCAACCTTGCGGACCGTTCTTGTTCAGAGACTGCGTCAGGACGGGCATCTCACCGCGGCTGTCGCCTCTTCATCGGAAGCCATTGAGCTCTGTCAGGAACAGACTCCTGATCTTTTAATCAGCGCTGAGCTACTGGAAAAGAGCTCGGCATTACGCCTCGGTCAACAGCTGCGATGTCCTGTGATCGTTCTCACAGCACGCAACGGTGCCGAACCTGTCGTCGGCCTGCTCGATGACGGTGCAGATGACGTGCTTCGCAAACCATTTGGTTTGGAGGAACTCGCCGCTCGGTGTCGGACCCTTCTCAAACGTGAACGCAGCGGCCTTCAAGAGCGCGTGAAAGTGGGGCCTCTCGAAGTTCATCTCCTGCTCCGCCAGGTCACCCTGCGCGAAAAGCCTGTTGAACTCAGCCCTCGAGAATTCGCCCTCCTCTGCGCGCTGCTCATGCCCCCAGGCATGGTGCGCAGTCGCCAGGAGTTGCTGAGGATGGCGTGGCCGCCCTTCAGCGGTGGGCCCCGCTCTGTGGACACTCAAGTGCTCACCCTCAGGCGCAAACTTGAACAGGCGGGTCTGGGCGATGGAGGTGGTATCACAACCGTCAGGCAGCAGGGCTATCGATTCAGCCTGGATAACTTGCCGGAAGAGTCATCCAGTTCATCCGAATTGCAGTAGCGATCACCAATTCGCTCGTGAGCATCACCACAGCGATGGCTGCAAGCAGCTGGTAGGTCCACGGAGGCGTCAGCCTGCCGATTCCACTGGTGTCGATCCCCGTTTGATCTTGAAGAACGTTCAAAAACTGATCGAATCGTTCGAGACGTTGGGGAAGCAAGCGATGCTGACCGTCCTTTGAAGTTTTGAGGTAGTAAACAGAACCGCCCTGACTGGTCCCCACAGGCACCACGCGGCGAATCTGATCCCAACGCAGCTGCCAACCCCGACGCAACAACCAACGGCACCACTGAGGGTGACCAACCACGAGACCGGTTTCATCAATGCAAACCTCCTCGCTCAACAACGCCAGAACGATGAAAAGACCCAGCGGAACGGCAATCCAGAGCGCCAATTGCAGGGAGGGGGGAGCCATCAAGGGCAAAGGCACCACGAGTGCCAGATAAACGCAAATCAGGGTTCCACGGATCAAACTTGAAAGGCGGAAGCAGTCGCGCATCACTCAACGGTCCTCAGGGGAACCGGGCAGGGGTTCGATCACATCGGACGGGCTGTAGCCACCGTTGAACACTTCGGCTTCACGGCCTTTCCAGAACTCTCCAAGGCGCATCAGATCAGCATGAGCGTCCTGCAGGCTTTCCAGGTACGCCTCAGGCGACATCGACGCCTTCGCTTCTTTGAGCTTGGCCAACCGCAGCATCTGCAGCATCCATGGCTTGCCAAGCTCCCCGCGTTGCTCGATGTAGCGAGCCAGGTCCGCTGCACTGGGTTGGGGCGCTGAAGCCATGGATCATTCGACCAATTCTGGAACCTTAAGCAGAGCCGCGAAGGCCCGTGACCTTTTAAGCCGGTAGTGCCCAGGCATTCAGACCTAGATCAGCTCCGATTCGATGGCTACAGGCATAGCCACTGAAGGCCACGGCATTGAGACCCTGGCCAGGGAAACAGGAGTCACCCACGCAGTAGAGACCTTTCAATCCGGTTCTGTTGAACGGCATTGGCAGCAATCCCGGTAAGCGCATGGAGGGAATCGGGCCGTAGCTTCCGCCCATGCGCCCAAGGAAGCGTCGATGGGTACGTGGCGTTCCCACCTCACGAAGCTCCACGGCCGCAGAGAGTCCAGGCAACAGCGTCTCCAGACGCTGAATCAACCTTGAAGCATCAGCCTCTTTTTTGGCCTTGTACTGCGTGGGGGACAACCCTGACCAGGCAGAGATTTCACTCATCGTGAAGGTATGCACGATGTGGCGGCCTTCGGGAGCTAATGACGGATCCAACAAGCTTGGAATCGAAACGAAAATCACCCCCTGCTCAGACTCAAGCTCAGTCCAGTTTTCAAGGAGGAGATGATGGCAATGCAACCCCTCAGGAATGACATCGGCCCTGACGCCAAGGTGTAACGACAGAAACGAACTGGAGGGTTGATAACGACGGCGCCAAGTTGCTTCGGCCGCAGGCGTATGTCCTGCATCCACGAGCGTTGCGACAGGTGACCCATCGCCCGCAAAGGTATCCCAGCGGGTCGCATTGCTCACCACACGACGGGCAAAAAGCTCTTGTCCATCGGCGAGGCGAACGCCCACGGCTTGACCGCCTTCAATGATCACTTCGGTGACTCGGGACCGGTAGCGAATCTCGCCGCCGTGGCTCTCGAGACCAGCAACAAGTTTCTCAGCGATCGTGCCGACACCCCCCTTCGGATAGTTGATGCCTCCGGCATGACGGTCTGAAAACACCATGCCTGCATTGATCATCGGCGTGCGATCGGCTGGCATGACAGACCAGCAAAAGCACTCGATGTCTATCAACCGCAAAAGCTCCTCATCGCGGATGTGCTCACGCGCCACGTCTCCGACGTTGAACGGAAGCCAGCGAGCAAGACCAAGACAGGCCAGAGGAGCACGGAAAAACACTTTGGCCAGATAGGCCGGATCCTCGAGGGACAGCAGGGGCATCGCATCAAGGCAACGAAACACCTGCCAACACCTGTCGTAAAACGCACGGATGCCCTTGGCCTCGTGAGGGAACCGCGCAGCCATGCGATCCATGAATCCGTTGTAATCCCGGTCCACTTGCATCGAGAGACCGTCCGGCAAGTGGTATTCGAGCTGCACGGGGTCTGGCACTGTTTCGCAGCTCTGACCCACATCAGCCAGGGCCCGGGTCAGAAGATTCGTATGGCCGTGCTCTCCGAAGCCGAAAATCATCGACGCGCCCACATCAAAGGTGTAACCGTCCCTTCGAAAGCTCCCGCCCGACCCACCAGGAATCAGATAGCGCTCAAGCACCAGCGTCTTTGCGCCCTTGACGGCCAGCTGGGACGCTGTGACCAGACCTCCGATCCCAGAACCGATCACGATCACATCCCAATGCGGCTTGGAGCTGGAGGCCACGTGCAGGATTCGCATCAGCATCCAAACCTAGGAGGCGTTGCCCGATGTGAAGGGCGGAGTGGCCGTCAGAATCACCTCCGTGCGCACGGGGCGAGCCAACAGGTCCCTACAGCGCTCCTGGATCCGGTCCCGGATCAGATCGATGGCGGCACCATCCATTGGCTGATTGGGATTCAGATACACCACCACAAAGGCTGTGCGGCCTACCTCGTACACCGTGAGATCAAGCAACCAGCACGACAGTCCCGCGAGTAAATCCTCCAAAGCCAGTCGAGTGCTGCGAATCAGATCGGATTCGGCGGAGACCCCGGCAGCCTGACCCAGCGCGGTGAGAAAGCCCTCAAGGGGCTCGCGCAGAACAACAACACTCACCAGCAACACAAGCAGTGAGTCCATGATTGGAATCAGCACCGCCAGCATCGTGCCCTTGAGCAGGGGTGTGCCCAGCAGGGCTAATCCCGTTAAGCCACTGATCAAGCCATCGACGCGGGCGGCTTTGGCCTCAGTGAGAAGGATTTGGGAATGGCGGCCGGTGACGACCCAGTCGTGTTGGTGACGCCAGGCCAGGCCCCAACAGATCACCACCATTGCTAAGGAGTACAACGCCACAGGACCGAGACGGACTGGCATCACAGCTCTGCCATTGGCGTATTCAACCACCGTGCTGAAGGCCGAAATGGCCGCAAATGACAACACTCCGATCAGGACCAACGAGCGAAAGAGCACATACAACGCTTCCTGACCGTCGTACCCGTAGGGATAGGCCCTGTCCGGCGGACGCACCACATTGCGACTAATCCGTGCGGCCACAAGCCCGGATCCCACCATCACCGCTGAGTAGAGACCATCCAGCAGCAAGGCGTAGGACCCGGAAATCACGTGAACACCGATCCCGGCGATCGCCATTACGGCACTCGCGATGACGCCGATTTTCAAAGAGCGACGTTCAATCAGTCGGTCTTCAGGCCGGACAGGCGACATCCCTGATAGCGCGTTCCTCTTTTGCTAGCAGTAGATCGGCTAATGCCCTGTCTCGATAGGCCCCGTAGCGAGCCCGTTTGTCACGGATGCGCTCAGGCAGTTCCGGCAGGAGCCCGAAGTTCGGAGGCATCGGCTGAAACTTGCCTGAGGGTGCTTCGCTGATGAAATGCGTCAGAGCACCCACCATGGTGGTGCGAGGCAGATCGATGGGGCGTTCACCCCGAACGAGGCGAGCCGCGTTGGTGCCCGCCAGCCAGCCTCCGGCCACTGCAGCCGCGTACCCCTCAGTCCCAGTGATCTGACCAGCCGCTAACAGGTTGGGCCGAGAGCGGAATTGCAGGGTGGCATCAAGCAACGCCGGAGCTTCCAGGAATGTGTTGCGATGCATCACTCCGAAGCGAACAAACTCCGCCTGCTCGAGTCCCGGAATCATCTGCAGAACGCGCTTCTGCTCCCCCCATTTGAGATTGGTCTGGAAGCCCACAAGGTTCCACAGGCGTCCATCTTTGTCTTCCTGACGGAGCTGCACCACCGCATAGGCGCGTTTGGCCCGGCGGACATCCCGATCATTGACATCGCCCCATCGTGGATCCCAGAGGCCAATCGGCTTAAGGGGTCCGTAGCGCATGGTGTCTTCACCGCGCCTGGCCAGCTCTTCGATCGGTAAACATCCTTCAAAGAAGGTGGCATTGGATTGATCGAAGTCCTTGAGCTCTGCCTGTTCAGCCCCCAGCAAGGCATCGCGGAAAGCCAGGTACTGCTCACGATTCATCGGGCAGTTGATGTAGTCCGCGTCCCCTTTGTCGTAGCGACTCGCTCGAAAGGCCTTGGTCATATCGACGCTCTCACCTTCCACGATCGGGCTCGCTGCATCGAAGAAATGACAGTCAGCCCGTCCCGTGAAGCGACGCAGATCCTCTGCAAGAGCGTCACTGGTGAGTGGACCGGTGGCCAGCACCGTGACCTGGTTAGCCGCAGGAAGGGCAACCTGCTCCCTGCGGAGAAACGAAACCCGGGGATGCTGGTCCAGCAATTGGGTCAGCGATGCGCTGTAACGACCCCTGTCAACGGCGAGGGCACCACCGGCGGGAACGGCATGACGATCAGCCATTTGAATGACAACAGACCCCAGTCTTCGCAACTCTTCCTGGAGAAGACCCGCTGCCCGGTCACTGCTGAGTGCTCCAAAGCTGTTACTGCAAACAAGCTCGGCACATTCAGAACTGTGGTGAGCTGGAGAACGACGGCTCGGCCGCATCTCCACCAACTGAACATCCAGGCCGGCTTCAGCGACTTGCCAAGCAGCTTCGGTGCCAGCGAGTCCAGCACCGATCACAACAACGGATGGAGCTGCCAAATGGATCAAGGACGATGAATCTCACCCTATCGATCCAGGCGGTCGATCCCAATCAGACCCGACTGCGCTTGATCATCAATTGCAGCTGACCAACAGCGGCACGACCGATGTTGAAGCCGGCCCAACCCAATGCAAGGAGGATGGGAGATGCCACGAGGACGAGCCGGAGGTCCATGAATCCAGTCGGGAGATTTGGAGATCCTAAGGATTGCAGAGCCCAACGACGCTGCATTGCATCACTCCGTTTGGATTTGCAGCATTCGCTGCCAATTCCGCGCCAGGTCGGCATAGCGGCGAGCATGCTCTCTTTGAGCCTCGAGTGCGTCCGCGTCTAGACGACGCTTCACCTGCGCCGGAACACCAGCGACGAGGCTGCAGGCAGGAACATTTCTCGTGACCACGGCGCCTGCAGCCACAAGCGCACCCTGACCGACGGTCACACCATTCAGAACAATGGCACCGATCCCGATCAGGCAACCATCCTCGAGGGTGGCGCCATGCACCACGGCTCTGTGCCCAATGGTGACGTCGGATCCAATGATGACGGGTGCGTCGGGATCACCATGCAGGACGGCACCATCTTGAACATTGCTGCCCGCACCGATCACAATCGGAGCCATATCCCCGCGAGCGACAGCCATCGGCCAAAGGCTTGCAGCAGCGCCAATTTGGACATCACCCATCACCACAGCACTTTCGGCAACCCAAGCACCTGAATCGATCCGGGGTGACGGGAAAACAACGGTCTGGCGGCCGATCGGGTCAGTCATCAGACCACCTTCTGCATGCACCCATCATTTCAGCTCTCCTGAACTTGCCCGAGGCGACCCTTGGACGAAGGTTCCCCCGGGTGATACTTTTCTCAGGTGCTTCACGGCACAACCTGTACCTGTGTCGACAGGCCGGTACAAGAGGGTCGCTAGCTCAGCGGTAGAGCACTCGGCTTTTAACCGATTGGTCCTGAGTTCGAATCTCAGGCGACCCATATCTGTTTAACTCATCAACGTGCTTGGGCATCCATGAGCGATGGCTGATCTGTTCAATGTTGCTGTTGTGGATGACGATCCACGCTTACGCAAATTAATTGTTGAGGAGCTAACCGATGAAGGAGTCAGGCCCCTTGCCTGCGAGACAGGCCAGAAACTCTTAGACCTACTTCAGTCTGAATCCGTCGACCTGATCCTGCTCGACCTGATGATGCCTGAAATGGATGGTTTTCTTTGTCTTGAAGAACTTGTCAAGCGCTCAATTCAGGTCCCTGTGATCGTGGTGACCGCCCTTAATGACGAGATCAAACGCCAGAAGGTTCAAGATCTCGGTGCAGCTGATTACATCCTTAAGCCTGATTTATTTGAGCGTCTTCCTGAGCTTCTGGATCAACATCTTCCGAGACCGCGGAACCTTCACCATCAGGGTTAACCAGCGGAAAGCGCAGAGTCATCTTCGCAGGGCCAGTCGCTGTAGCTTGCTTGCGAATGTTGTTCCACAGCATCAGGCCTCCCATTCCCTCCACAAGGTTTTTCACGACAGACATCCCAAGGTTGTGCTCGTCCCCATCCCCCACGACGAACTTGAATTCACGAGGTTCTGACTGATCCATCACCTCATTGCAATCCTGCTTGTCGGACGATCCAGCGCCATTGAGGAAAACCACCAGATCAACAGATTGAGGCGAAACAGACTCACTGATATGCAGAATCATCCCCTCTGATCCAAACAGCAAGCTATTTTCGAGCAGGGTATCAAGGATGCGAAAGACAGCGATTTCATCAAGATCGATCCAACAGCTGGACAGGGATTCATCCACCTGCAAAGAAACATTTGAGCGCCTGTTCGGCTCAAGATTTCGAAGCCACTGATCTAAAAATTGTTGTAGCGGAGCACGCTTTAAATTCCAATGAAAATGATCTGTATCCAACTCGGAAAGGAGCAACAGCTTGTCAACCAGCGCCGCCATCCGCTTGGTTTCACCGATGGCGTCGTCCAAAACACGATCCAATGGAGCAGCCAGTTGAGACTTACGATCCAGACGGCGCAAACTCCCAGTGAGAATGGCGAGTGGCGTTCGTAATTCATGGGCCAGGGTATTGATAAAAGCGCGTTGTTGATGGAGCGACTTTTCGAGGGGCTCAAGATCTCTGAAAATCAGCAGCGTGAAAACACCACCCATTTCAGAGATTGGGCGCCAAGACACCATGCGTTGAAGAACATCCGGTTGATCTCCAACAGGAGACCAGATCGCCTGAACCAGCAAAGAGGCCTGTCCTTCACCCAAACGAGCCTGATTCAAAGGGTGATGGGAATCCGACAAATCAAGCAACCGTTGATCAAGATGCCGTAAGCGAAGCAGGGCCTCCAGAGGCTTTCCGATCACGCGCAAGGGAAGACCGTCACCCCATAGATCCGCTGCTGTTTGATTCACCCAGCGCACATGACGATCAGAATCAACGATCAGCATGGCTTCACCCGTGGCGTCAAAAGCCACCCGCAGCAAACCAAGGGATTGACGCAGCTGGGTGACGAGTGCCGAGGTCTCGGCATGCGGCGTCGCGGATCCTTCAGCAGGCATGGGGGCCTTCCAGGGGCCTCAACGTGGCCGCAAAACTCCAGCCTTCTTTTGAATCTTTTTCGGCAACAATGAAGTGCTCACTGCGGATGACCGAGCCGTCCGCACAGATCGTGGCCAACTCAAGTGGGTGATTGACCACCTGTGAAGACTCGGTGATCTGAAAACGGGCGAAGCCGGCATGGTGGAGTTCACGGAACTCCTCAGGAAGGATCATCCCAAGGGTTTCCCCGAGAAGCGACGAATCCCATCCATAGATCGTGCCGAAACGATCATTGAACTCAACCACAAGCCCTTCTCGATCGGCGCGAACAAAGGGAAGGTCGAAACGCTCGCGCAAGGACGCAACCGCTCCCGGAGTCCAATCCATCGAGGATTCATCGTCTTTGTTCAGGTTAGGCCTGAGAGTTGAGGGCAAGCGCAAACAGTCAACCTGTGCTTGCCCAGGCCAGCACTTACAATCTCCGAAACGGGGCGTGGCGCAGCTTGGTAGCGCGGGTGCTTTGGGAGCACTAGGTCGCAGGTTCGAATCCTGTCGCCCCGATTGTCTTGATGTCGCAGCATCGGTAGCTGTTGAGACCTTGCTGATCGTTTCAGCCGGTCATTGTCTGGTCAGTTTTCAAGGAACCGTGGAAGTTCTCACTGCCTTGGCCATCCTTCCCTTTTTGGCTGCTCTCGTCGTAGGAGCCCGTGAAGCCGAAGACGCCAGTCGCAACAGCTGATCCTTATCGGCCTCAAACAGTCGAATGTGAAGGTTCGGATCCGATGAGGGTTGTCTCGGTGGTCCTCGCCCGAATTCCGTTGCTAAGCCGGAATCAGTGCCAATCGATGCAATGCGCTGGAAGCTTGTCCTTGCAGGTCTCGTTCTGGGGGGATTTGCAGCGACATCCAAAGCCGACACCTCCCGTGTGACCTTGCAAAGCGGTCAGTCCATCGTGCAAGCCAATGCATCCCTCACGGCATCGGGATGGCAGCCAGCACCAGAACGCCCAGTTCTCAGCTTTGAAAAAACCCTGTCTGGAACAGATCTGCAGGCTTTAGCGTCTTGTTCAGGAACAGGCCCAGGTTTCTGTCGGTACGACTATCAACGCGATGGCCAGCGTCTGTTCGTTGTCACGGTTGCTGACGGCGCCCAACCTGAAAAAGGGGGCATCGTGACGCAGTGGTGGACTGAACCCTGAGGCCAGCTTGGTCTTAAGCCAACCCGTTCACAAGGCGAAGCGTCCCCCAGAGATCGAACACGCAGAAGACAATTCCGATCACAATCAGATCCCAGGCTTTGTGGCGCAGGGCCCATGGAGCGAGAAACACTTCAGCAATTCCATGCAGAGCCGTCCCCAAAGCGATGTGCTCGAGCACGAGCAGTCCGTGGGCCAGGAGAAAAAGCCCACTGGCGACGAATCGCATCGACACCGACCAGGAAGCTGACACCCTCGCCCTCAAACAGGCATCACACTATCTGGTTCAGCTTGCGCCGTCCTGTTCTGCAGACCAGCGCAGGAGTCGCTCCTGCACAGAACCATCCCCCATGAGATCGAGAACGCGACCGCCAGGATCTGCAGCCCTTCCGAGTGGACAGGGCTGCACAGGATCAAACGAGGCCAACGTCGAGGGACAACCGAGCAGGCTTAGATCTGAGCGGAGGGAAGGCACTCCGTGCCAGTGCTGATGAATGTGTCCAAACAACACAGCCTTAACCGCGACACACGTCTTCAGCTTCTCCATCAACTGCATTCCATCCAGAAGACCAATGGAGTCCATTGCAGGATCACCAATCGGAACAGGAGGGTGATGGAGGGCAACCACCACGAACTTTCCGAGCGTTTGCGCCTCTCTTAGCTGACTGGTGAGCCATGACAGTTGAGCGCCACCGATCAGCCCAGCGCAACCCCCTGCTCGGTGACTGGACAGAACAAGCAAACGCCAAGCTCCCGCCTCCAGCATGCCGGGAGCAACAACCCAACGACGACCGAGAACGGCACGCAGCTTTTGGGGATGATCATGGTTCCCGGCCAATAGGCCAAAGCGAACTGCGCTTGCAGAGTTTGTTTGGATCGCATCGTCAAGCGCATCTCGCAGGCGCACGTAACCGCACCAGGTCTCGTCGTGGCAGCAATCTCCGCTAACCAGCAACAGATCCGGCTCTTGACGAAAGGCCTGATCGAGAGCCTTTCGGAACAGGGGTAACGCTGATTGTCCGCGAACCCGGCCATTGGCTTGCGCTAACAGATGGGGATCACTGAGTTGGATCAGTCTTGGCATGAGCAGGGTCAGGAAGGCCAGCGCCAGGTGCCGCGTTCCAGCATGGTCTGTTCTGGGATTTCTGTGGATCCCAACTCGCGCACTAAGTGCACCCGGTGACAGCCGTCACCATCCGTTAAGGCGTCGATCAAGCGGGGGGAATGGGCGATCACCCACACCTGCGTGCGTTGAGAGATGGAACGAATCAACCGACCGAGAGGCAGCAGCAAGTCGGGATGAAGGCTCCCTTCCGGCTCGTTGAGAACCATCAAAGGCGGCAGCCTTGGACTGAAGAGCGCAGCGGTTAGCAAGAGGTAACGCAGGGTGCCATCGGAAAGCTCCGCAGACTGGAGAGGACGCAGAAGGCCAGGTTGATGGAACTGCAACCGAAACAGACCATCGCCATGGTTCACAGACACATGGGCGCCAGGAAAAGCATCATCCACCGCTGCCAGAAAAGCCTCACCATCCCCGCTCTCAAGAATGGTTTGCACAGCAGCGGGTAAGTCGTGGCCATCAGCCGCTAGGGCAAAGCAGCGGGTGCCTACGCCCGGGAGACGGGCGGGAGCCCCAGGGTCCGTTCTGAAACTGTCATAAAAACGCCAGTTCAGAATTTCCTCGCGCAGAAGGAGGGCTTCAGGTCGCTCCTGCGGATCAACGCCCAGCTGTAACAGTCCACGGTCTGGATCTCGCCCTCCCGCATCGGAGCACAACAAAGCACGGGGATGAAAGGTTGACCCTGCCCAGATCCATTCCCCCTTGCGTTCAGGATCAAGGGCAAATGCGGTTCGTCGTTCCTGGGGATATCCGAGTTCGACGGCATAGGAAAAGGGATCTGCCGCGAATCCCAAACGCAGACGGACCGGTTTGGAGCGAGGTCCACCCTGAATGGGGGCTTCCCCCGAACGCATCCCACGGCCGAGGGTCTCGGGACCAGCCCACATCACTGCAGGCAATCCACCTTCACGGGCGAGACAAGCCATCAGATCACCGCGGGCAGCCGCCACGATCAGCGTGAGGGCACGGAAAAGATTGGATTTACCGCTTCCGTTGGCCCCTGTGATCAGAGTCAGGCGATGCAGAGGAATCACCACATCCCTGAGGGAGCGATAACCAGACACCGCCAGGTGAGTGAGGGTCAAGCCTGGCCTCGAGTCTCAATAAACATTACTATTGAGAATGAAAAGCAGGTTTCGGATGCCATCTGTCTCCACGCAACCCGAGACTGGCGGATCTCTGAAGCAAGGGCTGCATCAAGACGGACGTCGACTGACACCCCAGCGCCGGCGGATCCTTGAGTTGTTCGAATCGCTTGGAGGTGGACGGCATCTCAGCGCGGAGGACGTGCACCATCAACTACTGAATCGTCAGTTGAAGGTCTCACTGGCCACCATCTATCGCACCCTGAGGCTGTTGGTGGAGATGGGGTTTCTTCAGGAATTGCAAACAAGCAACGGCAGCCAGTTCGAACTCGCTGACGCCGAACACATCCGTCACCACCACCTGGTTTGCGTGCGCTGCGGGCGCACTGAGGACTTCGAAAGTGAAGCCGTTTTGAATGCGGGCTTACTAGCCAGCAAGGGATTTGGCTTTGACCTCATCGGCTCCAGCCTCACGGTGCGAGGGATTTGCCCTCAGTGCCGATAAAGAGGAGTCAGTGATGCTCCTGCGGATGCTCCAGGCAAGGCATCCAGAAGTCCCCCATTTGGTGGGCCCCCTTGCAACCAAGGCTCTTGGCCTGTTCTTCGGCAAGCTCTCGGGTTGGGTAAGCAAGCGTGCTGGGATCATCCCCATTCAGGGACCCTGATCCTTCACCGCCGTGATGCGCGTGGTGATCATGATCACCTGGTTTGTCTCCCAATCGCACCAGGCCCATACTCATTGGCCCTGCGGTCCACACCCCCATGGTGTTCACCCCGACCGCAAGCAACCCCATCCCCACGATCGAGAGATTGATCACACCCATGGCCACAACGCCAATGGAGACCACACCCATCGGAACGATTCCGATACACACGACCCCCATCGGAACGATTCCAATAGACACCGTGCCCAGAGGAGCGACACCGATGGCCAGCCGTTTGGGTTTACTGCCGCAGTGGGCAGGCCCCTGATCAGAAGGTTGTGACGCGTTCATGCACCCATGATGACGTTTGCCCCCACCACGCCTACGCCGAGCCAAGCTGAATGTGATGAACATTGGTCAGCTCCAAGGATTCCACGAGGTTCTCGTGATCACCCCCCTGACATTCGAGCAGGGTGCGGAAGCGGTTTTGGCCGTTCGCGACCAATGCACCGTGGTGCTGAATCTCACGGCCATGGAGCCATCCTTGGCGCAAAGAACTGCCGATTTCGTCTCCGGAGGAGTCAGAGCACTCGATGGCCAGGAACATCGCGTTGGAGATCAGGTTTTGCTTTTTGCGCCAGCCAACGTCGACGTGAATCTCAGCTGAGCGAACCGCCACAACTGGATCCCTGTCCAGCTGTGCAACCAAAGCAATGATCAGCAACGGCAATGGGCTGATCGACCAAGCCATCCTGAATTGTCAACAGATCAGCGAGCACGGCAGGCTTCGCGCCGACTGAACAACCGAGTTGTTGGTTGAAATCGCAGTCATGAAGTGAGCCGGTCCAGCTAACGCTGATCAAGGTCCGACACATCACCTCATCAAGATTGGCGGAACGATGCGCCTCTCGCAGAAGGGTTTGGTAACACTCCAGCTCTCCGCTGACTTCCAGGTCTCGCTCAAAACGCTTGATCGGCATGTTGGCGAGCGTCAGCAATTGATGAAAAGAAATCCCATGGGATGCCTTCAGCTGCTTTCGGTATTGCTCTTCCAGTGATTGCTGAGGTGGCGGCAAGGTGGGACCCGATGGGTTGTACACAAGATCGAGCTTCAGTGAAGACCCGGGAATTCCGTATCCCAACCGATTGAGCACTTTCAAGGCATCGAGGCTGCGCTCGAACACACCTCGGCCTCGTTGTTGATCAACCCGTTCCTGTTCATAACAAGGCAGCGATGCCACGATGCGAACACCCGAATCAGCGAGGAATTCAGCGAGTGATTCCTGCCCAGGTTCCGTGAGAATCGTGAGGTTGCATCGGTCAATCACCTCAACGTTCTGGGCGCGGGCAGCACAGACAAGGTCCCTGAACTGCGGATGAAGTTCAGGGGCACCCCCCGTCAGATCGAGGGTTTTCAACTGGCAGTGCCTCAGGACCTGCGGAATGAGCTCCACCTGATCAGGCTCCATCATTTCCGTGCGCCAGGGCCCCGCATCCACGTGGCAATGACTGCAGCTCTGGTTGCAGCGGTAGCCGAGGTTGACCTGAAGTGTTTCGAGGCGACGTCGTCGGAGTGATGGGAATGACGAAGGCAGAGCATCCATGGCGTCAGGTTGGATTCTGACGGACCAGGCCATCAAGGTTCTGCAGCCATTCGGTCGAGGAGCGCCACCGTTATATCGTCCCCTTGGGTTTGAAGGTAGGCATACCCCGTTCCGTCGGAACGAAGAATCGCTGCATACACATAATTCACTCCCCGGGCATCCTGCTGACGAATGCGCCCTACGCAATTGTCATCCTGAAGGAAGCGACCTTGATAGGCCGCCACCTCACCGGCACCGTCATACGACGACACGGCCAGTCCAGCCATTTGCCACGCCGACCAGGTCTCTCGTTGAATCACGGCATTGGGAGTCCAGGCTCCATTCGCGAACGTCATCCCCATTTGACGACTGAGCACAGTGCCATCCATTGCGGAGGGTTTGCAGGCACCGGCAGGCTGGGACAACCACTGCTCCGTCACCACATCACCGACCTTCGTGCTGATGCCAAAACGGGGGGTTCCCTGATCGGAGAGAAGAACACTGCTCCCACTTCCCTGCTGATCACGGGTCACGGTGAGACCGCAGGCGGAAACTTTTTGCCAACGTCCCTGATACCTGGTTTCGCTGTAACGACGACCCACACGCAGAAAGCGTCGACCTCGAACCGATCCATCCTCCAACCAGGTTTCAAGCTGCAAACCACCAAGAGGTGAATCGCCACGCTGGCCTTGGCGGATTACCAGATAACTGCCAAGTCGAGGAACGGCACACTCCTTGGGTCCCGATTCCGATTGATTGGCATGAACTGATGCCGGCACAAGAACAGCCAACAACACTGACCCACAGAACAACGCACGCATGCTCACAACTCCACCGAACTCAGTGTGCAGAAATCAGCGAATTGAGCCATCATCGACAGGCGACTTGAGCTTCAGCTGTGCGCATCTGGCCGCTGATTGCGCTCGGAGTGATCGCCGGGATCACCGGGGGAATCAGTGCCCGCATCTTCAGTGGCGGATCCTTGAGCTGGCCTGAGCCTTCCACCGAACTGATCTCGGCCCTTCGAAAGGAGCCACCGCCCCAACCCCCATCACGGGATGAGATTGCTCAATTCGTTCCTGATCAACGTGCCGAACTCATTCGAGAGAACGGAGACCCGATCGCTGTTGAATACAGCAGCGTGATTTTGGATCCGCGCTGGATCGATCTGGAATTTTTCGGAGGTTGGAACCGGGAATTCGAAGCCAATGAGGATCCAGAGGCCCTGCTCTTTTTCACCGGCCCAACCTTCGAGAAGCAGTTTGGCCGCGGGGAACTGGATATGGCTCTCCATGGCGATCTGATGCTCAGCAATGGAACCTGGCGGGCTGGAAACCGAGCAGCAGCGAAGGGACGGGCTTACATCGCTGTTTCAAAGGAAGGCGATCTGGTCTTTGGATACGGCGATCTCACTCCATCCCGAGAGGAGAGATACCGTTTGTTTGTTGGTGGCTTGCATGCCTTTAGTCATCAAGATCGCATCCCTCCAGCCGACTATCGCGGTGTCTACGGAGAGATGAGGCTGGCCGACGTTCGCATCATCTATGCGCTGCGGTCTGATGGCGCACTTGAAGTGATTGAGACCGCCGATGGTGTGCATTTCAATGACCTCAAGCTGCTGGTGGAACAGCGCAACTTCAAGGCAGCCTTTCTTCCCGACCATGCATCGAAATCCAGGCTGATCGTTCCGAGCACCCGACTTTGGAGTGAGGAACAGGCCGTCTGGGTAAGTGGAGGCAAACCCTCCATCACCCAGCTGCCATTCATGCTGAGGGTTCTCGCCCGTGATGCGCTTCCGCAAGCGCGATGAACCAGGCCACATAGCGCTCCGGGCCTTCCGGGATACAGACATCGAGCCGCAGGGAGTCGCTTGGGTCACTGATCCCCTCGAAAGATCCATCGAGCAAAGAAGGTCGATCCACTTCTCCGCCGCTGCTATCGACCAGAACAACCCTGTTGCGATGCCCATAGCTTTCGCCAAGCTCCTGGAGGAGGGTGAGAAATCCACGGTCACTGCCACCCCGCAACCAACCATCGCCCGACGGACAAGGGGTTGACGTGACGGTGTCGCCAACGCCGACGAGGTGAGGCATCTGGTCCTTGGCAATGCGCTCATGACAGAGCGCAAGCAAAGCCGCATGGTCGTGTGGAGCTGTGCGGACGTTGAAGTCTTCTCCCAAGGGTGCGATGCCAGTTCGAGCGGCAATGTGGCGATTGATCAACACCAGCAAGCCAACTTCCTTGATCGCTCCCCGCAGCATGAACTGAATATCGGTACTGCCCACATCACCGGTTTCAGCAGGTTTTAGGCGCTCATTCCCCTCCTGATCCCGGCCAAGGTTCGGAGCGACATGCAAGAAAAAGGAATGGCCCAGTCCCTCCGCTGCAGCCATCGCCATCAAGGCATCCATGAGCTCCTGGAGCATCACCTGCAGCTGCCGTTGCCTGGCCACGTCATTGGGAATCAGGCTGAACAGGCTGTTGAGATTGATGGTTGGCGAGACCTGGGTATCGAGAATCGCTCGCTGAATCTCCATGGCCATCGCCTCGACTCCGAGCTCATGCATGACGGAGGGCAGACGCTCGGCAAGAAGACCTTGCATTCGCCTTGGCACATCGGCGAGAAACGCCATTTCCGCATCACTGACCCCTGGATGGGAAAGCTGGCCGTAACAGTCCTGCAGCTGCACGCCACCAGCGGCCAGACCAGGAAGGTAGAGGCCCTCCCGTGCGGCCGTCTCGGCATCACCAAGGGCAGCCTCCACAAGCCGGTTCACCCCACGGCGGCCTTCATGCTCACCGTTGGTGAGCACCTGAAAGCGCCCCTTCAACAGCGCGGCCGCACGCACATAATCCGCTGGCATCCTGCGGGTGAGCGGGTCTTTCACCAGCGGCATGCAGACACCATCTAGGTCCTGAACGATCAATAGATCCGAGCTGGCCATCAGCTCTTGGTGAAGTTGGTCAAGATCCATCCGAAACACCTCGATCGCTGAACCGATCGTCACGATCCCACGAGCAGGCCATCCAGCCAATCACTCACCAAAGCCAGCACATCAGACCTTTCGAGATCGATCGTGGCCTCTGCTTAGGCTTAGAAATCAAGGCTTGATCACAGGAGATTGCGCCGAACGCATGGACACGGCCCTGAACAGCAACGGCTTCTTCACTCGCAGCTTGGATGGCGATCTCGTACGGCAACGCATCCGCGATCTTGAGTCGGGGAAGGTGGGCTTCTACAGCGTGGGCTTGTACCCCGCCTCACTGGCCTACAACTGCGCCATGCAGCAAGAGGAACCTGCCTCACTGCTGCTGGCGGCCCGCCCTGGGCGGGAACTCCTTGGGGCCTTCTCCCAGGAAGCCCTCGAAGGGATGGACCCGGATCACGTTGCCAGCGTGGAGCGAATGGGAAGCCATCTCCAGAACGGTCAGCGCTGTCCCAACACCCTCAAGGATCTGTTGCAGCGTTGCGAGCTGGTTGTACTGAGTGCGAACAGCAATCACGTAGAGGAAGACCTGCAGGAAGCCTGCCGCTTGCGACAGGAACTCGGCCGTGAACATGTGGTTCTGGCATGCCTGGCCGGGTCATTCAGTCACGACCACATCGCCAACGAGTCGTATGTGCTCTGTGAGAAAGTCCCGAATCTCGGATTCTTCTCCGGTTTCCATCGGCACGGGGCACTGCGCAACCCCCACGACAGCTTCACAGCCAACTTCTGCCATCCCAGTGCCCTCACGGCCCTGCTTGCAGCACGGATGCTGGATCGACTCTCCCCAAATATCCAGGTCTCACCTGGAGTTCACAACATCGAGGGGCAATACATCAAGGCCGCCAAGAACATGTCTTCTGTGTTCGCAGGCTTCGGCTACACCTACCACCACGACAACCCCGGGGTGCTCCCCACCCTGCTCACCCTGCTGCTGGATCAATGCCTCGATCAGGCAGCCACCGTGTCGATGGCACGCCGGAACAGGCAACGTCTCTACAACCGGCAGCCCTTTCCCCTCACCGAACTCGGCTATGGGGTTCAGAGAATCGAAGCCGCTCTCGTGAGAGGTGGGGATATGGAGAAGGTGCGAGATCACACCTTTGCCCAACTCACGGCAATGGTCGCCGATGTGCGCGGCAGCATGATGCGCCCTGTTTCGGGGAAACCAACCCGGAATTTCCAAGCTGGACAAGTGCTCGCCGAACACATGCGCGCGGAACAGCGCTGTCCACAATCGATGGAGGAGCTGGAAAGCTGGTGTGAAGACGCTGGCTTGCGCAAGGGAGGGCTCGAAGGACTGAAAGCACTGCGCTACTGGCCTCAGATCGCCCGGAAATATGCGATCCCTGTCCATGACGCCTCCATGGTCAACCTGCTGTACATGGCCATCTATGGGCAATCCAGCACTAAGGATGTGGCCTTTTCGGTGATGACCGAAAGCCGGGAGCTGTCGAATTACTGCCAGGAATCTGTCCGGCCCACCCACAGCCGTCGCTACGCGGACGCGCTTCAAAACCTTGATCAGCCCGAAGCAATGGACTTAGTGGTGAATGCCGTCATTGCTGACAATGCCCGCCGTTTGATCAGAGACGACTCTGGACTCGAGGAGTCGGAGGCGAACGCAGAACCTCCCGCCTATCTCAAGGCCATGAATGTGATTGAAAATGCGCTCTGATCGATTGGCTACAAAGCCGGCAACGTCACACAAGCATCAGCGATCTCGCGGTAGGGATCTGGATCACAGCTCAACACCACCACTTGAAGCCCAAGATCAACAGCCTGGCGCAACATGGCCAGCACTGACACCAACCGCTTGGGGTCGGTGTTGGTGAAAGCATCGTCGAACACCAGCGGCAGGCAACCGTCATGACTGCTGCGGAGAGTATCGGCAATCGCCAAGCGCAGAGCGGCATTGAACTGCTCTTTCATGCCTCCGCTCAGCTGGGCAAAATCAAATGAGCGCCCGGATCGTTGCAGCCGCAACGCATTCAAGCCTTCAGTGGGGTCGACATTGAGCTCACAGTCATCCGAGGCCTCCAGGAGCAAGGGAGCCATGAAGCGATTGATGCTTTGCCTCAGAGGCATGGAATAGCGCCGGGACAGATCCCGTCGCGCCTCCTGGAAACGCCTCAGCAGCAGCTGGCGCGCCTCTGCCACCAGAGTTTCCTGTTGTTCAGCCCGGATCGCCAGATCCATAGCGGCTGAGGTTTCCTCGACCAGCGCGTGCAAGTCGCTACGGCCGAGACGATCGCAACGCTCAAGCAGGCCGCCCTGTTCTCGATTGAGATCCTCCCGCCGACGGGAAAGATTGTGTTCTTGTTGTTCAAGCGAGGCCAGCTGCCTCTCGGCATCGGCCATTCGCTCAAGACCAGCCTCGGCGGTCAGCGCGAGAAGCTTGGCTTGCTGAACGCGGCTGGTCTCCTTCAGAGCGTCCAGCCGACGCTGAATCTGAGCCGATTCACCGTGAGTCTCCACAAACGCTTGGCGTTGTTGGCGTCGCTGCAGTTGTTGGGCTTCCAGGCGTTCCACAGTCACCCGTAGTTCCTGGCGTTCCGACTGAACAGCACTCAGGTTGCGTTCCAGTGCATCGAGGCCCGCGCGAAGCGCCCGGGTTTGCTCCTGAACGGATTTGTAGGTGGCCCTGCAGTCGAGGAGTTCCTGGTCGAGAGCTGTGGAGTCAACCGTGATCACGACCTCCGATTCAAGGTCCAGCTGGAGAGCTGACAGCTTCTGCCGCAGGGTTTCAAGGGATTCATTGCCGTCAACTTGGGCAGGACGTTGCTGATCCAACTGTTGGAGGCGCGCTTTCAGCAGAGCGAGCTCCTGGGTGAGTTGTTGCTGCTGAAGCAGCTGCTCCCTGGCCTCATCGAGGGATGACGCGCCCCACTGTCGAAGCCCTTCGTCGAACTCCGCCTGGAGGTGTGAGCGCTCGGTGGTCAGAGAGGCCAGACCGGTGCCCTCTCCAGGAATCACCTGCACCATCACCCCCGCACCAACTTGCAGCCGGAAGGCCCCGGAACGCTGCAGGGTTTGTCCCTGCAACAACGCATCACCATCCAGCACCACCTCCTGATCAGCCGCTTCCAGATGAATCGACGACGCCATGCTGTTCAGTCGGATCTCCAGTTCTCGAAGACGCTCCTGCAAACGCTGAAGGGCAGACAGAGCCTCTTTGGTTTTTGCCGGTGCAGCATCAAGCTTGTTTTGCAGTGATGCCTGTTGCGATTGAAGATGGGCTCGCAGATCATCCCGTTGTTGATGGTCACGAATCCTGGTTTCGAGAGTCCGGAGCTCCTGCTGACGGCGCAATGCATGACCGCGCTCTTCCAGCGCATGACGCTGTTCTTCGAGAGTGTTGAGAGAGGCCTGCCGCGTTTTGAGCTGTTCGGACTGCTGTGTGGCCTGCACCACCGCTCTCTCCAGATCGTGACGATGGACCTGAATGGAGCGACCTGTCGACTCCGTTTCGGCATCAAGAGTCTTCAGGTTGTTGAGCTGCTGTTTGAGCTGCTGTTCTTCCTGAATGAGGGGTACAAGGGAGCGCTGCAGATCGACCAGGCTGGTCAGCCGGCGGCGTTGCTGGCGTAATTCAGGAACGGTGCCGCTCTCAAGATCTCGCAGAGCCTGCTCATTGCGATCGAGCTCTTCGCAGGCCGATTCATAGATCTCCAGCTGTTGGCACGCGTCTTGATGGCGCTGCTCGGCCTGCTGCAACTCCTGACGGCGCTTCCAGAGTTCGCTCTGCTGCTTGACGCCTCGACTGGTGAAGCTGGAGGAGACCAACACCTCAAGCTGATCGTGAATGTGTTGATCCAAGGGTGATTGCAGCGATTCCGAGGCCTGGTTCTCCAATGCGGCAATGAGACCGTTGAGGTCGTAATGGCTGCCATCCAGCTCAAGAAGATTGCGGCCTGCTAGCCCTTGCATCACCCAGAGATGCGCCCAGCGACTGGGCAGGATCCGGTTGACTTGCCGACTGCCGATGATCTCCTCGACGCCGAGCAGTGAAGCCAGGCGATCCTCCGCTTCTGCGCCCAGAAGCGCTGGATTGCCCATCCGACTGAGGCGGCAGGTACCACCGGCACCACTGAAAGATTTCTGCAGAGACCAGTGATGTCCATCCGCTTCGAAGTCGAGTTCTATTTGGGGATGACCGGCATGCATCGCGGAGCGCAGATCACGAACGGCGGCACCGGTTGCTGTGGCACGCACGAACAACGTGCGATGCATGGCCTCCACCAGCGAGCTCTTCCCGGTTTCGTTGCCACCGCCGATCAACGTCAACCCCGGCGCGAAAGCCACCTCCAGTTCTCGATGGCGGCGCACGCTTTCCAGCCGGCAGCGGATTAGGCGCATGGAGAGGCGGCGCAGAGCTGGTGGAGTTCGATCAAAGCCTGCTCGATGAGAGGGTCAGCCCCACCCTCGAGCTCCTGTTTCAAACCTGCAGCAATGCTGCTGAGGAGCGGACCATCACTCCGGTTCAAACACTGATCGAGTTCTCCATCGGTTGGATGTCGCCGAAGCTCACCTCGCAAGCGCAGATGCAGAAGCTGCTCTGAAAGCTCGCTGAGAAGCGCCTGCAAACGACGATGGGCATCCAAGCCAAGCTGGCCGTTGAGTTCAAGTCTCAGCAGATCACGGCCCACGCGGCTACCGATGCAACCATCGAGCTGATGGTGCAGGCGTTCCAGATCGGGCATTCCCTGGAGCTGCATGGTGATCCGATGCCACGCAACCCGCCCAGTCGTGATTATCTGCACCCGAGGATGTTCGCCTCTTGTGAGGTCGGCAAGAACCACCTGCGATCGCTGATCGTCTGGCCCCGTTGGGAATCGATCAGGCTCCGGTGTACCGCAGTACCAGGCATTGCTCTGAACCTGCATCAATCCATGCCAGTCGCCAAGAGCGATGTAATCGAGCTCTCCTTTGGGCAGCTGCTCAAGATGCAAGGTATTCACATCAGTCCCGGAGCCAAAGCCCTGCACCGATCCATGGGCCAGCAGAACGCGTGGAGCCTCTGGATCAAGATCCTGCCAATTGAGCTGATCAAGCCAGCGCATCGGACCGACACTGTCGTGCCGGCGTAGCAGGGGGCAGGGCAACAGGGTCAACCCCGCTCTGCTCACGGGCTCGGGTTGGCTGAGAAGCTCCAGATTCGGGGCCCGCTCCCGCATGCGACGCAGAAGATCCTCACGCCGCCAGATACCACCCGCCCCGCCATGGTCATGATTGCCAGGGATCACAAGAACAGAGCACGGCATCGCACCGATCAGCTCCATCACTTCCAAAACCTCCGAGGGGGGAACGGTGGAGGAATCAAAAAGGTCGCCAGCCACAAGCAGGGCATCCACCGATTCACGGCGGGCAACCTCACCGATGCGACGAACGGCCTCAACACGTTCTTGCTGCAGACGAGCCTGTTTCTGAGAATCAGCAATCCACCGGTAAGGCTTACCGATCTGCCAGTCAGCCGTATGAAGAATGCGGGGCACGCGCTCCCTTGATGCGGTCACAGCCCATGGTGCCGCCTCCCCGGCTGTTTTTCCGCACACTCTCCCCTGGCAAGACAGCTGGAAGACGGCATTGTTTCGACGTGAGACCCAGGCGATACACCGTGACCAAGGCTCCCTCCGGCTCCAACGCGTCCCTGGAGACCATCGCCGGACTGTTCCATCCACCAGACCAGATCAAGGCCATCGATCAGCTGGGATCTGGAAATGTCAACGACACCTTCCTGGTCACCCTTGAGGCCAGCGCAGCGAGGCAAGCCTTCGTGATGCAGAGGCTCAACACGGATGTATTTGAAAGCCCGGAACTGGTGATGCGCAATCTCCTGCGCCTCGGCGATCACGTCGAGAGGCGATTAGCGCAGGAACCCCCTGAGCTTTCAGGGAGACGCTGGGAGATTCCCAGGGTTCTCCCCACCCTTGATGCCGACGGGCACTGGGTTGAGCATGAGGGTGAGTTCTGGCGCTCGATCTCGTATATCGGAGCGGCCACAACCACCGATGTCATCAAAGATGAAGCCCATGCCTGGGAGCTCGGTTACGGCCTCGGGATGTTTCACCATCTGATCAGTGATCTGCCCACAGACGAGCTGGCGGACACCCTTGAAAATTTCCACATTGCACCGGCATATCTGGCTGAGCTCGATGCCGTGATCGGGAGCACAGCGCCCATCACGG
Organism: Synechococcus sp. PROS-7-1; assembly: GCF_014279795.1. Classification (NCBI taxonomy): domain Bacteria; kingdom Bacillati; phylum Cyanobacteriota; class Cyanophyceae; order Synechococcales; family Synechococcaceae; genus Synechococcus; species Synechococcus sp. PROS-7-1. Next base: position 1,388,584 of record NZ_CP047945.1, read on the forward strand.
ACCGCAGGGTGAATGAAGCTCTCGCCTTCGTGGATGCGCGCCGTAACGGGCTCGATGTGCTTGAGCAGGCCTGCGCCAGGGGGGAACTCAAACGCAGGCCCATTCATGGAGACCCGAAAATCAACAATGTGATGATCGATGAGCGCACCGGGCATGCGGTGGGGTTGATCGATCTCGACACGGTCAAGCCCGGATTGCTTCACTACGACATCGGCGATTGTCTCCGCTCCTGCTGCAACCGCCTCGGGGAGGAAACCGCCACCCCGGAGGATGTTGTTTTTGATCTGGAACTCTGCCGCTCGATCCTGGAGGGGTACCTCAAGGTTGGGCAATCCTTCCTCAGCGATGACGATGTGCGCCACCTGCCTGCGTGCATTCGCTTGATCCCCTTGGAACTGGGGCTGCGTTTTTTGACTGATCACCTTTCAGGCGACAGGTATTTCAAAACCGAGCGAGCCGGTCACAATCTGGATCGGGCTTGGGTTCAGTTCGCGCTCACCCGCTCGATTGAGCAGCAGTGGGACGAGCTGGTTGCCCTGATCGAAAGCCTTCGCGGAGTGCGCTGACGTGGCACGCCATCCCGTGATGGTGCGTCAGGTTTGCCCGCTGGTCCCTTTTTCTCCAGACGCATCCCCGAAACTTCTCGCCAGTGCCGAGTTCGTATGGGAGGAACACAACACCCTCGAATTAAGTTTCAGCCTGAGGCCATCCCAATCGGGGCAGCCTCTTCCCATGCTGAAGTTCACGTCAGCAGCACCCGGCTCGAGCGAGCGCAGCGGGCAGCGTCTCGATGGTCTCTGGGAACACAGCTGCTTTGAAGCATTTTTTGCCCTGCCAAACCAGGATCGTTATTGGGAACTCAATGTTTCACCAAGCGGCGACTGGAATCTCTATCGGTTCGAGAGCTACCGCAGTCAGGGAGCACGCGAACAAACGTTAGAACCACGCATTCATTGGCAAAGCTCCCAGAAGGATTGCCGCTGCACCATCGAGTTGCGTCTGGATCCCTGGTGGACTGCGGTGCAACTTCCTGATCTGGCGATCGCGATGGTGCTCGAGGACAGTGACAACAACCTCAGCTACTGGGCTTTGTCTCACCACGGAGACGAGCCAGACTTTCACGACAGGCGTGGCTATCTCACCCCATGACCCGGTTCCTGATCCGTCGTCACCGCTGGGCGACTCTGCTGCTCGGTCTGCCGCTTCTGTTCACGCCTCTCACCGTTGCCTGCCAACCGCTGAACGCACCGACCTCAGAGCGTCCTGAAGCCAACAAGCCAACGGTTTCTGGCACCGGAATTGCACTGCCAACCCGATCAGACCTTCCGGTGGCACCGAACGGACGCCACTACCCCCTGGTCCCGACCGAGGCAGACAACACAGCGTCTCTGCTGATCAGCATCGAAACCGCCTTGGTAGACCCGGACCACGATCCAGCGGAGATTGCGCAACTCGCCCATCAACAGCAGGTCATTTACCGGGTGCTGTCCCATACCCCCGCTCGTGCTGCAGCGGTGAGGGATCAACTGCCCTCGCAGTTGCAATGGGTGTTCGATCAACACATCGCCGCACGACGCTCATTCCTGGCCATGCACCGGGGACCGGCGTCCACAACGCTGCCGGCGTGGCGCATCCAAGCGCCTGCCCCGCAGGATGATCTTCTCAAGGCCTACCGCAGCGCCGCGGATGCCACCGGTATCGCATGGGAGGTGCTGGCCGCTGTGAATCTTGTGGAAACGGGGATGGGGCGGATCGATGGTGTGTCCGTCGCCAATGCGCAGGGGCCGATGCAGTTCCTCCCCACCACCTGGGCCGAGCCTGGAATCGGCAGGGATGGAGACATTCGCGATCCATGGGATGCCATCCATGCGGCTGCGCGATATCTCGTGCGACGTGGCGGCCTCAAGGACATCCGCCGCGGTCTCTGGGGGTACAACAACAGTGACCATTACGGCAAAGCTGTATTGCACTACGCAGCGTTGCTCCAACGGGAACCACTCACCTATCGAGGCCTCTACAACTGGCAGATCCATTACGCCGCCTCAGCGGGTGATCTCTGGCTGCATGAGGGGTATGCAGCAGCGTCACCGATTCCCGTGACCGAGCATCTGAAGCGCTATCCCCACAGTGCCCCTCCTCCACATGGAAGCCACAACTGAACCCTTCAAAATGACGCCGTAAAGCGGTCGGCCCCTCACCCTTGAACCTCTCGTCTGAGTCAACTGGCAGCCATTCGCCGATCGCTGCCGCCATCGGCAACACGGTGGAGTGGTTTGATTTCGCTGTGTATGGCTACTTCGCTGAGTCGATTGGTGCAGCGTTCTTCCCACAGGATTCACCAACCCTGCAATTTCTGAGCGCCTTCGGGGTGTTTGCCGCCGGCTACCTGATGCGCCCAATCGGGGGTCTTGTGCTCGGCCCCATCGGCGACATGTTCGGCCGGCGCATTTTGCTGCTTCTGAGCGTGGCGATCATGGGCTGCTGCAGCCTCATGATCGCGGTACTGCCCACGACAGACCAGATCGGTCCTCTCGCAGCCGTGCTGTTGGTGCTCCTGCGGATGATTCAAGGTCTGTCTGTCGGTGCGGAGTACTCGAGCTCAATCGCCTGGAGTGTGGAGACATCTCCCCAAAAAGCGCGTGGATTTCTTGCCAGCGTGACCGCTGCTGGGGCCACCGTGGGCTTCATCTCCGGCTCGCTCGTAGCCACCGTGATTGATCACTTCATTCCGATCACCGCCATGAATGCAGGGGGCTGGAGAATTCCATTCGTCATTGGCTCTCTGCTGTCACTGCTGGCAGTGATGCTGCGCAGATCAATTCAGGACAGCCGTCCTGAAGGGGCATCGAGTTCCATCACCGGTCAATGGCGTCAAGTGATGACCGACTGGCCAGCCATGCTGCGCCTGATGGGCACCGTGGGCGTCGCCACGGCTGTGTTTTACGCCGTTGGGGTGTACTACGTCGACGAGGCATCTCGAGTTGATCCCGCCAACGCGTCGCTGTACAACGGCATAAATACGCTCGTGCAGCTCTTCGGACTTGGGATGGCGCTCCTGGCAGGCCGCTGTGCCGATCGCTTCTCCCCCCTTCCGCTTGTAAGGCGTTCTCTTCTGATCAGCATGGTCTTGATGGTCCCGGGCCTGCAGATCATTTCCAAGGGGGGACCTGTTGGCTTTGCGATTGGGCAGGCCATGGTCTTGCTTCCAATCTTTTTTTATTCCGGGGTCACCCCACTGCTTCACCCGCTTTTTTTTCCAGGTGGTTCGCGATGTGCCAGTTTTTCCTTCTCTTACAGCCTCGTGGTGGCCGTGGTCGGAGGCACCGCGCCATTGGTGTCCACCTGGCTCAGGGATCTCAAGGGCTGGCCCAACGGGCTGATTCTCTATCTGCTGATTCTGGCGATCCCAGCGTTCTGGGCCTGGTCCTCCGGCCCCCGGCATTTACGCTTCCAGGGACAGGACTGAACAAGCTGCGTGGCCAAGGAACTCACCCATCGCGCCGATGAACTGGCCGCTCTCGGCTGGTCAGCGGAAGACGTGAACCGCTACGCCGAGCTGTGGGACTACCGGCAACGCTGGGGTGCAATGAACCTCGAGCGGGAAGACCGCCTGTTTCTGCGCAAGGCGGAGGCTGCACTCCCGGAAATTGTCTCTGGCAAAGCAGCGGCGAAAAAAAGCACCAAAGACAAGTCGTATTACCGCTGGCTCACGTTTCATCTGGATGCCATGACGGCATCCGAGGCCCAGATGTCCCTTCCCAGTGGAGCCCGAGGGGCGTGGCCGATTCTTCTTGAAGAGGAGCTACGCCTTCTTGACCACTATCAGCCGGTGCTCGGCCTGCCCGACACGCTGAAAGCCAAGGCGTTCGATGCATTCCGAGAGCTGATGGGCGAGCAGGCAGCGGCTCTGCCCGAGGGGAGCCTGCAGATGGGTCGTTACGACTTTCAGAACGCCTTGATTGTTCTCAAGGAGACAGAGAACAGCAAATGGCGCCACCTGCGCGAGCAGAGCGGAGAGCAGCCCTATCCGGTTCTCCTGCCGGGAGCTGTCGACAGCTTCCGTGCCGACGTGCGCAGCCAGTTCACCCCCCTGCTGCGTGAGACCCTTCCGTCGCTCAAGGACAGCGACAAGCCAGAACCAAGCGAAGGTTGAGTCAGGGCTGAACGGCCTGTCGCTAGAACTGGAGATAGACAGCAGCAACGCCGTGACGGATCAGCGTTTCGAAACCCTCCAGCTCCACGCAGGCCAGGTTCCTGATCCCACCACGAACTCCAGGGCTGTTCCGATTTATCAGACCAGCTCCTACGTGTTCAACGACGCCGAACACGGCGCCAATCTGTTCGGACTCAAGGAATTCGGGAACATCTACACCCGTCTGATGAATCCCACCACCGACGTGTTCGAAAAGCGGGTGGCAGCTCTAGAGGGTGGTGTGGCCGCTCTGGCCACCGCCTCCGGCCAGTCCGCACAGTTTCTAGCGATCACCAACTGCATGCAAGCTGGCGACAATTTCGTCTCCACATCATTCCTCTACGGAGGCACCTACAACCAGTTCAAAGTTCAGTTCCCTCGGCTTGGAATCAATGTGAAGTTCGCCGAAGGGGATGACGTTGCCAGCTTTGCAGCTCAGATCGATGAAGGAACAAAGGCGATCTACGTGGAGGCCATGGGCAATCCACGCTTCAACATCCCCGATTTCGAAGGTCTTTCAGACCTTGCACGACGAAACAACATCCCCCTGATCGTGGACAACACCCTCGGGGCGTGCGGTGCCCTGCTCAGGCCAATCGAGCATGGTGCAGACGTTGTGGTGGAGAGTGCCACCAAATGGATCGGTGGCCATGGCACAAGCCTTGGCGGAGTGATTGTGGATGCCGGCACCTTCAACTGGGGCAACGGCAAATTCCCTTTAATGAGCCAGCCGAGCGCTGCTTACCACGGACTCATTCACTGGGACGCCTTTGGTTTCGGCAGTGACATCTGCAAAATGCTCGGTCTTCCTGACGACCGCAACATCGCCTTTGCGCTACGGGCACGCGTGGAGGGACTTCGGGATTGGGGGCCGGCCGTCAGCCCCTTCAACAGCTTCCTGCTTCTCCAGGGACTGGAGACGCTGAGTTTGCGTGTGGAACGCCATGCACAGAACGCAATGGCCCTTGCTAGCTGGCTGCAAACCCATCCCCAGGTTTCGGATGTCAGCTATCCGGGGTTACCCGGTGATCCATACCACCCAGCGGCAAAGAAATACCTCACGGGCCGCGGCATGGGCTGCATGCTCATGTTCTCGCTCAAGGGTGGCTATGACGATGCCGTTCGCTTTATTAACAGCCTCAAACTGGCCAGTCACCTCGCCAACGTTGGCGATGCCAAAACGCTAGTGATTCATCCTGCATCAACAACCCACCAACAGCTGAGTGAAAGTGAACAGGCTTCTGCTGGTGTCACCCCCACCATGGTGAGGGTCTCAGTGGGCTTGGAACATATTGATGACATCAAGGCTGACTTCGATCAGGCCCTTGCATCAGGTGCTTGATGGGGAGGCGTAGCTGAATGGCGCTGATCCTTCCGCCCAATTATCACAAGATCACTGCGGTTGAACGCAACCGCATCTCCTGGATCGAGCCCAAGGAAGCTGAACGACAGGACATCCGTCCTTTGCGAATCGGCATCCTGAACATCATGCCGCTGGGGAAACAGTATGAATTCAATCTGTTGCACCCCCTCGGTCTCTCGGTGCTCCAGATCGAACCGATCTGGATACGACTGCAGACCCATGCCTACAAAAGTTGGGACCAGTCCCATCTCAACGACCTGTATGTGAGCTGGGAGGAAGCCCTCTCCCAGGGACCTCTCGACGGTTTGATCATCACAGGTGCACCTGTGGAACATCTGGCCTTTGAAGATGTCACTTACTGGAAAGAATTAGTCGCCGTGGTCGAGGAAGCGCGCCACACCTGCGCCAGCACCCTTGGACTCTGCTGGGCCGGATTTGCTCTGGCCTATCTGGCCGGTGTGAACAAGACGGCATTCAAACGCAAGCTGTTCGGGGTCTATCCCCTGCGCAGCCTCGTTCCAGGTCACTCGTTGATGGGCACCCAGGATGATCAATTCCTCTGTCCCCAGAGTCGCCATGCCGGTTTACCGGACGCGGCCATGGAATCAGCTCAACGGCAGGGACGGCTGCGCCTGCTCGCCCATGGTGAATCCGTCGGATACACCATTTTTGAAACCCCGGATCAGAGGCAGCTGATGCATCTCGGCCATCCCGAATACAACGTTGGCCGGATCATTGCCGAGATGGAGAGGGACAAAGCCCGTGGCGATGTTCCACCGCCGGAGAATTTCAACGCCGACCATCCCAGGACCCTCTGGCGTTCCCATCGCAACTTGCTGTTCCAGCAATGGCTCTGGTTTTGCTATCAGCGGGTTTCATTGCAGGGATAAACAGCACTCGAGCCTCAGATGCACCCACTTGATCTCTATGACCAATGGCGGCGACGCTTGCTTCGCTGGTTACCGGTTCGTCAGGCATTTGACCGCACCCCAGGTGATGTCGCGCCCCATGGCTCAGAAGACTGGTTGTTGGAGCCCATCGATGCCGATGAAGCGTGTCGACTCTTCCCTCACCTTGCAAAAGACCGCGCTGTGCTGCAGTACCAAAAGCTGCGTCTACAGATGCGCGAACAGGACGGACGCGGTTTCTAAAGCGCGACTTTTGCCTCGACAGGGTGTAAGGCCTCCACAGGCTTGGCCGCAGCACGATTCAATTCCCGTTCCAGACACTCCACCCGTCGCTCACGCAGGCAATGACGGCACCCGCCTGTGGTTTGCAGGTGTTTTTCAGGGGTAATGGTGATGGGATGAACAGGATGCTTGCGGCAACGGATTTTCACCGGACTCTTGTAACTGCGCCACTGAATCTCGGAGTAATCGAAACGATCACCGAAGCGCTGCTTCGCCCGCTCCAGGAAGAGTTCGAGGGTAATCCGTGCTGCCATGGCGGCAATCTATGGACGAATGGATTCGGCGCTCCACTGCTGTTATTCGTCTTTACGTCGACACCATGAACTGGACCCTTCAATCCCAATGGCTCTCCCCTGACACCACCCAGGAGTGGATGGTGCGGTGTCGCCAGCAAATCAAGTGGGAGCACACCGATGTCAGGGTCTACGGGCGATGGCACAAGGTGCCGAGGCTCACAGCATTCCTGGCCGATCGATCGGTGACCTATCGCTACAGCGGTGCTCTTCACCGTGGGACAGGTTGGCCGCAGTGGTTTCTACCACTTCTCGAAAAGGTCTCGAAACAGTCCAACGCTCCATTCAACGGCTGTTTGTTCAATTTGTATCGAAACGGCGAAGACCGGATGGGGTGGCATGCCGACGATGAACCCGAAATCGACGCTTCGTTCCCGATCGCCTCACTCTCACTTGGGGCGACACGCGACCTTCAGTTTCGCCACCGAGAAACCGGGCAGCGGCTTGATCTCACGCTCTCAGATGGCGACTTGTTGCTGATGGATCCTGAATGCCAAAGTCTGTGGATGCATGGACTGCCGACCCGGCGCAAGATCACAACGCCGCGACTGAATCTCACCTTCCGTGTGTTCAAAACCAACGATTCAGAACGACACTCCAAAGGGGCACGCTGACCAAGGCAATGAGCGTGCTGCGCAGAATCAACTGTGCGGAAGCCGATGCATCGCATTGCTCGGATTCAGCCATCAACAGCACTGAGATCGCTGTTGGAGCGGCTGCCTGAAGCACGAGGGCTTTCTTCGCGAGTAGTGGAAGGGGGAGAGGAAGACTGATCACCAGCATCAGCATCGGGAACAACAGAAGCTTGCAGACCAGGGGAGATAGCAATCCCCCGGCCACAGGCGAGGGCGCACGCGAAGCAATGGTTCCCAAACGCATTCCCACAACAGCAAGTGCCAGCACAATCACCACCCGCGAAGGCAACCACAGGCCTGCACTGATGACGTCATGCCATGGAGTGGCCATCACAATCAGGGCGCCGAGCAGACCCCGCGTCGCAGGGCTCGCCCAGAGATGGCTTGCCAACGCGCTCCAGCGGTAGCCATGGCCTTGATGATTGGTCTGATGCAGCCAGAGTGGACCCAGCCCCCAAGCCAGAAGCGTGGCGCCAAAGTCGTAACCGATACTCACTGGAAGCGCCTCGGGTGGAAGCAATGCCAACGCAGCGGGAATGCCGAAGTAAGCCGTATTACCGATGCAACTGGCCAGCTGTCGATCAGGCAACACCAAAGCGTCAGTGATCAACCGCGAGCTTCGCAACGCAACAAGCATGAGCACGATCGCTGACACAGCCAGCAAAGCCATGACCACAAGAGAGCGGTTAAGCCCGCCGTGAAGAAGCAACCCCATCAGGCTCAGGGGAACTCCAAAACGCACCAAGGGCGTGGCCAGGGGATTGATCCATTGCGGGCGGCATCGACCGATCAGAGCCCCCGCCAAAAGACAGGGAACCATCTCCCAGAGCAGACTCAGCACCTTTCACCGCCAGCAAGGGCCAACTGAGGCGACAGGCCTTGTGCCAAAATTTCCACCGTCCTCGCCTGACTGGCAGCATGGCCTTCGCTGCACCGTCCTGTCTGATCCAGCAACATCTTCTGCAACTCAGCACTGCACTGATGGAGCGCTGCGAGCAGCTTCAACTTCATCTGGCCGAGCAGATCGACCAACTTCCGCTCGGCAATGAAAGCTGGCTGCAAACGGAACGTGAGCTGGTCGCCGCTGAGCAAGCTCTGGATCGCCTTCATCACGCGTCTCAATGGGCCATCTGATTGAGAAAACGTTGCGAGCGTTCTTCCTTGGCATGAGTGAAGAACTCCTCGGCATCGGTTAACTCAACAACCCGTCCTCCGTCCATGAACAACACCCGGTCCGCCACCTCACGGGCGAAACCGAGTTCATGGGTGACCACCACCATTGTCATGCCAGCGGCAGCCAGTTGGCGCATGGCATCGAGAACCTCCTTCACCCGCTCAGGATCAAGGGCACTGGTGGGCTCATCGAACAGCATCAACTCTGGATCCAGGGCCAAAGCCCTAGCGATGGCGACCCGTTGCTGCTGGCCACCACTGAGCTGAGCCGGATATTTCAATGCTTGATCAGCGATGCCCATCTGATCGAGCAGAGCAGACGCCCGGCGTTCAGCCTGAAGCCTTGGGATCGACTTCACCTGAATCGGCGCCAAGGTGATGTTCTGAAGAATCGTGAGGTGGGGAAACAGATTGAACTGCTGAAACACCATGCCCACACGACGTCGGATTCGGCGGATCTGACGCTCGTCGTGGTCGGAATCGAGTGGAATGCCAACCACTTCAAGGGAACCGGAATCGATCGACTCCAAACCGTTGAAGGTGCGAATGAGCGTGCTCTTTCCGGAACCGGACGGTCCCATCACCACAAGGACCTCACCATGACGAACACTGAGGCTGACATCGTCAAGAGCGCGATTTCCAGCGGCGAAGCTCTTGTTGACTGACTCAGCACGAACAGCAATGGTCATGAACGGCGGGCTGCAATGAGATTGGACGAGTCTTGTCGCTCAAACTGGCGCGCCATGAGAGCCATCGCGGTGCAGAGCAACCAATACAACACGGCAAGCCAGACATAAACCTCGAGGTGGCGCCCGATGTAGGCCGGATTGGCCAACAAGCTTTGGCTGATACCAAGCAATTCCACCAAACCAAGAATGGCCATCAGACTGGTGTTTTGAAGTAAACCCACCGCCTGGTTCGTGAGCGCAGGAACAGCGATGCGCAGAGCCTGCGGAAGAATGACCAGACGCTGGATCTGCCATGGTCCGAGTCCGAGTGCTGCAGCCGCTTCGAGTTGCGTTGGGGGCACTGCCTGCAATCCTCCTCTCACATCCTCAGCCACATAGGCAGCTGCAAACAAAGCAAAGGCCACAACGGCACGGAGCACACGGTTGATTTCAATCTGAACCGGAAGAAACAGCGGCAGCAGAAGCTGGCCAAAGAACAGAACAGCGATCAACGGAACAGCACGCATCCCATCGATGTAGATCTTGGAAAGCTGGCGTGCTGTGGTCAGCTCGCTACAGCGCCCCAAGGCGAGAAGAACACCGAGTGGAAGCGCAATCAACCCACTGAACAAGGTCAGCAAGAGCGTCAGAACAAGTCCTCCCCAGAGACGGGAGGGGACTGGATCCAACACACCACCACCCGCCAGAAGCCACAACCCGAGGGGCATCATCAACAACCAGCTCCAGGACAGAATCACGCTGTTGAGGTGCAACCCTCGGCGCAGGAGGAGAGGCTGGGCCAACGTGAAGATCGTGAGCAGCAGCAGCAAACCAAGCCACAGGAATGGCCTCCATCGGGACGCCTCCGGATAGCCACCGATCGCAAAGAGCGGCAGATTCCCCGAGACCACTGACCAGTCAGCTTGCTGGAGAATCCAAAAGGCTGTTGACCAAAACGCCCAGGCAATGAAACCCAGCAGAACAATGCTGAAACAGGCTTGCAGGGGATGGCGGCGACAATGTCGCAAGCCAGTGCGAAGGGACGACGATCTTGGCAATGCTCAGGCGCCAGGCTGATCAGATGGAGCCTGAAACAAATTGAGCGCTGAAAGGAACAAGGCGACACCGAAAAGAGTCCCCAGGGCCCAGAGACTGTCCGATGGCCACTCAAGAACGAGCAATAGTCCCAAGATGGAGGTGACCACTCCATCCACGACCGCCAAACCAGCAGCGGCACCAGGGGTTGTCGCACCGGAGGCCAGTTCCATCACGCCTTCAATGAGAAGAAGAACTCCAGCGAACAACGTGAGACTGATTTCACTATCGATCGGATCGAGCAGAATGAAAACGGCGCCACCGATATAGAGAAGGGCAGACAACACACGAAACACTTTGCCCTGAGAGGAGGACTCAGCACCAAGGCGGAGAAATTGCCCGATCCCTGCAGCAAAAGCAATTCCTCCGATGCCAATCGTCAGCAACGTGGCAGAAACGAAGGGAAGAAGAATGGCAGCAATAGCCGCAATGACGAGAAGTACGGCAGCAATACGGCGTGAGGTCATGGGTCCAACAACGGTCGACGAATGTTAGATGCGTTGCCCCTTGTTGAGCACAGAGTGATTGAGGATCTGCATGCCGCCGTTGATCAGCAGGTTGAGCAGAAGAAAGCTCAACAAGAGGAGCAGAAAGCCTTCGATGGCACGTCCCGTCTGAGTGATGGCGGTATCACTGACGGCATACAGATCGGCATAGCCAACAGCGATTGACAACGTGCTGTTCTTGGCAAGGTTGAGGTATTGGCTGCTGAGGGCCGGGAGAATGGCTGGAAGAGCTTGGGGCAGAACCACACGTTTCAGCCCGAGCCCCTCAGCGATGCCCAGGCTGCGAAAGGCTTCCCACTGTCCCCGCGGTACGGCATCCAGCCCCCCACGGACCACCTCGGCAATGGAAGCCCCTGTGAACACACTGAGTCCAACCAGGACAGCCGCAAATTCAACACTGAGATTGAGTCCCATCACGCTGATGGCCTGGTTGGAGACTCGAATCAATGCCCCAAGCGGAGCGAGCGGTTCGGACGGCAGACCCAGAAAGGCCACGAAGTACCAGAAGAGCAGTTGCAAAAGCAAAGGAGTCTGACGAATCAGCCCCACATAAAGACCTGCAAGCGCACTGAGCAGTGGGTTATCGCTGCGAGACGCAGCGCCTGCCACCACGCCCAACACTGTGGCCAGGACAATGCTGCAGGCGATCACCCGAAGACTGTTCAACCATCCCATCAACAGGGCCCAGGCCATGCTGTCGCCAGGTTGAAACGGCAAAAGATGCTCGCTAATCGCAAACCCAGCTGGCCTGGTCAGCCAACGGAAACTCAGCCCCAACCCTGTACGAATCAAGTTGACGGTGAGGTTGTTGATCAGGATTCCAGCCAGCGTGAGCACGGCCGCTAGCAGCAGAACCTGGATCCACCAGCGTTGTCGACGCGTCATTGGAATGGTGGAGCAATCAAGACACCACCATCCCGATACAGCTGATTGAGTGCTCTCGGGATGGGCACAGCACTCTGCGGGCCGAGGTGGCGGTCATAAATCTCGCCGTAATTGCCGGTGGTCTTTAACACCCTGACGACGAAATCATTCGGAAGACCCAGTTTTGATCCAAGCTCTCCTTCAACTCCCAAAAAACGCCGCAACGCTGTTTTGCTGGGATCGTTGATCGCCTCCTGAAGCTTGGCGTCCACAGTCTCTTGCGTGATCCCCATTTCCTCAGCGGTCACCAGAGCAAAAACCACCCATCGCATGGCATCGGCCAAGCGTTGGTCTCCTCCGGACGATAGAGGGGCCAGGGGTTCCTTGCTGAGCACTTCGGGCAGGATTTGATGGTTGTTTGGTTGTTCAAAGCCGGAACGAGCCGAGGCCAATTGAGATCGGTCCGATGTCATCGCTGCGCAACGCTTCTGCAAATACCCAGCCACGAGCTGATTCAAGTCTTGATATTTAACCGGTTTGTATGGAATTCCCTTGGCCTGAAAAACATCGTTGAGGTTCTGTTCCGTTGTGGTTCCGGAACCAACACAGATTGTTTTGTTTCTGAGGTCTTCGAGCCCCTTGATACCGGAATCACGGCGCACAAGAAGACCTTGACCATCGTGAAACACCACCGGTGCAAAAGAAACGCCATTCCCACCAGACGCATCACGACTGAGATTGAACGTGGTATTGCGAGACAAAAGGTCGATTTCACCAGTTCTCAGAGCCGTAAAACGCTCCGGAGCTGTCAGTGGTCTGTACTCAACCTTGCTGGAATCCCCTAGGAATGCCGCAGCAAAGGCTTTGCACATGTCCACATCCAGTCCTGCATAGCGGCCGTCACGATCCAGAAAACTGAAACCAGGAATCTTGCCGCTGACCCCACAGCGAAGCTGACCTCGCTGACGGATCAGATCCAAGCGAGAGGCTCCTCCCTCGCCGAGCGTTGCGCAGGCTTGCAAACTGAGCAGCAAGACCCCGAGAGAAAGAAGCACACCACGCTGCTGCATACAGAATCACCAAAGCAAAGCCAGTGTGTCAGAGGTTGCACACAACGATTGGACTGATCGCAAGGATCTGTGCTCGGAGGATTAATCTTGAAGCTAATTCTATGTGACGAAATGCATCGATCCCTGCTGGGGTCAATATCTTTTTTGATCGTAGGAACTTCCTTGAGTTTCTCACCTTCTTTCGCCTGGGAATTGGGAGATCGCCAGGCATACAACAATAAGATGGCCATCCTCAAGGTCATGTTGGAAGGTGCCAGGGAACGCGCCATTGCAGAGAATGACCTTGAAACAATGTGCCTGATTATGAGCATCGGCAATGATGTCACCGAAACCTTTTTAAGGGCTCGAGCTGACGATGCAATGATCAACAAGCGGCTCACTGGCATGAGAAATGATCTCACCGCATGTCTGGCTCTGCTTTACAACCGCCGATGATCTGTCAGCCGTGAGAACCTTCAGGCTGAGAGCCGATACGCTCAAACAGATCGAGGCTTTCGGTGTTGAGACCGACCAGTTCAACCTCTGATCCACCCTTTTTCAGTTTCCTGACCAACTGATTGAGTGCTCCCGCACCACTTTGATCCCAGATGTGAGCTGAAGACATGTCAATGATGATTTTTGCTGGGTGATCATGGACATCAAAGCCCTGGAGGAAATAAATCTTGCTCACGAAAAACAGTTGGCCAGTCACGACATAACGACGCAGATCTGGAGCAACATCCACTGGCTCAACACGAATAACCTTCGCAACCTTCCTGCTGAACAGGATTCCGGCCAGCGCCACTCCTGCTAAGACACCCAGCGCCAGATTGTGGGGGGTGGTCAGCATGGTGACGGCAAAGGTCATCAACATCACTGCTGTATCGCTCTTCGGAATGGAGCGGATCCTTCGCAGTCCAGCCACATCCGCAGTGCTGACAGCGATGCTGATCATCACAGCAACCAGTGCAGCCATGGGAATCTGCTGAAGCCAAGGTCTGGCAAGCAGGATCATGGCTAGCAGGCTCACGCCTGAGAACAGCGTGGAAAGGCGCGTACGGCCCCCGTTATCGATATTCATCACGGATTGGCCAACCAGCGCGCACCCCGCCATACCGCCAAACAAAGACGACACAATGTTGGCGAGGCCTTGCCCCCGTGCTTCCACATTCTTGTTGGAGTTGCTGTCGGTGCGGTCGTCGAGAATGTCTTGCGTCAGGAATGTTTCCATCAGTCCCACCAGGGAAATGGCCAGGGCTGTTGGCAACACGATTCCGAGGGTTTCCAGGCTGAAGGGCACTTTCATGTTCTCTGGTGAACCGAAGGGCCAGCTCGGCATCGGAAGTCCGGTTGGCAGATCACCAAGGCTGCTCACTGTGGGAATTCCGAAGTTGTCCGCCAGGTTGAAGACCATGGAGATGACCGTCAGCACGACAATCGCCACCAGCTGAGACGGCAACACCCGCGTCAGACGCGGCAGCCCGTAGATGATCACAAGCCCCAGCAAAACAAGTCCCCATATGATCGGCAGCTGCACTCCGCTGAACATCACCTCATGGGCGTGACCAGCAGCTTTGGTTTCTCCGAAATGGAGATTGATCCCTAGTTGGGGTAACTGCGCTTGAAAAATCAGCAGGGCCAGAGCATTAACGAAGCCGCTCAACACTGCTAGCGGCACGAAGCGCATCTGATAAGCGAGTCGCATCCACCCCCAGAGAATCTGCAGGATGCCGGTCACAACGCCGGCCACCAGGAGATAAGTCAGGCCAAGGCCAGGTCCACGGGCTTCACCGGTGGCCACAAGCCCCGTCATCAATAAAGCCGTGGAGCCCGTGGCGGAGGTGATCATTGCCGACCGTCCACCCACGAAGGCGATGGTGATCGACAGGCAGAAGGCTCCAAATAAACCCACCTGGGGGTCAACGCCCGCAATTCCTGAAAAGGCAATGGCCTCGGGAATCATGGCGAAGGCCACCACCAAGCCGGAAAGAAGCTCCTTGCTGGGGTTACCGATGAGGGGCTCCAACCGCAGCGCCCCGGGTCCGGTTGCCATAAATCAATCTGTACGTGTGGCGACCGTATCTCAAAGCCGGCACAGACGTTGATCGGGATCAAGCTCGGCCTTCAATTGCTTGAGTGATGGCAACCAGGATCCAAAGGCATCTTCCAATTCCTGGTCATGACAGGGAAGATGGTCATGAAGTTGAGCGAGATGCACCCCTGGGTTCAGCGCCATCAACGCCTCGCTCACACGCTCCATCCAATCCAGGGAACGCTGCCGTCCAGCACGGTCCCCAGGTGTCCAGGCCGCAGTGATCCAGGGTTTCCACACCGCATCGCGATGGATAAAGGATGTCGAAGCGGGCTCAACAGAGCCTGTTTCCCCACCCAATTGCTGAGCACTGATTCGGCAGGACGGATGCGGCCTGCGCATCATCAACTCACGAAGATGATCGACCACTAACTCAGCCTCCTCCCCCCATCTCTGCCCAAGCCTGCCGAGCACCTCACAGTGGGACGGCAATGGTTGGCGGTCACTCGTGAGCCGGCCGAAAGCAGGAAGTGACAGCTGATCAGCAAAAAGCTCAGCGGCGTCACCTGCACAAGCCGGAAGCAGATCTGGTGTGCAGCCATCGGAAACACATTGCACGGCATAGATCTCGACGTGATCACCCCATGACCATTGGAGACTCGCGGAAGAAGGCCACTGCTCCGCCAAACGGATCCAATGGGGCAATGCCTCAACAGCGATGCGCGTCTGCTGAACGGCCAGGGGCTTGATGGGGTGTGTACTTAGCTCCAGGCCTGTCACGACAGCCAGAAAAGGAGCGGCGCCCAGAAGGCCTCGCCAGTAGTCGACAGCCCGCTCATCACCGATGACGTCATCTCGGTGGATATTGAACCGTTCACCGTTGCCCCACACCCCCTCGATCCGCTGGATATGGTCCATGGCCAAACCTTGGGAGCGACTCAGCGGCCCCATACCGCCGGTGAGAAGAAATCCAGATCCAGGCAATCCCGACAGCCCAATCGGCAGAGCGCGTCGATGGGGACGCAGGCCTTCGAGCACTTCAGCCATGGTGAGTCCGGTGCCGATCGTGACCTGAGAAGACTCCCCCTGATAACGAAGCTCCTGGTAACGCGGTCTAAGATCGAGCGTCCAAAGGCCATCACCGGCACAACGACTGCTCGTTGCACCAGAGCTCACCAACAATGGGGTTGGGTGCAGAGGGTGAGCCAAAACAGCGGCCAAGAGCTCAGGGCCAAGAATGAGCCGTCCTTTCGATCGTGCATCCTTCGCCAAAGCATTCATGACATCGCGCTCACAGGTACGAATAGGTTTGGCAAAGATGCCCACTCAGTGTGACCCTGGCGCTCGATGCTCTTTCTGATCAGAAACATGGTGTTCTGATCTGCGGTCATGGGAGCCGGAACCGTTTGGCGGTTGAGGAATTCGAAGGCCTCGCCCATGGATTAAAGGCCAGGCTTCCTGACCTTCCTGTGGAGTATGGCTTTCTTGAATTTGCTCAGCCCATTCTCCGTGAGGCACTCGATCGCCTCCGAGCCCAGGGAGTTGAGAAGGTTCTGGCCATCCCGGCGATGCTATTTGCCGCCGGGCATGCCAAGAACGACATTCCATCGGTCCTCAATACCTACAGCGCTGAAACGGGTCTGGACATCGATTACGGACGGGAACTGGGCGTTGATCGCTTAATGATTGCTGCAGCAGGAGCACGCATCCGTGAGGCACTCATGGCTGCGGATCCCTGCCCGGCTGAGGACACCCTGCTGGTCGTCGTAGGGCGTGGATCATCGGATCCCGATGCCAACTCGAACGTGTCCAAAGTGACCCGCATGCTGGTGGAAGGCTTCGGCTTCGGCTGGGGTGAAACGGTGTACTCAGGCGTCACGTTTCCCTTGGTGGATCCGGGGCTGCGGCACGTTGTGAAGCTGGGATTCAAACGAATCGTCGTCTTTCCTTATTTCCTGTTTTCGGGAGTGTTGGTGAGCCGAATCAGACAACACACCCTTGGCGTTGCTGAAGATCATCCCAACATCGAATTCCTTGATGCCCCCTATCTCGGAGATCACAGCTTCGTGCTGGACACGTTCCTCGAGAGAGTGAGCGAGGTGCTGGGGGGAGAAGCGGCCATGAACTGCTCACTGTGCAAGTACAGAGCCCAGGTTCTGGGGTTCGAGCAGGAAGTGGGCCTCGAGCAAGCCAGTCACCACCATCATGTGGAGGGCCTCACTGAGGCCTGCAACCTCTGCGAGAGGGAGTGCACTGGCGCTTGCCAGCCCGACGGAGTGCCGATTCCACTTGGGGGCAACCAACACCACAGCCATGACCACAGCCATGACCATGACCATGACCATGGTCATGGACACCACCATCCCTACCCCCATGCAGATCACCCCCTCGGGCCCAACACGTTGAGAAGCTCCTCGTCACAGGTAGACACATCTGAGCCAGAAAGCTGAAGCAATTCAGACGGATTTCGATGCTCATCCGTCTCTGTCTCAATGCGTCACGAGAGAAACGCACTCATCAGAGTGACTGATCAATGGCGGCAGCTGTGGAGAGCACGATCTTTTTTCCACAGCTTTAGGGCCGTTTTCCACCGCTGAACAGCAGAAGCCCCAGCATTCATCCCGTGACTGTGGGTAGCTCCATTGGCAGCCACAAACACTTGACAACCGAAGTGCTACCGCACTACGAGCGCACTAAGCCCCAAGAGCGCTCTAAGAACTGTCGCGGTGAGATGAGTCTCATGCGAGATCAGGAATCAATGGCATTCACAGGTGCCCTTTGACGACAAGGGGTGGGCTGTGGCTTCCTTACTGGTGAATGAACAATGCCTGAGAGGCTGATGGATCGAAATCATCTTGAACGCTGCATCAATGCACAAACACCCACCAGCGAAGCGGAGTCGCCCTTTGTGAGTCTTGAAGCGGAGATTCCTGAAGTGCTCTACGAAGGCATGAAAAGCTTCATCGGCTCCAATCCCTCTTGGGATCAATACCAGGTGATGAGTTCTGCGCTGGCCCAGTTCCTCTTCCAGAACGGCTGCGCCGAGAGGGCTGTGACGCAGCGCTACCTTGATGACCTCTTCAGCCGCAGTCGCTTGCAGGCCTGAGAGCCTCCAGGCAGGCACGACGGGTGATGGCCATCATCGTGAGTGTTGGGCTTTGCCATCCAGATGAGGGCCAGCAGGCACCATCCACCACCAGCACATTCCGGCAGCGCCACAAACGATTGCAAGAGTCGACAACGCTCGTTTCTTCACTGAGGCCCATGGGAGCCCCTCCCACTTCATGGATGTAATACCCCGGAGGCGGGGCATCCTCTTGAACAGCAATCGCTCCGCGAACGACGGGTTCAACGAAAGGAAGATGCAACAAATCAGCGAGTGAAGCTGGAGTACCACCAGCAATGTCGATGCAGTCTCGAATGGTGTCTTGCATGTGTGTCACCATCGCCTTTTCATTGGCCCCCCAGCGGCAGCTGATCATGGGCATCGGCACTCCGAGCGAATCACAGCGATCCGAGAGGGTGACGCGATTGGCCTCAGAGGCCAAGACCTCTCCATGGCCAATCAAAAAGCCGAGGCGTTGATCCGGTTGGCGCTTGAGCCACCAAGGAGGATCAAAGCGATTGATCGCACCCCAGAGCCCATAGCCCCGTAGGAACGAACGCCCGTTGCACTGGGCAGGATCATTCCCAAAAGGGAGGAAAAAGCTTCCTGCACCCGAGAGCAGGCTGGATGGATCCTGCTCCTGCATGGGCGTCCTGCCGGTTAGCGATGGCACTGAGAAAAAGCGGCAACTGGACACGTGATCCATGAGGCCTTGACCCAGCAAACCGGATGAATCGCGGAAACCGCGGGAGTCGTGCCTTTGCTCCGATTGCAGAAGCAACCGAAGGCTGGCGATGGTTGAAGCGCACAGCACAATCAGATCGGCTTCAAGAAGACGCTGCTCACCGCTTGAGCGATCCACCACAACGACGGCCTTGGCTTTGTCCTGACCGGAATGCATCACCAAATTCACGGCCATGAAGCCGCTGAGCAGCTCCACCCGGCCCGAGGCCCTGGCATGGAGCAACGTCGATCCGTTGCTGCTCGACTTGGGCCAAGACGATTGGGAGCCAGGAAGGCGTGCAGAGAAACCCCGGGAGTGAATTAAGGAAACGCCCCGATGTTTCAGCAAGGCGGTGCGGAAGCTCTCTTCCTCAGGGAGCAAAGGCAGTGCCGGAGCCAACACGCCATCAGGAAGATGCTGAAGACCATCTTGATTACCTCTCACCTGAAAAAAGCGCTCAAGAGCGCTGTAGTGCGGGTCCAGATCGTCGTGACCAATCGGCCAGCTTTGCCCGTAGCCATCGGCATCAGCAGCCTTGAAGTCGTAGTCCGAAAGACGCAGCGTGATACCTCCCCAGGTCAGGCTGCGACCTCCCACCTGACGGCCCTGGGTCCAAAGAAATGGTTGGTCCGTTGGTGTGATGTAGGGATATTGATATTCGTCGGCATACAAAGCAGGATTCTGCTTCCAGTAACCGGGATGCTGGGATTGCCGTCGATGCCGACCACTCAGCAGACCCTCAGCACGCCGCAGACTGTTCGCCGGTTCTGACCCGAATGCTTGCTCAGGAGTTTGATCAGGGCCTGCTTCGACAACCAGCACGCGCACTCCTGCTTCGGCAAGGGTCATCGCAGCCACACCTCCAGTGGCTCCGGAACCAATCACGATGGCATCGAAGGGTTGGTGCGGCATTCGGTTAAAAGCGATCCATTTCAGGACGCTTGATTCTCAGAGAAACAAGCGGAGTTGCGATGTTGAGATAAAAAACAAGCCATACAAACGACATCTTGCTCGCGCAAACAATTGCACCACAATCGCAAGAAATCAATAAAAAAACCCCACAACTGCGGGGTTTTTTTGAAGTTGGTGGCGGGGGGGAGATTTGAACTCCCGACCTTCGGGTTATGAGCCCGACGAGCTACCAGACTGCTCTACCCCGCGGTGACTCATTCACTATACAACTTGGTGTCGAACGACACCACGAATGTGATTTATGAACGCAGCTCTCCTTCCACCACGAGGTGAACGCCAGGATTGGGAAGCAACAGTTGCTCCTCCAGCTCCTGAAGACCGCTTGGAGTGAGCCAATCCAACTGGCGCAACACATGCAAAGCAACGGCCTGCTTGGCGCGACGCGCACCATCCACAACCTTGATCGCGACTCCGAGGCCGTCCCCAGTTCGACTAAGGCATTGAATTCCCTCGGCACCTCCCTTGCTGATGACCTGATTGTGGGAGCGCCGCATCAGCTCGGTGTCAAACCGTCCTTCCCCAGCCACAAGCTCGGGGTGAGCCAGCATGGCGCGGCTAATTTGCTCCATCTCAGCGTGGGTTGAGGCACCAAGGTGGGCATAGAGGAGGCCGATTTGGGCCAACTGAAGTCTGAGGGTGGGGGCTCCGCAGTCGTCCCGTTCGGCCACGAGCTCCTCCGCAGGCAGACCGAGCAGCTCTGCGACGCGACGATTCACCTCCTGCTGAACGGGATGGTCTCCACGCAAGTAAGAGTCGAGAGGCCAGCCCATCTTCTTGGCTGTGATTAAAAACCCGGCATGTTTGCCCGAACAATTGTGTTCAAGAGGACTGCGAGCCCCAGCAGGAATGGGGCATTGGAGATGATCGCTTTCCAACTCGGCATTCCACAACAGTCGGAACGCCTCCCGAGCATGGGACGGAGTGCCGGCATGGGAGGCACAGCTGATGGCAATGCCCCGCTCTCCGCAGCTGTAAGCCTCCGATGCTCCACTGCTCAACAAGGGCAACGCCTGAAAGGGTTTGAGCGCCGAGCGCACAAACGTTTCGTGATCTGGCTCTCCGGCTCGCATCAACACACGGCCGCGGCTATCGCAGACCACCACATGAACCCGATGGCTGGATTCAACCGATGCGCCTCGTCTCAGCTGCACTTCCAAGGGCGGCACCGCTGTGGGTCGCGCTGAACCTCTGTATCCAGATGGAAGCGACATGAAAGGAGGAGATCCCTCGAATTCAGAGAGCTTGACAGATGCTCGCACCACCGAGCATCAAGCCAGTGACGAGCGCCATCGCACGACCAAGGCGGCCGAGAATCGGGCGGACTTCGTGTTGAGCGAGCAAGAGATCACGCTCACGCCAGGCCAGTGGCTTTTCCCAAACCTGGCCGTCGTACCAGCCTGACTCTTCATATTCAACCTGCTCTGAAAGCAGTCGTTTGTGCACATAGCTCCACCCAAGCCATTGGCGCACCAGGAGCAACATCGGCAGCACGAGTGCAGCAACACCTCCTGCTAAACACAGTCGCACTGGGTCGTGCCGAAGAGTCCAGCTTCCACTGGCCACAAGAACACTGACCGGTGAAATGAGAAGCCAGCTGATCAGAAGAGCCCGATCGAGATCAATCTGTGACTGGCATGGCCACGTAAAAAACCAAGAACGGCTCAGTTCAACGAACTCCTCCTGGGGACGCTGCTCAGGCGGAACAGGGCAGGACACGCTGGAGACCATGGAGGGATCTCAGTCCTCGGTGGTTTTTGAGGCTAGATGGGGTCGACGCTGGCCGTGGCTCCAGAACGCTTCAAGGTCGTAATAACTGCGCTCACCAGGCTGAAGCACATGAACGATCAGTTCCCCGTAATCCAAGAGGGCCCATCGTCCTTCGTTGATTCCTTCCTTGCGTAGAGGTAGGCGCTGAACCTCCTCTTCCAACCGGTCTTCGACGGAACGGGCGATCGCGCGAACCTGCACATCGCTCTGCCCTCCGGCGATCACCATCCAGTCGGCCAGACTTGAGACTTCATCCACGCGTATGAGCTGGATATCCACAGCCTTGCGGTCGTCACAGGCTTCAGCGGCCAATTCAGCCAGCTGCTCACTATCCATAGACGTTCTCACTGGTGACGGATTGACGGGACCCCTGTTGCTGAGCCATTTCAGCTCGGGCCTTACCAGCACTCTTGCGCAGAGCCTCCAGACGATCCTCGTAAAACCCCCTCTTCTTCTTCTTTCTGGTCTTCTCAACGAGGTCCTTGAGGGCACCGCCAAGGCTCTTGTAAGCATTCGGGACGCTGTAACCGAAGCGGCAGGCGAGATCAATCGCACGCTCATCAGCAGCGATGGCATCCCGCAAACGCTTCTCGGCGTTGTTTTTGAGATAGAGCCGGTACCCCGCAAACCCGGAGAGCCCCAAGGCCATGATCAGCAGCAGCCCGTCCTGAACCCAGAGCTCTCCGATGGCACCTCCAAGACCGATAGCTAGTGCGGCCATCTCCCAACCGTCTCGCGGGATGGTGTCGTTCTGAATCCGCCCAACCTCATGCCAGAAGAGCAAGTTGCGGTAATCCAGAGCCAGGCTGTCCCAGGCATCAAGGTCAACCTGAATCTCCACTTCGTCGCGACCGATTTCCTCCAGGGTGATCAGAGCAGGATCAACTGCTGCTGCGGCCTCAACGAACACCCAGCTCTGCATTTCGGGGGGCAGCAGCCCCTTCAGGCGCTGGAGTTCGCTCATGATTTTCACTGTTTCACCTGACCCTCAAAGTTAGCGACTCACCAGCTCACTTCGTTGGGAGTGTTCTTAAGCCAGTGGGCTGCGTGGGAGACTCATAAGGTTTGGCCACCCACCATCAATGCCCAGGCGGAACGATCTGCAGCGCATCCTTCTGCTGGGTTCTGGGCCGATCGTGATTGGACAGGCCTGTGAGTTCGACTATTCAGGAACGCAAGCCTGCAAAGCCCTCAAAGCCGAAGGTTACGAAGTTGTTTTAGTTAATTCCAATCCGGCCTCGATCATGACTGATCCGGAGATGGCGGATCGGACCTACGTCGAACCTCTTACTCCTGAGGTCGTCACAAGGGTGATTGAACGAGAGAAGCCGGATGCCCTCCTGCCAACGATGGGAGGGCAGACAGCTCTGAACTTGGCTGTTGCGCTGGCAGAGAACGGCACTCTGGATCGCTTCGGCATTGAACTGATCGGTGCTGACCTCAAGGCAATCCGCAAAGCAGAGGACCGGCAGCTCTTCAAGCAGGCGATGGAACGGATCGGGGTGCAGGTCTGTCCTTCTGGGATCGCTTCATCCATGGACGAAGCGAAGGCCGTCGGAGCCTCCATCGGCACATACCCTCGAATCATCCGTCCGGCCTTCACGCTGGGAGGCAGCGGGGGAGGCATCGCCTACAACCCTGAGGAGTTCGACGCGATTTGCAAGAGCGGGCTCGATGCAAGTCCGGTTTCGCAGATTCTCATCGAGAAGTCACTCCTCGGCTGGAAAGAGTTCGAACTGGAGGTGATGCGCGATCTCGCCGACAACGTCGTGATCGTCTGCAGCATTGAAAATCTCGATCCGATGGGAGTGCACACGGGCGACTCGATCACAGTGGCACCCGCTCAGACGCTCACCGATCGGGAATACCAGCGTTTAAGGGACCAGTCGATCGCAATCATCCGCGAGATCGGTGTCGCGACAGGCGGCAGCAACATCCAGTTCGCCATCAATCCTCAAAACGGCGAGGTGGTGGTCATCGAAATGAACCCCCGAGTGAGCCGATCATCGGCGTTGG
Organism: Synechococcus sp. PROS-7-1; assembly: GCF_014279795.1. NCBI lineage: Bacteria > Bacillati > Cyanobacteriota > Cyanophyceae > Synechococcales > Synechococcaceae > Synechococcus > Synechococcus sp. PROS-7-1. The sequence goes on from NZ_CP047945.1 coordinate 1,412,229, forward strand.
CCAGCAAGGCCACAGGGTTCCCGATCGCGAAGATTGCCGCGAAGTTAGCCATTGGATACACCCTTGATGAAATCCTGAACGACATCACAGGCAAGACACCTGCTTGCTTTGAACCGACGATCGACTACGTCGTTACCAAAATCCCTCGCTTCGCCTTTGAGAAGTTCCGCGGATCGCCAGCCGTTCTGACCACGGCGATGAAATCCGTTGGCGAAGCCATGGCGATGGGCCGATGTTTCGAGGAATCGTTCCAAAAAGCGCTGCGATCGCTCGAGACAGGCCTCTCAGGCTGGGGAGGCGATCGGCCGGAACCAACGCTTGAACCAGCCGAACTGGAGCGGTCCCTGCGGACCCCTTCCCCCGAGCGCATTCTCAGCGTTCGTGCCGCGATGATTGCAGGCCGGAGCGATACCGAGATCCATGCTCTCAGCAGCATCGACCCCTGGTTCCTGGCCAAACTTCGCCACCTGATTGACGTCGAAGAGCGGCTCCTGTGCGGGAAACGTTTGGATCAGCTCTCAAGCGACACCATGCTTGAGCTGAAGCAGCTCGGGTTCTCTGATCGTCAAATTGCCTGGCAAACCAACAGCCATGAGCTTTCGGTGCGTGCCCATCGCAAAACACTCGCAGTTCAACCCGTCTTTAAAACTGTTGACACCTGCGCAGCAGAGTTCGCCTCCTCGACGCCTTACCACTACTCAACTTATGAGAGGGCGGTCGCTCGCATCAACACCAGCGGGGATCTTGAGTTTCAGGAACCAGCCAGCGAAGTATCCAGTGACACCCGGCCCAAGCTGATGATTCTGGGCGGTGGTCCGAACCGGATAGGCCAGGGCATCGAGTTCGACTACTGCTGCTGCCATGCCTCCTTCTCTGCACAGAGCCAGGGGTACTGCACGGTGATGGTGAACAGCAACCCAGAAACAGTCTCCACCGACTACGACAGCAGCGATCGTCTGTACTTCGAGCCCCTCACCTTTGAGGATGTGCTGAATGTGATTGAAGTGGAGCGTCCCGCAGGAGTGATCGTTCAATTCGGTGGTCAGACGCCACTCAAGCTCGCTCTTCCTCTTTTGCGATGGCTCGAAACACCGGAGGGGCAGTCCACCGGCACGCAGATTTGGGGAACAACTCCTGAATCGATTGATCTTGCCGAGGACCGTGAACAGTTCGAAGCCATTCTTCGACAGCTAGACATTCGCCAGCCACGCAATGGCCTTGCACGCAGTGAAGCGGAAGCCAGGGCAGTCGCCGAAACAGTCGGCTATCCCGTGGTGGTCCGCCCCTCGTACGTCCTCGGTGGTCGCGCCATGGAAGTTGTCTATGACGAGAACGAACTGAACCGCTACATGAACGAAGCCGTTCAGGTTGAGCCTGATCATCCGGTACTCATCGACCAGTACCTGCAAAACGCCATTGAGGTGGACGTTGACGCCCTCTGCGATCACGAGGGCACAGTCGTGATCGGTGGACTGATGGAACACATCGAACCTGCAGGCATTCATTCCGGTGATTCGGCCTGCTGCCTTCCCTCGATTTCACTGGGGGATGAAGCGCTCAACACCATCAAAACCTGGACAAAAGCATTAGCGCTTCGTCTGAACGTGCGTGGACTGATCAACCTTCAGTTCGCTGTACAAAAAGCAGAAACCGGTGAAGAAAGGGTGTTCATCATCGAAGCCAACCCAAGAGCATCAAGAACCGTCCCTTTCGTCGCCAAGGCCACGGGTGTGCCTCTCGCTCGCATTGCAACACGGCTGATGGCAGGAGAGAGCCTCGCGACCATTGGGTTGTTGGAAGAACCTCGGCCGCCCCTGCAAGCTGTGAAAGAGGCTGTTTTGCCATTCAGACGTTTTCCAGGTGCAGACTCGCTCCTCGGTCCTGAGATGCGCTCCACCGGAGAAGTGATGGGATGGGCTCCAGACTTCGGAATGGCCTACGCCAAAGCCGAGATCGCTGCAGGTGAAGCCCTGCCCACGGAGGGTACGGTGTTCCTGTCAACGCACGACCGCGACAAACCGGCCTTGATTCCGGTCGCGCAGCGCCTGATCGCTCTTGGATTTGATCTGATCGCGACGGCTGGCACCGCCCAAACCCTTGTTGAGGCAGGGCTGACGGTGACCCCTGTGCTCAAGGTGCATGAAGGCAGACCGAACATCGAAGATCAGATCCGCTCAGGGGATGTCCAGCTCGTGATCAACACCCCCATCGGCCGCCAGGCTGCTCACGATGATCGCTACCTCAGGCGAGCGGCCCTCGACTATTCCGTACCCACGCTCACCACCCTGGCAGGTGCCCGCTCCGCGGTTGAAGGAATCGAGGCTCTTCAGTCGCGGAGCATCGACATTCACGCGCTGCAGGATGTTCATGCAGGGGTTGAGTCCCGGTAAGGTCACAGAAGATTGATCAAGCCCAGTGACCGTCAGCACTCCCGCGCAAACATCACCAGGCAGCGACTGCCGCGAGGCTTTTAGGGCTGCTTATGAGAACCGTTACACCTGGGATCCTGGCTTCTCCGGCTATCGCGGACGTTGCATCTGGCAACAGGGCGACCGCAGCGTCGAGGGCCGCTTCGAAGTTGGTGCCGACCTGAAGGCCAAGGTGACAGGCGTTGACGATGCAGAGGTTGAGAAGGCCATGGCATCCCAGCTCTGGGAAGTGGCGATCCACCGGGTTCGGAGGTCTTTCGATCAGGTGCACGGTGACAACACGTTCACTGCGGGAACCACCAGCGATGAAGGTCTGGAAGTCCTGATCGGCGGCAAGGGTGAGGGAGACCGCTACCGCATCAAAGATCGGGTGGTCACCATGGTTCACCGTCATATTCACGGAACTGTGGTCACCATTCACACCGGCAGTACCACCGACACGGGGTCTGGATACCTCAGCCGTACTTACACAAGTCAGTATGCGGACCCATCAACCGGCGAAGCTCGCGGCGGACTCAGCCGTTTTGAAGACACATTCATGCCACTCGAATCCAACGGTCCCTGGGTTCTTGAGCAACGGGTGATCAGCACCGAAGCGCACGGCCAAACACCGGCTAGCACTCAGTCTTTCCGCTTCCTCGATTGTTCCAGCCTGTGATGTCCGTCTCCATCGCGACTCTGAGGAGTCTGAGCCTCGAAGAGGTCAGTTCGGTTGTCTGGGGACCAGCGACACTCGTACTCATTGCCGGTACAGGCCTCTACCTGATGGTGGGCCTGCAGTGGATGCCGCTGCGTCGCTTGGGTTTCGCCCTGAACGCGATGGTGGCGTCAATGCGAACTGGCAAAAGTTCCGAGCAGTCCGGTGAAGGCGAGGTGAATGCCTTCCAAGGCTTGATGACGGCCCTCGCTGCAACAATCGGCACAGGGAATGTGGCCGGAGTCGCTGCAGCGATTGGGGCTGGAGGACCAGGTGCCGTGTTCTGGATGTGGCTTGCGGCTGTTCTTGGCATCGCCACCAAATACGGCGAATGCATGGTGGCCGTTCAGTTCCGTGAGGTTGATTCTCTTCGGGACCATGTTGGCGGTCCGATGTACGCCATCCGCAATGGTCTTGGTCCCCGCTGGGCCTGGCTCGGCATCGTGTTTGCCTTGTTCGGAACCTTCGCTGGATTCGGAATCGGCAATGGTGTGCAGGCCCATGAATTAGCGAGCGTTCTGAGCAGCTATGGCATCCCCCCCCTGGCAACAGGCATCGGGATGGCTCTCATTACCTTTGTTGTGATTATTGGTGGAATCCGCCGAATCGGTCGCGTGGCAGGTGTGGTGGTTCCAGTGATGGCTGGGATTTATGTTCTCAGCGCGCTTGTGATTCTTTTACTTCACGTCGGTGAGATCCCAGCGGCATTTCAGCTGATCGTGCAGGACGCTTTTACAGGTCGGGCAGCAGCTGGAGGGGCCGTGGGTGTGGTGATCCAAAAAGGAATCGCTCGTGGAGTGTTCTCCAACGAAGCCGGCCTGGGAACGGCTCCGATCGCGCAGGCGTCAGCTCGTCCAGGAGATCCAGTCCTTCAAGGTGCCGTCGCCATGCTGGGAACGGTGATTGACACGCTGATTATCTGCACGATGACGGCCCTCGTGATCGTGATCAGTGGGCGTTACGTGGACAGCGAGCAGGGTGTGATGCTCACCAAAAGTGCTTTTGATTGGGCCTTGCCTGGTGCCGGCCATCTTGTGAGTTTTGCAACAGTCACGTTCACGGCTACCACCATCCTTGGTTGGAGTTTCTACAGCGAACGCTGCCTGGAATTTCTCGCTGGTGTTCGTCCGATTCGCTGGTTCCGTCTGGTCTGGGTGGCGGTGGTCGTCATTGGAGCCACCGCCAGCTTCGACGTGGTTTGGTTAATCGCAGACATCCTCAACGGATTGATGGCAATCCCGAATCTCTTGTCCTTGCTACTTCTCTCCCCAGTGATCTTCAAGATCACCAGGGATTACAACTTCAACCGTTCTCAGGCAAAGGAGTGACGTTCTTCAAGCGTTCATTCAGTTGCATTGCCATGGTCTGACGTCCAACAGCTAACACCTTGAGGGTGTCTTCATGCATCCTCAGCTGTGCATCGGCCACTTGCATCCCGCGTACAAGCTCCTTGAGCTCATCAGGCAAGGCATTGAGGTCATAGCGCTTGCCTTCAAAGGTCAGAACTGGATTGTCGGTCGGAGTGGTTGTCATGGCTCTGAAGCAAGGTCTGAACACTTCACTTCGAATTTAGCTCTGCAAATCACGAATCATCTGCCGTTCACACAGTTCGCGATAACGCCCGTTGTGCTGCATCAGGGCGTCATGGGTTCCCTGTTCGATGATCGAGCCATTCTCGAGAACAACAATCCGGTCTGCTTCCTGAACAGTTGCCAGTCGATGCGCAATCACCAGCACTGTCCGGCCGCGCATGGCCTGACGAAGGCCTACCTGCACAGCAGATTCCGCTTCGGCATCCAGCGCGCTGGTGGCTTCATCGAGAAGCATCACAGCAGGGTCCCCAAGAACGGCACGGGCGATGGCGATGCGCTGAAGCTGCCCGCCAGACACATTGGTTCCCCTCTCTTCCAGATGGGTCGCGTATCCCTCCGGGAGGTTGATGATGAAATCGTGGGCATTGGCCAGACGGGCCGCTTCCACGACTTGCTCTTGGCTGGCCGCGCGACCGAAGCGAATCGCTTCGGCAATGGTGCCTGAGAACACACTGCTGCGCTGCGGAACCAGGGCCACCTGCTGGCGAAGATCACGGGCCCTCACTTGGGCCAGATTCTTGCCGTCCAGCAGCACCTGACCACTCTGCGCGGTGTTGAAACGCAGCACCAATGAAAAAAGTGTGCTCTTGCCGGCCCCCGAAGGACCCACCAGGGCCACCACGCTTCCAGCTTCAATGGCCAAGTTGAGGTCATGCAAAACAGGTTGATCTAGGCGATAACCAAACTGCACGTTCTCGAAGACCAGATCACCACGAAGGCGATCCAGGGGAAGAGCCGGATCGGGGTCGGCGGGCTCTGAGGGCTCCTTCTCGATCGCCCTCAGACGGCGCAACGAGGCCTGACCCTGCTGAAACTCGTTGTAGTTCGTGGTGAGGTGAGCAATGGGGTCGATCAGCACCACAAGACCGGTCACGTAGCTGGTGAGTCCCTTGCTGTCGAGATCTCCATTGCTCAGCCTGTAAGCAGCGAGGACGAGAACCACCGCAATGCCGAGAACTTCGATGATGCCAACAACCGGATGTTGCAAGGCCACCAGCCGGTAGGTGTTGTAGCGGGCCTTCCTGTGCTGATCGATCTCCTGTTCGAAGCGCCCCTGCAACCAGGGTTCGGCGGCAAAAGCCCGAACCAAAGGCAAACCCTCAATCGCCTCGCCAAGAAGCCCTGCCAACTCACTGACTTTTTTCTGACTGCGTTCAGTGGCGGCCATGACCCTTCCACCAAACAAACTGATTAACCACACGATCAACGGCGCAAGCAGAAGGATCGCAAGGGTGAGTTTCCAGTCGAGCCAGAGCATGTACCCCAGAACAGCAAGGAGCTGAAGGGCACTGGGGATCGTGTCGTGGAGAGTTTTGTAGATCACCTCACTGACACGGTCCGCGTCTTCGGTCAGCCGATACGTGAGGTCCCCCGCTGAGAGCTTCTCCAGGGCACCGAGTTCCACCTGTTGCAGTTGGCGGAAAAGATCCCTGCGCAAGCTCTGGCTCACCTGCAGTGCTGGACCGGCCAACAACGAATCCTGAGCAAACTGAGCCAGCTTCTGGAGCAGAAACACCACAAGAACGAGGCCGATCACAGGGAGCACGACTGACAGATCACCTGAACCAAGGGCAGGAATCAACCGTCCAACCAGATCCATCAGCAGCGGCCAGCTGCCAACAAAGAGGATCATGCTGAGCGCACCCCAAAGCAGCTGGACGGAATGCGGCCGCAGGAGGGGAAGAAGTCTGCGGAATCCGGCTTCGGAAGGGGTCAGCATCGGTGCACACTATCAATGGCATCCAGACGCACTGCCCTGATGAAGCTCGATCAGTTCCTCAAATGGCAGGGATGGGTTTCCACAGGAGGCGAGGCCAAACTGCGCATCCGCGATGGCCAGGTGCTGGTCAACGGCAGTGTGGAATCCCGCCGAGGACGGCAACTCACGGCTGGAGATCATGTTGAACTCGGTGGAGAAAGCGCCACGGTTCCCGAAGACCCTCAGGCTGGGCCGTAAGTTGGCTGCTGCTGAGCTGCAGAGGACGCAAGCGTGCGCAAACCGGTGATCGCAGGCAACTGGAAGATGCACATGACCTGTGCCCAGACCCGGGACTGGATGGGTACGTTCCTACCCCTGATCGCTGAGACCCCGGATGACCGTCATTTGGTGGTAGCTCCGCCCTTCACCGCGATCAGCACGCTGGCGGATGTGGGGACTGGGAGTCGGGTCGAAATCTCCAGCCAAAATGTGCATTGGGAAGGTCACGGGGCTTACACGGGCGAGATCTCACCAGCGATGCTTCAGGAGCATGGCGTGCGTTACGCCATCGTTGGCCACAGCGAGCCCCGGAAATACTTCAGCGAGAGTGATGAACAGATCAACCACAGAGCCCGTTCAGCGCAAGCTCACGACCTGATCCCCATCGTCTGCGTGGGCGAGAGCGACGAGCAGCGCAGCCGAGGTGAGGCTGAACGGGTAATCCGTCGACAGGTGGAACAGGGCCTTGAAGGTCTCGATCCGGCTCGGTTGGTCGTGGCCTACGAACCAATCTGGGCCATCGGCACAGGAAAAACCTGTGAGTCCGCCGAGGCGAATCGAATCTGTGGACTGATCCGAAGCTGGGTCGGTTCACCTGATCTGATCATTCAGTACGGAGGGTCGGTGAAGCCAGCAAACATCGATGAGCTCATGGGCATGAGCGAAATTGATGGTGTGTTAGTCGGAGGTGCATCGCTCGATCCCGAGGGCTTCGCAAGAATCGCGAACTACAAGAAAGTCTGAGCGAGCGATGCGCCATCCCACCTGCTGGGGTCACAGACCAGCTGTGATGGGTGTGATCAACCTCACCCCAGACTCCTTCAGTGATGGAGGCCGTTTCAACGGTGAGGATCTGGCCACAAGAGAAGCCGACCGACAGATCCGTGATGGAGCCGATGTGCTCGATCTTGGTGCTCAAAGCACCCGACCTGGGGCCGAAGAGGTGGGTGCTGAAGAGGAACTGAGACGTCTGATCCCCTGCCTCAAAGCGATCAGACTCGCCCATCCAAATATCATCATTTCCGTCGACACGTTCCTGGCTGCTGTGGCCTCAGCGGCACTCGATGCGGGTGCCGACTGGATCAATGATGTCAGCGGAGGCCGCCGCGATTCAGCCATGCTTCCGCTCATTGCTGAAGCAGGCTGTCCTTACGTGTTGATGCACAGCCGGGGAAACAGCGCAACGATGGACTCTTGCACCAATTACGGCAAGGAGGGTGTGGTGAATGCAGTCCAGCGAGAACTGCGGGAAACCACCAAACTGGCCTGCCAACAAGGAGTGAAGCATGCCCAACTGATTTGGGATCCAGGGCTGGGATTTGCGAAAGACAATGAACAGAATCTGGAACTAATCCGCCGGCTCGAAGAACTCCAATACGATGGCATTCCTTTGTTGCTGGGCCCATCTCGAAAACGCTTCATCGGCGCGGTCTTGAATCAACCCAAGCCCAAAGCAAGAATCTGGGGGACTGCTGCAGTCTGCGCACGTGCCCAGGCCGCAGGCGTGCATGTCTTGCGAGTGCACGATGTTGGACCGATCCATCAGATGCTGACCATGGGGGAAGCCGTAGCCCGAGACACCTGATTGGTTTCGCTAGAACAGGACTCCTTTCAAGTCACGAACGTCCATGACATCAGAGCATGCCCTAACCCTTCTCTACGACGGCGGCTGCCCACTCTGTGTCAGAGAAGTGAACTTTCTCCGCCGAAAGGATCAAAAGGAAGTGATGCAATTTGTGGATATCAATGCCACGGATTACTGTCCTGAATCATGGGGTGGAATCACCTATCGCCAAGCCATGGCAAGGATTCATGCCATCGATGCCGACGGGAAAGTTCTTAAGGATGTGGCTGTGTTTCGCGCTGCTTACCGCTTGATTGGTCTCGGCTGGATTTATGCACCCACAACATGGCCTTTCGTCAGTCCGATCGTGGATTGGTTGTATTCACTTTGGGCACGCTATCGACTGCCGATCACCAAAAGACCATCCTTGGACAAATTATGCACTGAGCGATGTGAACGCGCTGGGACTTGAATCCCAGCGCGTGCTGACGACGTTCAGGCTGGAGTCGTCACACCTTCAATCCGATCCTCTACTTCCTGGTAAAGCTCTTGGAGCTGCTGGATGTTTTCATCAGAGGTTTCCCAGTATCCCCGACCGTTCACCTCAAGCAATGTTCCAACAATGCGTCGGAAACTGTGAGGATTTAACTCCAAGAGACGTTTCCGCATCTCCGGATCATTGATGAAAGTTTCGTTGGCTTCCTCGTATACGAAGTTGTCAACCGCGCCACTGGTAGCACTCCAACCGAGCGTGAAGTTGAGACGCTTAGCCACTTCGCGAACGCCCTCATAACCGGAATCGAGCATGCCTTCGTACCACTTGGGATTAAGAAGCTTGGTCCGAGAATCCAGACGAATCGTCTCACTCAAGGAGCGCACTTGAGCATTGGCTGTTGTGGTGTCAGCGATGTAGCTGGTTGGAGCTTTGCCATCATCCCGCAAGCCCTTAATGAGCTTGGTGGGATCACTGTCGAAATAATGACTCACATCCGTCAGCGAAATCTCTGCCGAATCAAGATTCTGGAAGGTAACGTCAGCAGTTTTCATGACGTTCTCAAACACATCACGCTTCTGGTTCATCTCACCAGGATTGTCCGCATTGAATGCAAACGTTTTGCGGGAGAGGTACATCTCCTGCAACTCACCTTCTTCCTCCCAGGTGCTATTTTCTACAGCGAGATTGACGTTTGAACTGTAGCTACCACTAGCGTTCGAGAACACCCTGCAAGCCGCATCACGAAGGCTTGTACCTTCTTTTTCGGCCTGTTCAAGAGCATGGCGACGCACAAAATTCTGCTCTAGAGGTTCATCAGCTTCAGCCGCCATTTTCACAGCCTGGTCAATTAAGGCCATCTGGTTGATGAACAGGTCACGGAACACACCAGAGCAATTCACCACCACATCAATCCGAGGACGACCCAACTCTTCAAGGGGAATCAACTCGAGCTTGTTGACGCGGCCGACAGAATCAGCCATCGGCTTAACGCCAACAAACCAGAGGATCTGAGCAAGAGACTCACCATAGGTCTTGATATTGTCTGTACCCCAAAGAACACAGGCAATGGTTTCTGGCCAAGCGCCTTGCTCTTCACGCTGACGCTCAATCAACTTATCGACCACACCCTTCGCTGCAGCAACTGCTGCTCGGGTAGGAATAGCTTGGGGATCAAGGGCGTGAATGTTTTTGCCGCTAGGAAGAACACCGGGGTTGCGGATGGGATCTCCGCCTGGCCCTGGAAGCACATATTCACCATCAAGCGCCCGCAACAAACTTTCCATCTCCATATCCGCGCAAATTTGCTCAAGGCAAAAACGCAGGTACGCAAAAAGCTTGTCGAGCTCGGTGGAATCAATGCTGGTGAAACCAGCTCCACAGCATGCCCTCAGCCAGGGAGTAGGAAGCTTCAGTCCAAACTTGGTGAGGAGGTCAAGAAGCCAACCGAAGTTGCCGCGCATGTTCACCCTGCCATCAAGACCGGTCAGGGAACGAACCATGGAGCCGATGGCAGCCCGGGATGTTTCAGTGATCGTCCGATTCAGTTCAACATCAGCAAGAACGCCCTCATCATTCCCTCGATAAATAGCGTCGATGGTGCGTCCCATCGCTTCAGCGAGAAGCCCTGGGAGTGAGCGAAGACCTTCCTCCTCACGCTCCAGCGCTGCGATATTGACCAAGGTTGCGACAGCCTCTTCAGCCGTGGGGGGCTTGCCGATGGTATGGAGACCGCAGGGGAGAAGACGACTTTCAATCTCCATCAATTGGCGGTAAACAGCGCCAACCAGAGCATCCCGACCCTCGAGATCAAGAGAGGCAGCATCGTCCTCAGGAAGGTCAACATCCTTATCCAAATTGCACAGACGGGCCGTTTCAACAATCGTGTTCACGATCTGAACGCCGCGACCGCCCTCGCGCAATTGCTGATAAGAACCGACGAGTTCACCAAGCTCTTTGAGGCCCTTGTAAAGGCCGGCATTCTCTGCTGGTGGCGTGAGGTAGCTGATCGTGGACGCGTAGCCGCGGCGTTTGGCGATCGTGGCCTCAGAAGGATTGTTTGCTGCGTAGTAGTACAGATTCGGCAAAGAGCCAATCAATGAATCTGGATAACAGGTTTCACTCATGCCCATCTGCTTGCCGGGCATGAACTCAAGTGACCCGTGGGTACCAAAGTGGAGAACGGCATCAGCCCCCCACACTTTCTCGAGGTAGGTGTAATAAGCGGCGAAGCCATGGTGAGGGCTCGCACTACGGGAATAGAGAAGGCGCATTGGATCGCCTTCGTAACCAAATGTGGGCTGCACACCAACAAACACATTGCCAAAATGACGGCCGTAAATCAGCAGGTTTTGCCCATCGCTGTTGAGATTTCCAGGAGGTTTTCCCCAGTTCTCCTCCAAACGCTCGGAGTAAGGGGTCAGCCGCTCGTACTCCTCCACACTCATGCGATGGGCGATCGAAAGCTCCGGTGCTCCCTGCATCGCTTCAGGGTCATTGATCACCGCTTCCATCAAAGTTTTGGAATCACGCGGAAGATCCTGAATGTCGTATCCCTTCGCCTTCATTTCTTCGAGAACACGATGAATGGATCCGAATACATCGAGATAGGCCGCTGTTCCCACATTTCCCTTGTCCGGAGGAAAGCTGAAAACGGTGATTGCTAACTTTTTCTGCTGACGCGGCTTGATTCGCAAGGATGACCAGCGAATCGCCCGTTCGGCAATGGCATCGACCCGATCTTGAAGGGTATGGGCTTTTCCAGTTGCATCATCACGGCCGGACAGAACAATGGGTTCAATGGCACCATCCAGCTCTGGAATCGCAATCTGCAGTGCCACTTGCACGGGGTGAAGGCCGAGATCGCTGTCCTCCCATTCCTGGGTGGTCTGGAAGACCAATGGCAAGGCCACCATGTAGGGGCGATTGAGCTTCTTAAGGGACTCGATTGCCTTGGGGTGGTCTTGGCGAGCCGGTCCACCAACCAGTGCGAAACCAGTCAGCGACACGATGCCATCAACCAATGGCTGTTCTGGATTCAGCGGATCAAAGAAGAAGGCGTTGACGGGCTTGGAGAAGTCGAGACCGCCGCAGAAGATCGGGATCACCCGAGCACCACGGAACTCAAGCTCCTGAATGACCGCTACATAGTGCGCGTCATCACCCGTCACGATGTGGCTGCGCTGCAGCACCAGACCAATCACTGGCCCTTGACGGGCTTCATCGGAAAGATCGGTTCGGCTTGACGTCCAATTCAGATATTCCTTGAGATCCTCAAACATGTTGGGCGCAAGGGGATGCCAAATCCCCAGGTCAGGGAAGACCTCTGGCTCCGCCACCACCATGGCTGAACGTTCCTCACCTTCAGCAGGCGGAAAGACATACTTGTCGGCCAGCATCAGCAAGAAATTCCTGAGATTGTCGGGAGTTCCCCCTAACCAGTACTGGAAGCTGAGCATGAAGCTCCTGGCATCCTGCGCTTTCTCCACCGGCAGGTACTTGAGAACAGTGGGAAGCGTGTTGAGAAGCTTGAGCATGGCGTCCTGAAAGCCTGCCCCCCCGGCTTCCTTCCGCTTTTTCATGAAACCGGCAATGGCACTTTTGCTTTGCCCAAGCTGCGCCATTGAAAAGGAGCCGAGCTTGTTCAGGCGCATCACCTCGGGCATCGAGGGGAACACCACAGCTGCCTTGAGACGGTCGCGGTGGGGGGTTACAGCCTCAACGACCTTCTGAGCAAGATCCTCAATGAAAATGAGGGAAGCGATGAAGACATCGGCCTCGCTGATATCACGCTTGAAATTTTCGTAATTATCGGGATCGCGCAGTTCCTCGATCAAATAGCCGCAGAGATCAATTCCAAGGTCTCCTTCAGCCGCGTTGAGAGCAATGGCGGCCTGGGTGAGTGAGTTTTGGTACTGAGGTTCCAGAACCACGTAAACCGCCTTCATCACGGACTTGTGGTTTTGACCCTCCACAGGAGCAACGCGACGATCAGCGGAGCGGACCTGTGTGAACATCTGCACTCTTTGAGCAATGTGAAGAACATTACGGCGGGCCGTGCTCAAGGTGCGAGTGTTTGGGGTCTGGTGTTACAAGACCCCCGAGCCCATAGGCTCTAGCGAGTGACAGCAGTGCCATGAATTCAGCAGCGGGTGGTTCGATCCCTGTGGTGGTCACAGGAGCACTCGGAAGGATGGGTGCTGAGGTGATCAGGGCCATTCAGGCAGCGGAGGACTGCTATCTCGTGGGTGCCGTTGACACCACACCTGGCAAGGAGGGACACGACGTCGGCGATTGTCTCGGCCTAGGCCCCCTTGAGGTCGCCGTGACCGCCGACCTAGAGGGATGCCTCTGTGCTTGCAGCCAAGCCGTACGCGACAACGGTCGAGGTCACGGCGCTGTGATGGTGGATTTCACCCATCCATCAGTCGTCTACAGCAATACCCGCGCCGCGATCGCTTACGGCGTGCATCCCGTGATCGGCACAACAGGGCTTTCACCGCAGCAGCTGAACGATCTCAATGAATTTGCGCGCAAGGCATCCATCGGTGGCGCTGTAATCCCCAATTTCTCTGTGGGAATGGTTCTGCTTCAACAGGCAGCAGCAGCAGCGGCGCGCTTTTACGACCATGCTGAACTCACGGAGCTCCATCACAATCGCAAGGCTGATGCACCCAGCGGGACATGCATCAAAACCGCTGAACTCATGGAGGAGCTCGGCAAATCCTTCAACCCTGAAGAAGTCGAAGAACATGAATCCCTCGAGGGGAGCCGGGGTGGCCGCCGTCCCAGTGGACTTCGCCTTCATTCACTGCGACTACCGGGCTTGGTCGCACACCAAGAAGTGATGTTCGGAGCGCCCGGCGAAACATATACCCTTCGCCACGACACGATCGATCGCTCTGCCTACATGCCAGGGGTACTGCTGTGCGTGCGCCGGGTCCGTCAACTCGAGGGGCTGGTCTACGGCCTCGAACGCCTGATCTGATTCAAGATGCTTCTGCCTCTGCGACCGGGAGAACTTCAGCGCCTGATTCCGGCAGTCGCCACGGGAACTCAATTCAGAGCAACCCTCGGCAATCCCCGCAAGATTCTTCAGCGCCTGCTGATTTCTGGAATCGGCGGTGTGATCACGCTTCTCATCAGCCAGAGCTTGTCGTTCAACCGCTGGGGGTCGGTTTGGTTGATCGCAGGAGTCGTCCTGCTCCTCTACATCCTTTGGGGTCCGATCGTTGAAGCGGGTCGTCGCAATGCCCAGCTTCGGCGCTATCCCGCAGCAGCCATCTTCGAAGGCGAGATTGCGGAAGCATTCACCCAAGAACGCGTCGAGAATCAGCGTGAACAGGCTGATGCCAACGGTCGCCTCGAACTGGTCGAGAACAGGCGAACCTGGATGGTGATCGACCTTGCCGATGAGGATGGCTACCTCGGCAGGATCAGTTTCCCGATGACCAAGGCCCACGGATCAATCCGACCGGGGATGGTGGTCCGTTGCATCGTGCTCAGTGATCGCAAGGACTTCAGCAGATTGGGAGCGCTGACCGATGCCTGGTTACCGGAGGCCCGCCTCTGGGTTGGGGACTACCCGTTCCTGCTGAGGCCAGCTTTCGAAGATCTTTGCCGACTGCGCCTGCGTGGCAGCACCCAGAATCAAAAGTTCTGAAAAGATGCGTTACGCTATGTAAAGACGCCTGAGACAAATGTCCGAAGTACCTGCAAGTGCACCAGTCATCCGTGGAGCGACGGTGACAACAGAAGATGGCGGCCGTTTGAACGCCTTCGCGACCGAACCCAGAATGGAAGTGGTAGACACCGAAAGTGGTTGGGGTTTCCATGAGCGTGCTGAAAAGCTGAACGGACGCATGGCCATGCTTGGCTTCATTGCTCTGCTTGCGACTGAACTCGCCATGGGTGGAGAGGCCTTCACCCGCGGTCTCCTGGGCATCGGCTGATTCCTTGCCAGAAGCAACGGCAACTGACCGGTTCCTGATTGTTGGAGCCGGTCCAACAGGTTCTCTTCTCGCTCTTGGTCTTGCTCGGCAGGGATTTAACGTCCTGTTAATTGACCATCAGACACGACCCGAGCTGATTGGACGAAGCCGTGCATACGCCTTAACCCACTCATCCAGACGCTTGCTCCAACGCCTGGATGTTTGGGATCAACTTCAAAATTTTTTATCACCGTTTGAGTCCCTTCGTCTCGACGACCGGGTTCTGGGATCAACTGCATGGTTTCGCCGCAGTGATCTCAGACCCGGAAACAGAGGGTCTGAAGCGATCGGCTGGATTCTGGATCACAAGCCGTTGATGACGAAGCTCCTGGACGAGCTTGAGAACAACGCATTGGTCAACATGCGCTTCAGTGTTGACGAACATTCTTCCCGGCAGCACCAACAGCAATCTGATTGGATTGTTGCTGCTGATGGTTCTCGCTCGACACTTCGTCGCTCTCGAGCGATGCCGTTCTGGAGTCACGCGTACAAACAAGGTTGCTTAACAGCCAAAGTGACTCTCGAGGGCGCCGAGCAACGTTGTGCCTATGAATTGTTCCGAGCCGAGGGACCGATGGCTGTGCTGCCACTTGGAGGTGCGCTGTACCAAGTGGTTTGGAGTGCTCCTCTTCAGCACTGTCGTGAACGCGCAAACCTGCAGGACCATCAACTACTTCAGCAACTAACAGACGTTCTTCCAATAGGAATTCGTCCCACAGCTCTTTTGGATCAACCTGGGGCGTTCCCTTTGGAACTCAGCTTTGCCCCACAACTCAGTGCCGCCAACCTGTTGTTGGTCGGAGAATCGGGTCATCGCTGTCATCCCGTTGGTGGTCAAGGATTGAATCTCTGCTGGCGGGATGTAAGTGACCTGCTTGACCTCACGCAATCGAGAGGCATCAACGGTTCCCTGCCATCAAACCTGGGACGCCTTTACACCTGGCGACGGCTTTCCGATCTGATCAGTGTTCTGCTCTCCACTGACCTTCTGATCCGATTGTTCTCCAATCGGCAACCACTCATTCTTCCGATACGGTTTCTAATCATCAAGCTTCTGGCGCAGGCCCGATGGGTTCGTCGCGTCAGTCTTTCGGCCATGACCGACGGTCCTGGCACCTTGCTCTCGCGCTTGCCACAGTGTGGTCAAAGGATTGCCCACGATGGTGACAAGCAGCGATCCACAACCCCAGCCGAATCCCGCTCTGCTCAGTTTTCTTCAGCAGAAAATGGGACTCAGTGACAACGCGATCAATCTGGGTTTGCGACAAGCCGCTTTGGAACAGGCTCCGCTCCCTGTCGTGCTTTGGAGCTTCGGTCTTCTGAATCTCAGCCAATACCAAGACGTTCTCGACTGGCAGAACCAGCAGGAGTGAGAGATCAGTCGTAAATAATCAGTGATTCGACTGGTACACCAGCTGGAAGTTTTCTGCGCCCAGCCAGATCCGCAAGTTCGATCACGAATCCGCATCCCACAAGCACTCCTCCAGCCTTGGTGACCAATTCAGCCGATGCCGAGGCAGTACCACCAGTGGCCAGCAGGTCATCCACAAGCATCACTCTCGGATGATCAGACAAAGCATCAGCGTGAATCTCGAGACGATCACTGCCGTACTCCAGGGTGTAATCGATTCCGATCACCTCACCAGGCAATTTGCCTGGCTTGCGAACGGGGACAAAGCCCTTCTTCAGCTGGGTTGCCAGCGCCGTTCCAACAATGAACCCCCTGGATTCGATGCCCACGATCAGATCCGGTTGCCATCGATCACACACAGCGACCAGGCGCCGAATCACCTCATCCCAACCGCTGGGTTCCCTGAGTAAGGGGGTGATGTCACGGAACAGGATTCCGGGCTTGGGAAAGTCGGGAATATCTCGAACGTACTGACGAAGATCCACGAGGTGGTGACGGAAAGGCCTGAACCCTGGCATCATCGCAGCCATGACCGATGTTTCAGTTCCGGCGGTATCCGATCCGTCTCAACCCGAAGCCGTTCTCGGCCGACGGGCGCTCGAACGCCTGGATCTTCTGTTGCTGACTGTGGAGTCATTGGATCTCAATGGTGGGGAGGCCATGCTCTGGGCGACCCGACAACTGGGGTTTGAAACGGTCTTTCCCAATCGTGTCGAACTCTGGAAGCGCCGGTGCCACAACCCACTGAGGCGATCAACCCGCCGTGGATCGCTTGCAGCGGTTGAAACTGAAGCCCTGATCCGCATTCTCTGCGCCATGGCGGATCGTCTCTACCCACTGCTGCATCAATTGCTGTCAAGCAGGGAACCTGCAAACCTCACAGAACAACGTTGGGCTCTCCTGGATCAGCGCCTTGGAGACCTCATCGAAGAGCGCATGAACCTCCGCAGGGGAGCCATTCAGCGCCTTCTTGATGGTCAACAGGCCATGCCCCTTCAGCGCCAACTCGTGCTCACACTGGCCCTGGCTGCCGGTCCAGGTGGAGTCGATCGGCTCCGCGCCAGCCTTCTCGATCCGACCCCCTGATGGTGATGCTGAAACAGTCCTTCCGATACGACCAAACCGCTGCACGCTTGGAGGTTGAAGGTCTTCCAGACTTTTCTGCCGACCATGGCAGCAATGCGATCGGCATTCTCTCCAGTTGGAGACTCACCATGATTGGCGGCCCTGAAATGGAAGGGAAACGGGAGCACCTGGAAGCCCTCATGGCTGCGGTCATTCCCTATGCCCGTCTTCAACTGTCGGGGGTATCCAGAGTTCAAGGCCAGGATGGGGGGCCCGTGCGAATCCTCCCTCTCGAGCAAGGACATCAACTGGAACTAATCAGCAGCCGCAGTGGAGTTCCTCCTCTGACCCTTCAACTTGATGATGCGGATCTTGCAGACCTGGTGCGCTGCCTCGATGCCCTGCGTCACGACGAAAGGGTTCGCATCCAGTGGCCTCGGATCACCCATGCTCCCCTGCCGAAACGGGATCTGGAAGAGCGAACACCTTTGCTTCAACGCTTGGCGGCACCAGCACTGGGCACCGGTACGTTTTTGATTCTTGGGCTGGTCGGTCTGCTTGTGCCGATCCCCACACCCGAAACCCCGCAGACCAATCCCCAGCTCGAAAAGCAGGAGGGGCGAGCAGAGCCACCGATTAGCAATCCTTCACAAGCTGATTGAGAGCGTTGACCTGAGCAGAGAGATCCTCAGAATGATCAGATCGGATGAATGCGGGAATGGCATCAAGCTGGTCAGATCTCCGTCGTCGGGTTGCACGCATTGGAGCTTCGCTTGATGTCGTCGTCCGGAGCGATCCGGAAGTTTGCGGTCTCAGTGGTTCTGGATATCACATCACTCTTCACCACAGTGGTTATGGGGATTGCACTGTTGGCGATCTCACCTTGATCGACTGTCCCAACGAACTCGTGCTCACAGAATTTGAGCGCTGGATGCGAGGTGCCGGACACCAGGCAATGTCATGAACCCACCCAAGATCCGCCCCCTGCGCAAGGGGAAATCACCGAGAAAAGTGTTCAGTAAAGGGCGCTCCTCCCGACCGATGTCCGTCGGCAGGCAACTCTTCGAGTCCGTTCTGCTGCTCGGCTTTGGTGCGGGTGCATTCACCTTCCTGAGCTGGCTTCCCCAGAAACTCGACGCCATGGTGGTCGTGAGCGAAGCGATCGCCGACCTTATCCGGGGTCTGAGTCAGCTTGTTGAAGCAGCGCTGGGGCTTGCGGCCATCATTCTGATCGCCCTGCTGCTGGTGCTGGCGTTCGTATCGATCATCGCAGGAACCATCCGCCTATTTAAGGGATGCAGCCGGCTCATGCGCGGAACGACAAATCCTCACGTGAAAACGAAGCGCTCAGCGTCAAAGATCAAGCGCTGAAAGGCTTGAGGAGCTCAGGGAGCAGGTGATCGAGGGGCCAGCGAACGCTGAACAATCCAAAGCTCCTCAAGTGTCAATCCACCATTCGCATCAAGATCGAAGCTGGTGAAGTTGCGGTTTAGCCAGGGCAAAGAACGACATTCCGATCGATCCAACTGACCATCGCCGTTGCGATCGGCCTGACGGAAGCGTTGCTGTAGACGCCTGCCACTGGGATGGGGCGTTGATGGTCTGAGATCTTCCAACAAAAGGAAGCCCCGAGAATCGCGCCGTTGCAATCTGCGTTCGAGGTAAGGATCACCCTTCACTTCACCAGTCTCCAAGCGCCCGTCGCCATTCACATCCCTACGAATAAACAACGCCTCCATCCGTTGCCCATAGGAGTGAACGGGCCTGGATTCAGCCCAGACCGGAAGAACCGCGAGTGGAGTGATCAGAAGCCCAAACGCCCCGATCTTCAGTGATGGCAGCGGTAAGTCCATTCCATCAGGTTATGAGCAACCTGAGGCCAGGGAGTGTCTGAGTGGTGACAGCACGCTGATCAGCTGTGACAGGGTCAATCCCTGGGCGACAGGGTGCTGATGCATCCATACGATCAGGGCATCTCTTGCAGGACTAACAACGGTGGGACGCTCCTCGATGATCTGGGTGGTCGACGATGATCCTGAGCTGCGCCAGATGGTGGGCACTTACCTCATCGACCAGGGCTATGACGTGCGCAGCCTCAGTGACGTCAAACAACTCGAGGCAAGACTCGAGTTCCAGCGGCCAGATTTGATCGTTCTCGATTTGATGATGCCAGGAGACGACGGTCTCACAGCCCTCCGCCGTCTCCGCGACGCTGGAGACGATCTGCCAGTGGTCATGCTGACTGCCCGCGGCGAGGGCGTCGACCGCATCATCGGCCTCGAACAGGGTGCTGATGACTATCTCGCCAAACCGTTTCTGCCGAGAGAACTCTCCGCACGGATCGAAGCTGTTCTTCGGCGCCGGAGTTCCCTCCCTGCGGGAACTCCTCTCGCGGAAGGTGGCGATGTGGTGTTCGGAGACAACGTGCTCGATCTGGCCGCAAGGACGCTGACCCGCGAGGGGAAACCAGTGGTGATCACCAGTGGTGAATTCAGTCTGCTGGCATCCTTCGTTCAACACCCACACCGTCCGCTATCGAGAGAACGGCTCATTGAGCTAGCGCGCGGGCCTGGTTGTGACACAGACAGCCGCAGCATGGACGTGCAGGTCTCTCGGGTACGCAAACTGGTGGAACCTGACCCCACACGTCCCCGCTACCTGCAGACCGTCTGGGGCTATGGGTACGTGTTTGTTCCCGACGGTCAACCCCGCTCTCGCTAACTCCCTCCCATGCCATCTCCGTCCTGGCAGAAGCGCATCAGCTCACTGCTGGGATGGGGAAGCCTGGCCCTCGGCAGTTCAGCCTTCTGTCTGCTGGTCTTCCAAGCCCTGTTCGGACGTCAGCTGGAGCAGCTTCAGACCATTCAGCTCGGTCGCGACTTGGCCCTCAACGTCAGGCTCACAGAACTGGCCTTGGAGCGATATCCACCCCATCTGGTGGCAGAACTGACCGGATTGGATCTTGTGGTCACCGTGAGGCCCAAACCATCAACCTTGGATCCATCGGCAGGCTTCAAACGTCAGGCTGAAGCATTGCAACAACAACTTTGTCAAAGGCTGTCCCACTGCCCGATGGTCTACCCCCACCGCGCAGCTGGGGAAGAACGCAGCATTTGGATTGAGCTGATTTCCCCCCTGGAGCCCATCTGGTTGAAGGTGAATGTGCCTTCGATGATGCGCTGGCCCCCAGAGCCGACTCTTCTAGGACTGTCACTGGTTGGAGCAGGCATCATCTGCGGCGGGTTGTTCCTGCTCGTGGAGGTCGAGGCGCCGCTGAGAAGTCTGGAGAAAGCCCTTGCCAGGGTGGGGGAAGGAGGTGGGCCGGATGCTGTACCGGCTCGAGGTGCGCCGGAAGTGCAACGGCTCACGGAGCGCTTCAATGCGATGGTGCAGCGCCTAGCCACCAGCCGCCAAGAACGGGCCACCATGCTGGCTGGTATTGCCCATGATCTAAGGGCACCGATCACGCGGCTTCAGTTCCGGCTCTCCATGCCTCAGCTCACGGCGGAAGACCGAGAGCGCTGTGCTGGAGATCTTCAGTCCCTCGAGCGGATCACGGGGCAGTTTCTGCTGTTTGCAGGAGGCGGTGACGGTGAAGCCTCAGTCGAGGTTCCTCTCGAGCAGCTGCTGGCAGAAGTGGCCAGCAGTCATCCAGCTGATCAACTCCATCTGGATCTCACGCCTCTCTCCATGGCCGTGAAACCGGTGGCTCTCGGCAGGGCGGTTGCCAATCTCATCGACAATGCGTTCTCTTACGGAACAGCCCCTGTGGTTTTGCGCCTGCGTGACATGGACTCACGCTGCAGCATCGAAATCTGGGACCAAGGTGAAGGCATGCCAGCCAGCGAATGGGAGCAAGCGCTTCAGCCCTTTCATCGCCTCGATTCTTCCCGTGGTCAACAAGGCCACTGCGGTCTCGGGCTCGCGATTGTCTCCCACGTGGCGACTCTTCACGGCGGACGTCTGGAGTGTCTGCAGGGAGATCTCTGTTCCGAAAAGCAGCCACCAGGACGCTTCGCCATTCGCCTCAGCCTCCCCTTGCCTACCGATCGCCAAGTCTCAGAACACCCACAAAGCTGAGAAAAACATTTGCACTGAAAGGGTGACGCTCGGAATCAGTCACCAATGAAGGAGAGGCTTCCCAAACCATGGCGCATAAGGACAAAGACAAGGGCAAGCACAAGGCCCATGACAAAAAAAAAGACAGTGGGGAGAAGCTTCCCGATTCCGTCATGGACAACCTTGCAGGCAGCGAGCACGACCTCGACAGTCCGGCAGAACTGCTGGACGACCTGCTCGAAGGTCGGAATCACAAGATCGAACGGCTGAATAAAAAGCTGTACGAAGCCGAACTGGTGAAACTCCAGACCCAGCTGGTGAAGATGCAGTACTGGATCAAGGACACCGGCTACCGGATGATCGTTCTGTTCGAAGGTCGAGATGCGGCAGGGAAAGGCGGCACAATTAAACGTCTCACAGAACCCTTAAATCCCCGAGGCTGCCGTGTCGTTGCTCTCGGAACGCCGACCGAGCGACAAAAAACACAATGGTATTTCCAGCGATACGTGGAACATTTCCCCGCAGCAGGAGAGATCGTGGTGTTCGATCGCAGCTGGTATAACCGTGCCGGAGTGGAGCGGGTCATGGGCTTCGCCACTCCTGAACAGGTTGAACAATTTCTTGATGACGTGCCTGAATTCGAACGCATGTTGGTGAGGAGCGGAATCCTGCTCCTGAAGTATTGGTTTTCGGTGAGCGACACGGAACAGGAAGCCCGTTTCCAGTCGCGAATCGACGACCCCACCAGACGCTGGAAGCTGAGCCCCATGGATCTGGAGGCCCGTAATCGTTGGGTGGAGTTCTCCCAAGCGAAAGACGCCATGTTCAACCGCACCAACATTCCGGAAGCGCCCTGGTTCACCGTTGAAGCCGACGACAAGCGCAGAGCACGCCTCAACTGTCTGCGACATGTGCTGAGCAAAGTTCCCTGGGAAGACATGACACCTCCAGCAATCGAACTGCCTCCGCGGCCGGAGCAGGGCAACTACACCCGTCCACCGATCAACGAACAGTTCTTCGTGCCGAATGCCTACCCCTACAACTAAAGGACTAGCGGAGTTATTGCATGCCGTATGAAATCCCTGCGCAAGAGCAAACGCGCAAATGGTTCCGTAGCCATCTGCTCGGTCGGGAGGTGGAATTGCAGGATCTCTACGAACTGCCGCTAGAAGAACTTGACCTCTTGATGGCCGAAACGGCTGAAATCCGCTCGGATCCTGAAAACCGAGTTCGCAGCCACGGTCGCTGGTGTACTGCAGGCTATGTACTGGAACTTGCCAGGATCATCGATGCACGACGTCTCAATGAATGAGTCATCAACTGCCATGAACTCTGTGCAACGACTCCTACCGCTTGCGACGCTCTTGATTCTCTCCAACAGCACTGTTGTCCATGCGGGATCGGTGACGATGGGTGGGGTCAGCGAAGAGCTTGCGATCAATCGTGCAATGGCCAAGGTTCCTCAAGGGAAGAGCGTGACGGACACATCCTGCGAAGTGATTGGAACCTCAGGGAATTCGAGCACCTACCGCTGCACGGTCACTTGGGAGTAGGGCTAAAGCACTGAGGCACAGCGTCGTGCACACGCACAGCTTCAGCCGTGGAGCTGTGCAAACCAGAATCCCGCCAGCTGCCAGCTGGACCACAAGAAGATTCCAAGAAAGAGCCAATTCACCCATGCAGGGCGGTTTTTGTTCTCAAACATGGAGGGAGCTGATTGGTCCCTCCATTCTGTTCAAACAACACCGGTTCAGACGGGGGAGTGAAGCGGTTGTTTGCGCTTGAGATCGTGCATCCCTTCAAGCTGCTGATGCACAGCCTTGAGCTGCCGCTGAATGTGATCGCTTTGTGGAAGGGAGCTCAGGGATGCCAATGCATGTTCAAGATGGTGCTTGGCATCAATCAGCAAACGACATTCCAGGCTGCCAGGCTCGTAACTCATCGCGTTCGTGAATCTCTTTTCATTTAGACGCAGCCTGTTCAGATCGACTGTGTCAACCACAACTGTTTGACCTGATTAAGGCTCCAGACGTCCTCCGGACGCCTCAATCAGATTCCATGGGCGTTCAATGCCTCCTTGAACGCTCCAGACCCCAAGCTGGGCGGCTTTGGCTTCACGCTCAAGACGGCTTTAATCCAGGTCATTGCATTGCCCCAGATAACCGTCGTAGGCAAAGACTGCCCCTTGCTTCAAAAGTGGAACAGCTACATCAGCCCCATCGTCGATCAAGCGAGCCACAACTCTGCCGTATACATCCCTGGCCCTTAGTTCCAGAACAACGCTGCTTCCAGGCATAAGGGAGCGGCGAAGCTGAGCTGTAGCGTTCTGCGCCCATGGCCTCTGCTCGGCAAGCGGTGCCTGAATGCAAGCCAACCTGACGGCGCGCCCTTCACCCGCAAGGTCAACAAGCACTTCCTGGCCGTTGTTCACCGTCAGAACTGTGACCTCCTGCCGGGGGTGAGGATCAGCAACCACCCTGGGGGCAAGGATCATTGGGGAAAGGATCAAGGCACCACCAAGGATCAAGGCACCCCGAATGTGCCGTCGTTGAAATCTCCCCATCAGCTCGCTACTGCCTCAACGTCGATGAACTCACCGGATTCCATGGCCTGTGCCGTGAGGTAGCGGAGCGTTCGGTTACGAATCAACTGAACCTCAACGGCATTCCAGGTGCCACCTATCACACAACCCACCAGCGGAATCGTCTTGGTGATCAGAGCACGTTGACTCACTCTGCGTCCGAACACCCTGGTCATCACGCCGTTAATCAGAGCGAGGCTGCGCTTGTTGATCAGTTTCAACACCATCTCACGGGTGGCCGTATGCGCAGCCTTCAACCCCAGCTCCACACCCACTTGGCTAATCACACTGGAGCCGAAAACCGGGAACAGCAACTCGTGGCGAGCGTTCTCACTCTCAAGGAACCCTGGAATCAGGAGCTCGGCGGCGCAGGCTGCAGCGAACAGCTGGGTCCGAGTTGTGACGGACAGATCCGCCAGTGCCCCAGCCACACTGAGGACGGGATTCGCAGTCAACCCCATCGCCGCTCCCGCCGTAATCACACGCAATCGCGCATCGCTGAATGCACGTTCAGCGAGTTCATAGGTCGTGGCATCTGGATAGCGGCGGCGAAGGAGATCCACTTCGCAGCGGACCTTGCTGGCATCAAAACTGATGACCCAGTCGAGTAAGTCAGCAACTGAGTTCAGCGGCAAGGCGAAAGTCCCCACACTCTTCACCTTATCGGGATTCGCAAAGCTGGGTCCTAGCGAACAAAAAGCATCTCCCGGTACGAGGGCAGGGGCCAGCGATCGTCGTCCACGAGTTCCTCCAAGGAATCCACGGCCTCACGCAACAGCTGCAGCCGGGGAAGCAACACACCCGAGCAGTGGTTCATGGCCGCGGCGGTATCTCCGCAGTGCAACTGGTGCAATTCCCCTGCCAGAGCTGTTGCATGGTCGTCCATACGTCGATGCAGCTCAGCGATCTGGTGGAGATCGCGGGTTTCAGGCTGAAGTCCGAGTGACTGCTGCTGTTGCAGGCTGCGTGCCAGGGCGCTCAGGTGCTTCTGAACAGCTGGGCTGATTTGCGTGCGCACCATGGAGAGGGCCACTTTGGCCTCCACTTCGATGGCGAGGGAGTACTGCTCTCCGTACACCTCGTAGCGGCTTTCCATCTCCACCGATGAGATCACGCCGTGGCGCTGGAACAGGCTTCGCACCTCCTCCCGGCGCAGCACTGGCAGGGCTTCAGCGGTATTGCGGAGATTTTCCAGGCCACGATCCTCGGTCGCTTCCCGATGCCACGCGTCGGAATAGCCATCACCGCCAAACACAGCGGCACCATGCCGATCCATGATCTGGCGAATCACCGCCGCCGCCGACTGTTCGAGACTCTGACCAGAGCCCATTTCAGCTTCAAGGCGATCGCTGATCCATTCCAGGGAATCAGCCAGCACGGTATTCATGGCCACGAGGGGCCCAGCGACGGACTGGCCGGAGCCAACAGCACGGAATTCAAACCTGTTTCCGGTAAAGGCAAAGGGGGAGGTGCGGTTGCGATCTCTTGCATCTTTGGGGAATTCGGGAAGGGTATCCACACCCAGACGCATCACTCCCCCATGGGAGCTGCCTGTGACCTCACCCCGTTGAATCTGCTGGAAGACCTGCTCCAGTTGCTGGCCGAGATACACGGAAATGATCGCCGGAGGGGCTTCGTTTGCACCAAGGCGATGGTCGTTGCCTGCCGTCGCCACAACCGCACGCAGCAAGGGACCATTGCAATGCACGCCGCGGATTACGGCAGCACAGAACAACAGAAATTGAAGGTTGTCGTGGGGGGTGCGACCGGGATCCAGCAGGTTGCCCTGGGTGCTGTTGCCAACCGACCAGTTCACATGCTTTCCGGACCCGTTGATTCCAGCAAAGGGCTTTTCATGAAGCAGGCAGGTGAACCCATGACGCTTGGCGGTGCTGCGCAAGGTGGTCATGATCAGTTGCTGATGATCCGTCGCGACATTGGCGGCTTCATGCACTGGCGCGATCTCGAACTGGCCCGGTGCAACTTCGTTGTGTCGGGTCTTTGCTGGAATCCCCAGTCTGTAAAGCTGACTCTCCACATCTTGCATGAAGACCTGCACCCTTTCCGGTATCGCACCGAAATAGTGATCATCAAATTGCTGACCCTTGGGTGACGCCGCGCCGAACAGCGTGCGACCGGCGAGAAGAAGGTCAGGCCTGAGGGTGGCGAACTGAGTGTCCACCAGAAAATATTCCTGCTCAGCCCCACAGGAGCTGTTCACAGGAGCCACCTCTTCGTTGCCAAGGAGGCGAAGCAACCTCTTCGCCTGCCGGTTCATGGCGGCATTCGAACGGAGCAGAGGCGTTTTCTTATCAAGAGCCTCTCCTGTCCAGCTCACAAACACCGTGGGAATGCAGAGCGTCACCCCGTTGGGGGTACGCATCAAATAAGCCGGACTGGTGATGTCCCAGGCCGTGTATCCACGAGCCTCGAAGGTGGAACGGATGCCTCCATTGGGGAAGGAGCTGCCATCAGGTTCACCCTGAACGAGGAGCTTGCCTGAGAACTCATGGATCGCCTGACCATCACCTTGCGGGCTGATGAAACCGTCGTGCTTCTCCGCAGTGGAGTTGGTGAGGGGATAAAAAACGTGTGCGTAGTAGTGCGCACCTTGGGACACAGCCCAGTCCTTCATCGATTGGGCCACCACATCCGCCACGGCGAGATCAAGACGCCCGCCATCACGGATCACACGACGAACCGCTTTGTAGGACTCCTTGGGCAGAGCACTTTTCATCCTTGCGAGCGTGAACACGTCGCTAGCCCAAACGTCTTCAAGGGGTTGGGCGGGCGCGCAGTCCACTGGCGTGCGCTGCTGGATGGCCTGAAGAGCAGCCAGACGGGCGGGATGGGGCATGGTGGAAAAACCCGCAAATCAGCGGGATGAAGCGCTTTAACCCGACGCTAAGCCGCCGACCTCCGCACAGCAGGAAGCCGAAGGCTGGTGAGCCATGAGAGCAACACCAGGAGAGAGGAAGTCCAGAGGCAGGCCTGCATTCCTGAGGTGGGCGTTCCGCCGATCAGAAACACCGCACCAGACAGCAACGTTCCAACCAGACGACCAGCCGCATTGGCCATGTAGTAAAAGCCCACATTGAGGCTCACACTCTCCGCATCCGTGTAGGCCAGCACCATGTAGGAGTGAATCGAGGAGTTCATCGCAAACACAACTCCAAACGCCGCCAGCCCTCCGACGATGGCCACCGTCACATCGACCTCACGAAGAAGGGCGATGGCGATCAGGGCGGGAATCGCCGTGAGTACCGCGCTCCAGAACTGCACGGCCGATGCACCAGGACTTTCACGCTGTCCCCAGAGGCGACGCAGCCCGGGGGCTGTGCCCTGCACGATGCCGTAGCCGATCACCCAGAGGCCGAGAAAACCGCCGATTTCCCAGAACCCCCAGCCAAGGGAGGCTTCGAGAAACACCGGGAGAGCCACCACAAACCACACATCGCGGGCACCGAACAAAAAGAACCGGGCCGCAGAGAGAACATTGATCCCCTTGCTCTTCGAAAACAAAGACGAAAACGCTGGCTTGGCCTTCATCTTTCCGATCTCGCCCGGCAACACCAGGGTGACGAGAAAAGCCAACGCCAGACCCGCAGACATCCAGGCCACGGCAGCGTTGAAACTCAGTGCTGTGAGCAACACACCTCCGAGAAAAAATCCAACCCCTTTAAGAGCATTTTTGGAACCGGTGAGAATCGCCACCCATTTGAACAACTGCGTTTCCCCCTTCTGAGCATCATCCGGCGTTTCCGGAACCACTGTTTTGATCGCGCTCTTCGCGCTCATCTTGTTGAGGTCTTTGGCAATTCCGCTGATCGCCTGAGCGACCATCACGTACACCACGCTCAGAAGCTTGGGCCAGGATTCCGCGACGGGAACCAGCATCAACAACGCCAAAATCTGCAGAAGCGTCCCGACCCAGAGGGTGAGCCGCAATCCATAACGCGCTCCGATCCAACCTCCATAGAGATTGGTGAGAACCCCAAAGAACTCATAAAAGAGAAACAGAAAGGCGATCTCGAGTGTGGAGTATCCGAGCTCGTGAAAGTGAAAGACCACCAACATGCGCAAAGCGCCGTCAGTGAGCGTGAACGCCCAGTAGTTGGCGGTCACAATCCCGTACTGCTGCAGAGCGGAGAGCTTCACGCGTCCAGCCCCACCACATAGCTGGTGAGGTCGGCCATCCGGCAGCTGTAGCCCCATTCGTTGTCGTACCAGGCGAACACCTTCAACTGAGTGTCGTCAACGACCATCGTGGAGAGCGCATCAATGATTGAGCTGCGGTTGTCGTTGGTGTAGTCGCAAGACACCAACGGTCGCTCCTCGTAACCCAGGATTCCCTGCAGTGGACCGTCTGCAGCAGCTTTAAAGGCTGCATTCACCTGTTCGACCGTGACGCTCTGCTTGAGCTCAAACACCGCATCAGTCAGGGAACCGTTAAGCAGCGGTACGCGCACGGCGTGACCATTGAGCTTGCCCTTGAGCTCAGGAAAGATCATCGCGATCGCCTTGGCAGAGCCCGTGGTGGTGGGGATCAGTGAGGTGAGGCCGGAGCGGGCCCGGCGCAGATCACTCTTGAACGCATCGATCGGCACCTGGGTGTTGGTGATGTCGTGAATGGTGGTGATCATTCCGTGCTCGATGCCGAAGCTCTCGTGCACCACCTTCACCACCGGCGCGAGGCAATTGGTGGTGCAGGAGGCAGCGGTCACCAACCGGTTCCGATCGGGCTCATAGAGGTGATGGTTGATGCCGTAAACAACGTTGAGAGCTTCGGCGCCGGCGACGACACCCTTCACAGGACAAGCCACCACAACGCGCTTCAGCCCCAACTGATCGAAGTAGGGATTCAAGGTCTCCGGGGTCTTGATCTTGCCGCTGGCCTCGAGCACCATCTCCACACCGCGCTCGGCCCAGGGCACTGCGGTGGGATCTTTCTCGCGCGACCAAGTCAAAGAGGAACCCTCCACAGTGAATCCCTCAGCGCTGCTGCAGATATCTCGGTCCCAGCGGCCATGCACCGAGTCAAACTCCAGAAGATGGGCAGCGGTCGCGGCATCACCGGCGGGGTCATTCACATGAACCAGCTCGATACCGGGGCGTCCCCAGAGCGCTCTGAAGACGAGGCGACCGATTCGCCCGAAGCCATTGATGCCGATCCGCATGGAGGTGTGCCGTGCATTCACCAAATAAATTTGATCAGTCGCGTGCCATCCCGCAAGTGCCTGGATCACACGAAGCGTTTCACCACCACCGCTAACGTTGAGTCATCAGCCGCCTCGCCGATGCCATCCATCGAGGCCACGCAACGTTCTCTCAGTGCACCGCAGGCCTGCAGCCTTCTCAAGGCACTGTCTGACCCCCTGCGCCTCCAGGTTCTCAACCAGCTTTCCACCGGTGAGCGCTGCGTCTGCGACCTCACCAGTTCCCTCTCACTCTCCCAGTCGCGCCTGTCCTTCCACCTCAAGGTGATGAAAGACGCGGGATTACTGAGCGACCGCCAGAGCGGGCGATGGGTGTATTACAGCATTCGGCCACAAGCGCTGAATGCCTTGCAGGGTTGGATCAAAGAGCTCACCCGCTCCTGCGAAACCCCGGCCAGCAACTGCGCCGAATGAGTCCGATGGAGAGCTCCAGTGATGATGCGCGGCTGTTCTTCCCGGCTACGCAACGCAATGTGCATGCGATCGGAGACGTGCTGGCCGACGCCCTCCCTGCCGGTGGACTCATCCTCGAACTGGCGAGCGGATCGGGAGAACACGGCGTTGCCTTCCAACATCGATTTCCCAGGATCACCTGGCAATGCAGCGACCCCGACCCCGACCACTGCCGCAGCATCAGCTCCTGGATTGCTCACGCGGGGCTGACGTCTGCCATGCCACAACCTCTGGCTTTGGATGTCTGTGAACCCGACTGGGTGGGTGGTCTGCCAACAGCACCAGCCATGGTTGTGGCCGTGAACCTTCTGCATATTTCTCCATGGGAATGCACGCAGGCCCTCATGCAGGGCTCAGCTCGTCACCTGCCTCCCGGCGGTCGACTTTTGATCTACGGGCCATTTCGCGCTGAAGGGAAGCATGTGAGCGAAAGCAACCAACTTTTCGACACGTCGCTGAAGGAACGCGATTCCAGCTGGGGGGTGCGCGATCAAGAGGCAGTCATCAAGGAAGCCCAAGGAGCAGGACTGTCTCTTCAAGACATTCGCTTGATGCCATCAAACAACAGGATCATCCTTTTCGAGCGCTAAACATCGGAGCTTTGGATGGAAAGCACACTGATCCAGGGCTTGGGCTTTGTACTCGTCGTGCTGGCCTGCACGGCCAATGATTCCCTCCAGACCCTCGGGACATTCCTGGTCAGCAATCGGGGACGAACACCGCTCTGGTTGCAAGTGCTCTGGATCTGCTTGGCAACGGCAGCAATCCTGATTTTCGGATGGATCCGATATCACGGCGATCCGGCCTGGGATCGCTTGGGACCATTCCCTCCACCGGAGGCATTCAGCTGATTTTATCTATTCCCACCGCTAACGATTGCAGTTTTGACCTGGTGGGGAGCTCCGATCGGAACCTCGATTCTGGTGCTGTCTGCGTTTGCACCGATGCAAACAACTGCGCTGGTGAAGACATCAGCACTGGGGTATCTGCTCGCCCTGGTGATCAGCTTGCTTCTCTATGGGCTGGGGCTCTGGCTGCTGGAAAAACGGTTCAGCCGCAGCACTGAACCATCTTCAACTGCGCTGCCGGAACGGTGGCTGATCCTGCAGTGGTTCAGCACAGCTTGGCTGTGGTGTCAGTGGATGATTCAAAACGCCGCCAGCCTGTATGTGTACCTGCCGAGGCAACTGAGCTTTGAGGAACTCTTTTTAAGCATTGCCGTGATCTGCGCGGCCCTCGCCCTGATCTTTGCCTGGGGAGGTGGACCCATCCAAACCATCATTCGCCGCAAGATCAACATCCACGACATCCGATCCGCAACATTGATCGACCTTGTATTCGGAATGATTTTGTTCACCAGGGCACTCAGCATGTCGATGATTCCCCTCAGCACCACCTGGGTGTTCCTTGGCTTACTGGCCGGTCGGGAGCTGGCGCTGGTGGCAAGACTGCATCAATCGTCGCCTGGGCAAGCCATCAAGCAGCTGGCGAAAGATCTGTTCAAAGCCAGCGTCGGCGTTGGCGTGAGTCTGGCTGTGGCGTCGTCTCTGCAACTGGTCCTGATGTAGGCCTCATTGCCTAGGGGACCGGAACCACCAGCGCTCTCAAACAATCCACCAAACCCCCCCGGAGTATCCATCAAGCAACCCCAGAGTCACCGTTGAGTTGCCCTGCAGCCACTCCGAGCTAAGATCAGATCATTCAGCCGTCCCGATGCATGGCCGTCCCCCGGGAAAACCAGGTGAAGCTGACGGTCTCCGTTCCGCCGAGCCTTCATGTCTTGTTGCGCAGCTGGGCTCTCTGCGAGGGGCGAGAACTCACCAGTGTTGTTTTGCAGTGCGTTGAATTGTCGGTACGCCAACTGAAAAGCAACGGGTCCATCCCTGCTGGTGCGATCCGCAATTACGAGATGGCGTGCGAAGAGCGCCTCACCGCCGGAGGAGCGCTGTCATGACTTTGAAGCAAGCCACCCTTGAGCAGGCCTTGTTGGCCCCGTGCATGGAGGCGGTGATCGCCGTGACCGAGCGGTATCAGTTTCTGGAGGATCACCAGGGTGCACGCGTTTTCACCGCTTACCGAGAGATCGACCACGTGATCAAGCTCGGCTTCAGTGAAGACCTCCAGGGACAAACCCTCGACCTGGAGAATCGCGGATTTCAAATACTGGAAGCGCGGGAGGGAACCCGACGGGAACATCGCCTGCTGATGCTCACTTTGAAGGAAATCGGCTACGCGCCCCACTACAACAATGAGTACTTCCAGGCTTCAAAAGGACTGCTACGCCATCTCAGAAATCTGGGATGGCCCCTCGGCGAGCTTGCTCAACTGCTCAAGAGCCAACGCACGCATTAATCACGCCGACGACGGCGGATTCCGCGACCGATGAAATCACAATCCAAGGGGGACAATTCACCGGTTCGGCAAGCTTGATCCAGCACGGCCTGCCGCTGCGATGGAGTCTGGGCATCGTGCTTTTCAAGAACATCCCTCACCGCGGGTGTGATCAGGCGCTGGCGCTGAAGCTCATCCAAGCTTTGGGCCCACGCAATCGCGCTCCAACCATGAGCGTCAGTACTGATCAGCACCCCCACCATCAGCAGCAGCCAGCGCAAGCGCATCAGCATCTCGCCACGGGTCAGAAGGTCTCTCCGATGCCTGGACCGTACCAACCGTCTGGCCAGAAATCATCGTCGTAATCCACACTCCACTGATTCTTGGGAATCGGTCCCGATGACGGTTGGGTGCCATCCAGGCAGCCATCCGCCGTGGTGAAACCACTGGAAAACGCTTCACAGGTCACAGGGTCCTGCTGCGCCAGGGCTGGCATCACCTGAAGAGCGGCGGCCAAAACCACAACGACCATGCGCATGCCCGATCTCATCACTGCTGCGATTCTGATAGGCATCAGGTCCAGGTGAGTTGTGTTTGCAACTCCAGACCTGCCCAACGCTGGAGGGCACCCCACGACCGAACCCGCTGCTCGATCCAGTGATGACCGGCACTGTTGAGGTGGATCCCGTCGGGCTCAATCCAGCCAAGCCAACCCGGCTCTGCCAGCATGGCCGCGTGGAGAGGCAAAAAAGGAACATCCACCTCGAGACAGGCCTCTTCAATCTGAGCTTCATGCACAGCGATGTCGTGGTTGCTGTACCAGAGGCAGTCGGCAAACGGCATCACCTGTTCATCCACCGGCGACAGGCCAAGCACAAACACCTGGGTTCGCGCTGTCATGGCGTGAAGCAACTGTTCGTATCCGAAGCGCAAAGCCTGAGCATCGAGCGGCTGCCTTCCGTCGGCACGACCAACCCTGGCTGAATCGTTGAGCCCCACGGCCACCAGCAAAGCCTTCGGCTGTTGGCGACGCAGCTCACCACGACAGGCCCACTCCGCTTCCCATCGTTGCGACACCGACTCCAGACCGTCGCCGCGAATCCCCAGTGGGTAGATCACCGGTGCATCGGGCAGCGCCATCCAGGCACGCCGTAAGCGCTCGCACCAGCCGCCACCCTCGGTGTCTCCCCAGCCGACCACGCCACTGTCACCAATCACCACCAGTTGACGCGGATGGCGCATGGATTCCGTCGCTCATATCGGGTGATCAGCTTTGCAGCCAGCGGGTCCGGCATTGATCGCTGAACCACTCCCCGAGCAGGGTGATCAGGGCATAAGCCCCAATCAACACCACAACAGCATCCCAGTGAAAGGAGCTGAGCGATTCCAGCAACTGCCAACCCAGTCCACTGCCACCGATCAGGCCCACCACAACGGTCTCCCGCAGAATCACATCCGTGCGATAGGCCCCATAAGCCAGATACCCAGGGCTGCGCGGCGTGAACAGGCCGTAGAGCCAGCCGAGCCGTGCTGACGCTCCAGAGGTGGCCATGGCCTGTTGTTGATCAACAGACTGCTGCTCCAGTTCTTCGCGCAACAGGCGTCCCATCACCCCGCCGTTGTGCAATCCAAGCGCCAGCGCACCGATCGCAAGGGTTGGACGGTTGCTGAGCAGCAGAAGCAACACAGTGAGCGGTGGGGGGATGAGACGCAGCAGCGCCCAAACAGGATTGAGAGCCACCTGCCAAAACCGCGAGGGGGCCAGCAACATCGCCAGTGGAGGGAGACCAATCGCAATCCCAGCAGCCAGCACGGTGAGCAGGAGCGTCTCAACAATCAGCGGCAACCAGGGAATCTCCGCAGCTGCTTGCGTGAGACCGCGCCAGTCCGGCAGCGCCAGTCCTTGCCAGACGACAGTGCCGGAATCCGGGAGCAGCACCTGCAGCCAGAGGCGTCCTGCGATCCCCGCCGCAATGGTTCCCGCAAGGAAGAGACACAGGCGTCGCTGGCCAGCCTGGGCCTTGCGAGTTTGACGTCGCCAAAGCGTGAGCAGCAGCTCGAGAGCAACACTGAGGAGTCCAAGCATCCACAGCCCACTCCAGAGCTCTCTGAACTGAAGCGACTGCAGGCTGAGCTGCAGATCAGTGCCCAGGCCTCCCAGACCAAAAACGCCCAAAAGCGTGGCACTGCGCAAGGCACACTCCAGGCGGTAGCCGCCATAACTCATCAACACGGTGCCCATCGCGGGAGACAGTGCCGTGAAACAGGCTGCCAAGGGGGGGGCACCACCCTGCAACAGAGCCTGAAGCCTGGATGGATCGAGCGCCTCCAGCTGATCACGCCACACGCGAGCCACCAGGGCCGCATAGGGAATCGTGATCGCTGCGACCGCCACCGAAGGATGCAAGCCAAGAACCTGCAGGAGCAGCAGTCCCCAGATCAGTTCATGCACCGATCGAGGCAGGGCCAGGGTGCGACGAAGAATCATTGCTGGCCAGGTTGGCCAATTCCACGTTTGCAACAGCCGTTCTGAGGCACAACACCCAAGCAGCACCCCAAGAACCAAGCTGAGGCTCCAGCCAGCCAGAGCCATCGCCAGCGTGACCTGCAGCGCACTGAACAGAGCTGTGAGCAGCGCTGGGTCCAGGGATGGATGCACTGCTGCCGCGAGAAATGTCAACAAGATCTCCACGCCGCCGGCATGAAGTCCGGCGACAACGGTGATCAACACCGGCAGCAAGGCCAGAGCTGGCAGCAGTGCGAGCGCGGGTGCACTGGGTCGGGCCAACGCCATCACAGTGCGTAGAGATCCTCAAGTTCTGCAGGCGTCACAGCGGTCGCTGGAGCGTCGATGCGCAAACGTCCTTCGCGCAGGGCGAGGACTCGATCAAAACGATGGATCAAATCCGGGCGATGTAGCGACACCACCACCGCTTCCGCACCATGGATCAGGGAACCATCGGCGTTCTTTTCCAGAATGCGATCGAGCACTTCAGCGGCAATGGCTGGGTCCAGGCTGGCCAAGGGCTCATCAGCCAAAAGCAGAGACGGTTGTTGCCGGAACAATCGGGCCAAAGCAACCCGTTGCCGTTGACCACCCGACAGCTGCTGAACGGGGCGGTCAAGACCTTCGGGACCCAGAACCTGAGGATCCAATCCAGCCTGACGCAAGCACTGCAGACAAGGCGCTGCGCCGATGGTGAACAGAAGATTCGCCAGCGCCCAGGGCAGTCCATGCCGGCCCAGCACGCCGGCATTGATGTTCTGCCCAACACTGAGTTCCTCAATCAAGCGCAGGTCCTGCCAAAGGGTGCCGATTTCACAGCGCTGACGGCGCGTGCGTTGCCGAAGACTCTTGCCGCGCCAGAGAACCGTTCCCTGGTGCGGGGTCAGGCTGCCATTGATCACGGAAATCAATGAGCTCTTGCCGGCACCGCTAGGCCCGAGAAGGGCCACGCGCTCACCGCGATGGATGCGCAACGACAGGCTGATCAGCCGGTCTCTCTGAGAGCCGGCCAACCGCACCTGTTCAAGCTGGAGCAGGGAGCTCAACGAATCTTGCCGAGTTGGCGACCTACCGTCTCGATCGGCTTGTACTGGCTGGCATCGGCGGGAATGAAACGCTTAGCAGCGAACAGCTCGAGGATCGTGGCCTGGCGAGGGGTGGATGGCTGAATGGCCAGAATCGCCTTCTGCAGACGGGTTGTGAACCCCGAACCAAAGCGCTGATCAAGATCAGGGCGCGCCACCCAGTGGTAATCCACATACTCGGGAGTTCGCCAGATCACGCTGACCTTGTCGGTGTTCACCCGCCCCTGCTTCAGCGCGGACGTCCAGACCTGCTCATTCAAGGCACCTGCCTGGTAAGCCCCGCTTTGCACCAACGCGATGGTGGCGTCATGACTGCCGCTGAAGCCCGCCCGGCCCCCGCTGAACTGACTGGGAGTGACCCCTGCCTTCGCCAGAAAATGCTGGGGCATCAAGCGTCCGGACGTTGAGCTCTCCGAGCCAAAGGTGAAGCGCTTCCCCCGCAAACTGGCGAGACCGTTGATGGACTGGATCGGTTGAAGACCAGCTGATGAATTGGCGATGAACACACTGCGAAAGCGGGCATCGATATCCCGCTGCGCCAAAACCTTGGCCCCAGGGGTCTGCAGCCGCGCCTGAACTCCGGTCAAACCACCGAACCAAACCAAATCAAGGCCTCCGGTCCGAAAGGCACTCACTGCGGCGGGATAATTGCTCACCGGCACGTAGCGAACGGTCACCTTCAGACGGTCGCTCAGCTCATCGGCGAGCTGGCCGTAGAGACGATTCAAGCGCTCGGGGTTCTGATCGGGAATGGCACCGACGCGAAGCGCTGGTTTAGCGATGGACGGAAGGACCGCCACCCACTGGCAAAAGGACAAAGCCAGGAGAGCGGCGGCCCCTCGTTCTCGGATGGACATGAACGAGATTCTGGTGAACGATGCTTCAGCGACTGCGAAAAGGGCGTCAATTCACAGCAAGCAGACGGGCCAATCGGGCCAGACCATCTGTAATCGTCTCACGCGACACCGCACAGGACACCCGTACACAGCGGTCATCACCGAAGGCGGCCCCGGGGACAATCGCCAATCCCTCTTGCTCAAGTGCTCTGTGACAGAAGCTCATGGAGTCGCCGCAAGCGTCTGGCAACTGAGGGAACGCATAAAACGCTCCCTGGGGCGGCACCAAGGTGATACCACTCATCGCCTGCAGGCCTGACACGAGAAAGGATCGGCGGCGGTTGTAGCTTTCAGCCATCGTCTGCAAGCAGTCCCGCGGGCCCGTCAGAGCAGCAACAGCCCCCTGCTGGGCAAAACTGCAGACATTGCTGGTGCTCTGGCTCTGGAGTGCCGATGCAGCTTTGATCACGGATTCGGGGCCGCTGAGATACCCCAGGCGCCAACCGGTCATCGCCCACCCTTTGGCAAAGCCATTCACCATGAAGCAGCGATCCTGAAGATCGGGAGCAAGAGAGGCAAAGCTGCGGTGCGTCACGCCGTCGTCGAGGAGATTTTCGTAGATCTCATCGCTCATCACCACGAGTCGAGGGTGACGACGCACGAGCTCAGCGATGGATAGCAGCTCGTCGCGACTGAGGACCCGACCTGTTGGATTACCGGGGGAGTTGATAACAAGCACCCGGGAGGCCGGTGTGATGGCGGCCTCAAGAGCATTCAGATCAAGGCGAAAACCATCCGCAGCAGACGATGGAACAGCAACCGGACTGGCACCGGCGAGGCGCGCCATTTCCGGATAGCTGAGCCAGTAGGGCGCGGGAATCAACACCTCGTCGCCGGGATTCAGAAGAACCTGAAAAAGGTTGTAAATCGCCTGCTTCCCGCCATTGGTGACCAGAACCTGAGCTGGTGTGGTGGGAATTCCGTTGCCGTCACTGATCTTGGCCGCAATCAATTCGCGCAGATGGGGATCACCAGAAGCGGGGCCGTAGCGGGTGATTCCGTTTCTCAAGGCTTTGATGGAAGCCTCAACGATGAAGTCGGGAGTATCGAAATCCGGCTCGCCTGCGCTGAGGCTGCAAATGTCGCGCCCCTCCTGTTGCAGGGCCTTGGCCCGCGCGTTGATCTCCAGCGTGAGCGATGGATGCAGGGCTTCGGCCCGGCTGGACAAAGAGAGCGGGCGTGACATCGGCGCGGCACCCCTCCAGTGGATGCGCAGGTACGAGAGTTCTCATCCTGCCTGATGTTGTGTCACAGACAACCAAGCACGGATGCGGAAAGCTCTCATCCGAGGAAGGAACATTGGGAAATGCAAGACCCAAAGCCCACCCTCAGCTGGGTCCTGGCCGCCCGGGACCCTCAACGACTGGCAGCGTTTTATGCCGGTCTGCTTCAGACCGAAGCCCGCAAGGGACTGGCGGAACACCATTGGATCGTTCCCTTACCGGAAGGGGGGTCGCTGCAGATCTACACGCCGTCACGACGGCGCCCATGGCCTGCCTCAGGCGCCGTTCTGGCACCTTGCCTTCAGCGGGTGACAAGCAACAACAGCCTGGAGGACCTTCGGTCTTGGCGAGATGGAGTCATCGCCCTGGGCGGATCCAGCACGGAAGAACCCCGCCAGGAATCTTTCGGCGCAGAATGCTGGCTGAAAGATCCCGAGGGTCAACGCTTTTTGCTGTTGGTCATCCAAGCAAAGGAGGCTCCAGAGGAGGCGATGTGAAGGGTTTCGACACGCTTCAAAACCGATGTGAAGCTTGCCAGCGCTGTGATCTCGCTCATCACAGGCAGACGGTTGTGGTGGGAAGAGGGAACCCACGATCCGATCTGATGCTGATCGGCGAAGCTCCTGGAGCCGATGAAGACAACCTGGGGCTTCCGTTCGTCGGCCGTTCTGGCCGGCTCCTCAGTGAACTTCTGAAGGAAGCGGATCTGGATGAGGACAAAGACCTCTACATCTGCAACGTGATCAAGTGCAGACCTCCTCAAAACCGAAAGCCCACGCTTGAGGAGATCAGGCAATGCAGACCCTGGCTCGAGGAACAACTCGAGCTCGTGAACCCTTCCTTAGTGCTGATGGCTGGAGCAACGGCTCTAA
Organism: Synechococcus sp. PROS-7-1; assembly: GCF_014279795.1. Classification (NCBI taxonomy): domain Bacteria; kingdom Bacillati; phylum Cyanobacteriota; class Cyanophyceae; order Synechococcales; family Synechococcaceae; genus Synechococcus; species Synechococcus sp. PROS-7-1. Next base: position 1,450,670 of record NZ_CP047945.1, read on the forward strand.
AGGCGCTGCTAGGGATCAAAAGCGGGATCAGCAAGCTGAGAGGTCAGTGGCACGAGCAGGAGGGAAGGGCCTTCATGCCGGTGTTTCATCCCTCCTATCTCTTGCGGTTTCGATCGCGGGAAGCCGGTTCCCCTCAGGCACTCACCCTCCAGGATTTGCAGGAAGCGAAACGCAGGCTTAGCGCACAGGGGGGATAGGTATGCCATGGTTTGGCCAAGGTCCCTGAACGATCCATGACCGGCACCCTGGCCACCGCTTCTCAGACCGGCAATGCCACCGCGCGGAGTCAGCGGTACGACACGGTGATTCACCGGCGTCGGACCCGCACCGTCATGGTGGGCGACGTGCCGATCGGCAGTGAGCACCCGGTCGCCGTTCAGTCGATGATCAATGAAGACACCCTTGATATCGAGGGTGCCGTGGCCGGCATTCGCCGGCTCGCCGAAGCCGGCTGCGAGATCGTTCGCGTCACCACGCCCTCCATGGCTCATGCCAAGGCCATGGGAGACATTCGTGCAGCCCTCAGGGCCCAGGGCTGCGGAGTCCCTTTGGTGGCGGACGTGCATCACAACGGCATTCGCATCGCCCTTGAAGTGGCCCAACACGTGGACAAGGTGCGCATCAATCCGGGACTGTTTGTATTCGATAAACCCGACCCGGATCGGCAGGACTTCAGCCGTGAAGAATTCGAAGCCATCGGTCAGCGCATCAAGGATGACTTCGCTCCCCTTGTGGAAGTCCTCAAGACCCAGAACAAGGCCCTACGCATCGGCGTCAACCATGGGTCACTGGCTGAACGGATGCTGTTCACCTACGGCGACACGCCCGAGGGAATGGTGGAATCCGCCATGGAGTTTGTTCGTCTCTGCGATGAACTCGACTTCCACAACATCGTGATCTCGATGAAAGCCTCCCGAGCTCCGGTGATGCTTGCGGCCTACCGCCTGATGGCCGACACCCTGGATCGCGAGGGATTTCACTACCCCCTCCATCTCGGCGTGACGGAAGCAGGTGATGGGGACTACGGCCGTATCAAAAGCACCGCCGGAATCGCCACGCTCCTGGCCGAGGGCCTCGGGGACACAATTCGCGTTTCACTCACCGAAGCACCCGAGAAAGAAATCCCTGTTTGCTTTTCAATCCTTCAAGCCCTGGGATTGCGCAAAACGATGGTCGAATACGTGGCTTGCCCGAGCTGCGGTCGTACTTTGTTTAATCTCGAAGAAGTGCTGAATCAGGTTCGGGATGCCACCTCGCACCTCACCGGTCTCGACATCGCCGTGATGGGTTGCATCGTGAATGGTCCGGGCGAGATGGCAGATGCTGACTACGGTTACGTCGGCAAGACCCCTGGGGTCATCTCCCTCTACAGAGGGCGTGATGAGATCCGCAAGGTGCCGGAAACCGAAGGGGTTGATGCACTGATCCAGCTCATCAAGGACGACGGACGCTGGGTGGATCCCGTCTGATGTCGTTACTCTGAGGAATCAGTCCTCTAGGACGTTATGCCCACCCCCCGCCTGAGCCCTGAGCATCCCCATCGCCAAGGCTTGCTGCTGATCCTTGGCGCCGGAGGCATCGCAGCCGCTGTGGCGATTGCAGCACCGGGACTGGGTCTTCCGAGTACAACGTCATCATCGATCACTGACAGCCCGAAGGAGGTGATCGATCAGGTTTGGCAAATCGTGTATCGCGATTACCTGGATTCCACTGGTAACTACTCTCCAGAACGGTGGACGACCCTGCGCCGTGACCTGCTGACCAAGAGTTACGCAGGCACGGATGAATCGTATGAAGCGATTCGGGGAATGCTGGCCAGCCTCGACGATCCCTACACGCGCTTTTTGGACCCGAAGGAGTTCAAACAGATGCAGATCGACACCTCCGGTGAACTCACCGGGGTGGGCATTCAAATCACGCTCGACAAAGACACCAAAGACATCGTGGTGGTGTCGCCGATCGAGGGAACTCCAGCATCGAAGGCTGGCGTGCAACCCAAGGACGTGATCGTTTCGATCGACGGGGAATCCACCAAGGGGATGACCACCGAAGACGCAGTGAAATTGATCCGCGGCCAGGAAGGCAGCGAAGTCACCCTTGGATTGCGCCGCAAAGGGGAAGTCGTCATTGTTCCCCTCAAACGGGCTCGCATTGAGATCAACGCCGTCGAGAGCCGGCTCAACTCCGGTTCAGATGGCACAAAGGTGGGATATATCCGCCTCAAGCAGTTCAATGCCAAAGCGTCTCGGGAGATGAGGGCTGCGATCCGAGACCTTGAAAAGCAAGGTGCCCAGGGCTTTGTCCTTGATCTGCGCAGCAATCCCGGCGGCCTCTTGGAAGCCAGCGTGGATATCGCTCGTCAATGGTTGGACGAAGGCACGATCGTCAGCACCAAAACACGCGACGGGATTCAAGACGTCCGTCGCGCCACCGGTAGTGCGGTCACGGACCGCCCCGTGGTGGTGCTCGTGAATGAGGGCTCCGCCAGTGCCAGTGAAATTCTCTCGGGTGCCCTTCAGGACAACAACCGAGCTGTGCTGGTCGGTCAGAAAACCTTCGGCAAGGGTTTGGTTCAGTCGGTCCGGGGACTCTCCGATGGTTCCGGACTCACCGTCACGATCGCCAAATACCTCACCCCAAAGGGTACGGACATTCACAAAAACGGGATTCGCCCCGATGTGCCAGTCGAACTGAGCGAAGAGGAAATTCAATCGCTCACCGTCGAACAGCTGGGAACAGGGAAGGACAGTCAGTACAGAGCTGCAGAAACCACGCTGATCAAGGCTCTCCGCTCGCCCGGTCAGGGCCAGGCCTATCAACCGGGCAGCGCCAATCTGCAGTCAGCCCTTCAGCGATAGGGATAAAGACCGAATCCTTCCTGTTCACTGCGACTGCCGCCGAAACGCGGCCGTTCGCTGACTGGAACAACGGCTGAATAAGGAGAGGTTGGCGTTGTTTCTTGAATCCGGGTCACCATCGCCGCACACCCACCAGCGGCGCTGATGGCCTGATCAACCCGAGCGATGGGAATGCGCCGTCCCCACTGGCTATCCCATCCCCAGGCATCACCCTGACGGCTGAGCATGGTGAGCGCCTGGTTCCGGCTGAGCTGACCTTCACGCAACAGGCAGGTCACTGTGGCCAAGGAGGCCAGTTGGAGTGAGGAGGTTTGACCAGCGGGGGGCATGGCAGGTCCGGAGCGGCGAGGCCCAAGCACCGGTGCCACAGGAACACCCACGCCGACTGGGAAGCCACCAACGGGCATGCCCATGGGCATGCCGCTTCCACCGTTAGCGAATTGACCGAGTGCGGCCATGGCAAGTTGCATGAGAAGTGAATTCATGGGATTTGAGGAAAAAGAAAGGGGTCTGTTGGCTCCAAGCCTCTAGACGCGAACCTGCGATCCGCAGTACCGGTCAAACAGCTGAAGAACCTGCTGAGGGGGAAGCTTCGCTGTGTACCGAGCCTCCAGCTCTGCCAGTTGCTGCTCCCTGGGATAGGCACGCATGGAACGGATCTCGGCGGGATGATTGCGCACGAGAGCGGCCGCCATCGATCGGTGATGCCGCTGGTCGGTGATTGGCCCACCAGCGCACTGCTGCATGCGATGGGTGGCTTCATGGGCCAGGGTGTCCCAGACCTGAGCAGGGGTCTGATGGGATCGGCACACCACGAGGGTGTCACTTCTGGGGTGATACAGGCCCTGCAAACCGCGACGAGAACAATCCTGCTGAACAACACGCACACCAGCGCGACTCAGTCTTCCCCGCAGGGCATCGATGGCATCCCAGGACGTCGCGCGAGCGGGCAGAACACTCATCAAGACAACGACAGAGACACCGCCCAACAGAAGGGCTTGACACCTTGATGGCATGAAGAGGGACCTCAACAAGGGACTCATCCACCATCGGACGGCGCATTAAAAAAACCATCACCCAACTGGGTGATGGTTTTGACGAGATATGACTGACTCAGAAAGACGTTACGGCTTAAGCAATGGGTTGCATCAAGCCGCCACCAGGGCTGGAGTCATCGTCGTCGTTTTGAGAATCATCTTGCCAAAGGGCATAGACACCAAGAGCAGCAGCTCCGACGAGGCTGGATAGCAGGCCGAAGGAGCCTACGGAACTGATCGGATCGACGAATTCGCCCATGGTTCCCAGAATCTGAAAATCACTGTAACGAAGAATTGCGCAATGTGTCGGAAGCTTCTCATTTTCCTGGCCGCATGAGCGCCCCCTAAGGCTCAGACGCTCAGAACAGCCTCGTTTTGAGCTTTCTGCTGCTGCTCTCGCTGCTCGGCGGTCAATCCGTCAGCATCAGGGATCTGAGCCACCATCTGCTCCAGCCAGCCCTTGAGCTCGTCGAGCTGCTTGTCCATCGGCAGAACCCCCAGCCCCCGCGCCAGCACCTTGGCCGAAGCACCTGTTCCGGCCTGGTACACCAAGCGGCCGTGTAGGTGTTGGGGCAAGCCCTGACGGAGCAACCTGAAGGCAGGCTCTTCCATCGGCGTCTCCAGAGCAATGTTCGGCTTCTCAGGACGGATGCGGGAAAAACCGCAGCGCTTGGCCAGAAGCTTCAGATTCATCAGTTGCAGCAATGACTGAACCGGTCCTGGCAGTGCTCCATAACGATCGGCCCAGAGAGCAGCCAGCTCCACGAGTTCATCACCGCTGAGGCATTCCGCCGCAGCGCGATACGCAGCCATCTTCTCGTCAGCATCCGTAATCCAATCCGCAGGAATGAAGGCCGTGACCTGCAGATCCACCTGGGTGTCATCCACTGAAGGAATGTCTTGCCCTTGAATCTCCGCCAGAGACTCCTGCAACATCTCCATGTAGAGATCGAAGCCGATCGCTTCCATTTGCCCGCTCTGTTCAACACCGAGCAGGTTGCCGACGCCGCGAATCTCCATATCGCGCATGGCCAGCTGATAACCACTTCCCAACTGGGCGAATTCCTGAATCGCCCTCAGACGCTGACGCGCTGCCTCACTCAAGGAGGCATTACCGGGATAAAACAACCAGGCATGGGCCTGAATGCCACTTCGGCCGACACGTCCACGCAACTGATACAGCTGGGCGAGTCCGAAACGATGCGCATCCTCGATGAGAATCGTGTTCACCCGTGGAATGTCGAGTCCGCTTTCCACGATCGTGGTGCAAAGCATCACATCGGCTTCACCACCGTTAAAAGCCACCATGGCACTTTCAAGCTCACCCTCGGCCATCTGGCCGTGCGCCACCAACAGCTTCAGCCCAGGAAGCATCTGACGCAACTGACCAGCGACGTCCTCAATCCCTTCCACCCGAGGCACCACGTAGAACACCTGCCCGCCCCGATCCAGTTCCTGACGGATCGCGCTGCGAATCGCCTCGTCATCGAGTGCAGCGAGATGGGTCTTGATCGGACGCCGCAACGGAGGCGGTGTGGTGATCAGGCTCATCTCCCTTACACCGGAAAGACTCATGTAAAGCGTTCGCGGAATCGGTGTTGCTGACAGCGTGAGAACGTCGACGTCCTTGCGTAGAGCTTTGATCTTTTCCTTCTGGTTCACCCCGAAGCGCTGCTCCTCATCCACCACAAGCAAGCCGAGCTTGTCGAACGCCGTGCTTTTGCTGAGCAACTGATGGGTGCCGACCACAGCATCGATGGTGCCTTTTTTCAATCCCTCGAGGATTGACTTGCGCTCACCAGCGGTGCGGAACCGGTTCAACAAGGCCACCTTGATCGGATAAGGGGCAAAACGTTCAGAGAGGGTGCGCCAGTGCTGCTGGGCCAGCACCGTCGTTGGGGCGAGCATGGCCACCTGACGCCCTGCAGTGATGGCCTTGAAGATCGCCCGGATCGCCACCTCGGTCTTGCCAAAGCCCACATCACCACACACCAGCCGGTCCATCGGTTGGGACTTCTCCATGTCCCTCTTCACCTCTGCCGTTGCTTTGAGCTGGTCGGGTGTGGGTTCGTAGGGGAACGATTCCTCAAGCTCGCTCTGCCAGGGACCATCAACAGGAAAGGCGAACCCCGGCGCTTGATGACGCTCGGCGTAGAGCTTCACCAGATCGAGCGCCACTTTGCGAAGGGCCTTGCTGGCCCGTTCCTTGGCTTTCACCCAGGCCGTACCGCCCATCTTGCTCAGCTGAGGCGGAGCATCGCTGTTGGCCCGGTATCGGCCCAGACTTCCCAGCTGGTCTGCGGCCACCCGCAGGATGCCATCGGCGTACTGCACAACGAGGTAGTCGCGCACCTCACCGCTGATGGCCAGTTTCTCAAGTTTTTGAAAACGACCGATGCCGTGGTTGCGATGCACCACGAAATCGCCGGGGCGCATCTTGTTGGGATCCACCGTTCGACTGGCCGCCTTCCGGCGCCGACGCACATATCCCGTGCTGGTGAGTGTCTGCTGCCCAAAGAATTCGCGATCAGTGATCAGAACCACGCGCCAGGCGGGCAGCTGCAGCCCCTCAAGATCCGCGGCACCACGGGTTTTTAGAGCCACCGGTGTGCTCTGCTCGACCAGGCGTTCAATGGCTGCGGCATCAGCTGCATTAGGAACGAAACGACTGACACAGTCGTGTTCTTCAAGCAGGGCGACGGCACGACTCGGCTGGGCTGATAGCAGCCAGACCGCTTGCTTCTCCTGCTGGTAACCCTTGATCAGCTCACCGAGCTTGCCGAACTGATTGGGATACGCCGGCACCGGCCGGCTGTTGAGATCAAACGCATTGGGGTGGTCGTCGCGCTCCTGGAGCTCCGCCAAATCGAAACCGTGGAAGGCAGCAGCCGAAGCCATGGCCTGATCGATCGGGCGGTGAAGCCTTGGCAATGGCAGGCCGAGATCGCCGTGGTGCTCTTCGGCGTGGTCAAACCATTGCTCGCCATGGGAACGTCCATGGCGGCGTTCATCAATGGCAACGCAGCATGCTGCAGGGAGATAATCGAGAAGAGACGCGGGCTCCTGCCAAGCCAGCCCGAGCAACCGACGCATCCCTTCAGGGGTGCCACCCTCGAGAAGCTCATTGAGAGCCTGCTCACTCAGAAGCTGATCCAGGCCATCGGGCATCGACTCACGCAGGGCTTCAGCGATGAGGGGGCTGAAACCGGTCGGGGTCAGCCGCAGGCTGTCGATCGGATCAAGGGATCGCTGGCTGGCGGGGTCGAACTCCCTGAGTTTGTCGAGTTCATCGCCGAAGAACTCAAGCCGCACCGGCAGCTCACTGCTCACCGGAAACACGTCAACGATGTCTCCGCGCCGACTCCAGGTGCCTTCCTGGTCGATCGTCGACACCCGCTCATAACCCAGTTGGCTGAGAGAGACGGCCAACGCCTCCAGGTCGAGGGTGTCGCCTTTGCGCAGGGTGCGGCAGCGGTCAGCGAGAACCTGCGGTGGCGGTAGGTGGGGCTGAAGGCAGCGCTCTGTGGCCACGATCGCCAGGTCGCGGCTCTGCCCCTCCACCTGCAATTCGCTGAGCACCTGCAACTGCCCCCAGGTGATTTCACTGGTGGGATCGAAGGGTTCGTAGGGAGAGCCTTCACTGGTGGGATAGAGCTGGGCACTACGCCACCCCATCAGCTCAAGCAGCGCGGTCCAGCGACCGGCCTCCTCCAGCGTGGGCACCACCACCAGCAGGGGCCGGTCTTGATGGCGGGCCATGGCACTGGCCACCAAAGCGCGTGCAACACGACCAGCACCACGCAGCAACAAGCGATCAGAGCGCTCGATCCGCTCACACAGCTCACCACTCAGCGCCGATGTCTGCAGCAGACGCACCAAGGAGCTGAGGGGCATGGCGTGACCACAAGCGGCAACGCATGATTGTCGCAATCCACTGCACGCCTGCGTGCGCTGCCACCGGTTTCGCTTCCTATGCCCCGCTACCGATGCCCTGAATGCTGTTGCGGTCCTGCGATCGTCCTGCATCCACCGAAGGGATCGGTTCCGGTTTGTGCGCGCTGTCGCACCGTGATGGAGCGCCAACCGCTGGTACGGCCCGGTCCTCTGCTGGTGTTGCTCACGGTTGGCTCCGCCTTGATCGCGATCTCCATCCCCGCCCTGCTCACCCCGACCCCGCCACGCCGACCGCCGGCGTCCCAGACCACAACCTGACGGCCGGTTGGCTGCTAAGGAAGACCGAGAGATCAGGGGACCATGGGTGACAACCTCAAATCCATCCGCAAACCGCGGGTGGAGCGTCGCTTCGAGAACGCGATCTGGAGATTTCGCCTGATCACGCTCATTCCTGTGGTGATGAGCCTGATAGGCAGCATCAGTTGCTTCGTGCTCGGCACCTACGAAGAGCTCGTTGTGCTCTCGAAGGTGTTACAGGGCCGATTCACCTACGCCAACAGCACGCTGTTAATCGGCAAGGTTGTGGGTGGAATTGATTTTTACCTAATCGGCATTGCCCTGCTGATTTTCGGCTACGGCATCTATGAGCTGATTATTTCCGACATCGATGTTCGCCAGCAGGACAACTCCCAGGAACGGCGCAATCTCCTCAACATCGAATCCCTTGATGGGCTGAAGCAGAAACTCACCAAGGTGATCATCGTTGCCCTGATCGTCACCGCTTTCAAGCTGATGGTGAGCTTCGAGGTGAAAACCATCACCGAACTCCTGCAGTACTGCGCAGGGGTGCTGATGCTGGCCTTCAGTGCCTATTTGATCGGTCGCACGGGCAAGCACTGAAACGGGATCTGGGTTTGCATCCCCCGCAAGGGTGAAGCGCGTTCATCCCCAGGGGGGAGGCATCCAAAGGCACAGGCAGCGGACGGTGAAAAGGTTCCAACGCCATGCCCGCGAATGACCTCCACCCCCGCACCAACCCCGCCCTGCCACCGGCTCGAACGTCTCCAGCGCCGAGAGCAGCACCGCCCAATTCCTGAGTCGATTCAAAAGCGCAATGGACTGGTGTTGCAACACCTGGGGCTAGCTCACCATGCCGCCAATCAACAGTTGCCCAGGGGCGGTGGCGAGTACGACGACCTCTGCCAGGAAGCTCGTCTCGGACTCGTGAAAAGTTTGGACCACTTCGATCCCTCCCGAGGCCATCGAGTGAGCAGCTACGCGATTCCAAAAGCAACAGGACAGATCCTCCATTACAGGCGTGATCGCTTGCACACCCTGAGGATTCCCTGGCGGATCAAGGATCTGCACAGCCGTGGCATGCGCCTGCAGGAGCAGCGCCTGCAGGCAGGCCAGGCACCCTTCAGCGATCCAGATCTTGCCGCCGCTCTGGGAGTGACCCCTCGCCGCTGGCAGCAGGCCAAGAGCGCCCATCAAGATCAACGCCTGGTGTCGCTGAACGCACCGATCTCAAGGGGAGATCGAGCAGACGCAACAGATGCAGGCGAACGGATCGACCAGCTTTCCTGCATAGGGAGCGAGGCGCAGGACCCACAACAACGTTGGTTGCATGAGGCTCTCCAAGCCCTGGATCCCGATCATCGCCGCTGGCTCAAGTCGCACTGGATCGATGGGGTTCCCCTCGGAAAGCTGGCTGAGAGAGAACGGATGGATCGACGAACCCTCTCGAAAATCCTGCGGGACACACTGCAGGACCTGCGCTGCAGGGCTGAATTGGCCATCAAGGCATCATCCCCAGAAGTACTGCCGCAGCCATCGCCAGCAGCGCCGCCCAGGCCGTCTGCAACCCATTGACCAATTCATTGCTGAGCCAGGGCCATCGGCCCTGGCCGGTGGCCCCCAGGAGACTCTCAAGCAGCGTGGACACCAATCCCACAACCGCCACCAGCACAACGGACGATGCCGAAGTGAGCAGACCCAGCTGTGCCATCACCAGGGTCATCAACAAACTTCCAACAGCACTGGCAAGGGTTCCCTCCACACTCACAGCCCCCTCAGTGCCGGCCGGAACCGGCCGCAATGTGGTGATCAGCAGGGTGGTGCGCCCCCAGCGCTTACCGATTTCACTGCCGAACGTATCGGCGAGCTTGGCCGCGAAACTGGCGGCAAAGCCGATCAGCAAGAAACGCTCTGATCCCAGTCCAGCTGCAACAAGCATCGCCAGCACCAGACCAGTGAAGGCTGAACCCCAGACATTTTCAGGACCACGTCGTCCCCCCCGGGCCTCGGCAAGGCCCAGATCTCGCTTGCGCGCAAATCCCAGCTTGGTGACCAGTGAGCCCAAGACCAGATAGGCCACCACAGCGAGCCAGCCGCGCCAACCCAAGGATCCCCACAGCACGGTGCCAAGCAATCCCGCATGACACCACCCGGCGCGCGTCAGCACCGGAAAGCGCTGCGCCAAGCTGATCAGAACACCGTTGACCGCCAACGCCGTCAACCAGAGCATGGGCTGCTGGGTTGGCAAATCTGGCGAAGGGAAGACCATGGCATGTGTTGCACTGCCCTAAGCATCAACGCTGAAGGCTTCGCTTGCGCGGATAATCACCAGTGGTGTCACTCCGGATCCGCATGGTGCTGCTGCGCAAGGGTTTTTTTCTCGAGCTCGATACGGAGAAGGCGGCTGGAAGTCCGAAGCTCCAGCTCGGCACGGTGAGAGTCGTGTCCGAATCCCCCGAGGAATCGGTCGCAACGGTCAGCGCAGAAGCACCAGTTGCTGGAGGCGGTCAGATGCCGTCCACCAGCACCGATTCAAAACCCTCAGTCACCACCGCCGAGGCCATCGCCGCGGAACTGGCTGCGGCTGAAGCATCCCGTCCTGCCGTTGAGTACGTCACCTTTGCTCCGGAAGCTCTGCAGCCCGGCACCAGAATTCGCCCTGGCAAGCGCAAGCCCGGACGCAATCTCTCCAATTTCCGCTCGATGGCTTCCGAGCTGTTCAAGAGCTGAGTCAGGCCTAATCACCGGAGATGACGTTGAAAACCAAGCGAGCAACTGGCTTATTGAGCTGGATCGGTCTCAGTGATCGTGCCAATCCCGAGGAGACCAGGCCCAGGTCGACTCGCGAGCAACCGCTAACGAGCGCGCGCATCGCCCGGCTGCGCCGGATGGGGGTCAAGGGGCGCCAACTCATGGATGCTTACAAGCGTCAGGTGCGCTGAAGCTCGCGTCTCCAACTGCAGAGCGCAGTGGCTGCAGCCACTGCGGCCGTTGAGCTGCGCAGGATCGTGCCGCCAAGACCAACACCACACCAGCCAGCCTCGGCAGCGGATTCTCGCTCTGCGCTGGTCCAACCACCTTCAGGCCCGATCGTGATCCAGCAGCCTCCAGGCAAGCACTTCTGAGCCGCCAACACAGTTGACAGATCAGAACACGCTTGATCACGGGTCACCGCGATCAAGCGAAGGTTCTCTGCTGAAAGGGTGCCCCACCAATCGTCTGTGGACAAAATAGGCAAGAGCTCAGGAGCCCAGAGACGTTCACACTGCTCAACCGCCTCGCGCAGGATCACCCCCCAGCGATCAGGCCTGTACTCCGCCTGCGGTACACAGCGTTGGGCCTGAAGAGGTTGCAAGCGATCCACCCCCAGCTCGCAGGCCATGCGCATCACCTCATCCATGCCGCGGCGCATCACAGACACGGCCAGCCCCAACGGTGGTTGGGGTGCGGCAATGGCCTCAGGCAGCACGCCGAGATCACTGTCCAGCGCGAGATCCCCCTCGGTCGTGAGTCGAGTGCTGAACAACTGGCCGCAACCATTGACGACGTGCACCTCAGCACCGGGCCGCAGGCGGAGCACCCGCTTGAGATAACGCGCCTCCGAAGCGGTGAGCCCGATGCGGCTCAACGCCTGAGCACCGCGCAGCCTGGCGGGGTCGATCAGCAGCCGCCGTCGTTCAGCCACTGCTGCTCAAGTCATTCCGGGAAAAATGCTGTCCGGATGGTCTTCAACCGGCCAATCCTCATTCACGCCTCCAATCAAGAGTTCCTCGATCTGCACCAGATCGGAATCGAGTTGACGCAAGGCGTTGATCAGCACATCAAGGCAAAACCCATCACTCGTTCCAAGATCAACCCAGCAACGAGCCCAATCCTGCTCGTACTCGAGTTGACCCATGTTGTGCATCAACGCCGGCATCACTGAGGTGGACTCCTCATTGTCGTAACTCATCCAACTGAGCTCATCACCTTCCTCGTGCACCTGCATGGATTCCGCATTGAATCCTCCGAGCCTCCCCAACACATACCAGCTATCAAAGATGCCATCGACGTAGTTGCGCTCACCCTGACTAGGAATTTCGCTGAAGCGCAGCCAGAGCCAGCAGTTGAAGGGATCAACCTCTCGGAAGCGAACGTGCATGGCCTTCAGGTGACCCCCGCATCATCGCTGGCTTCTGGCGGATCGACCATGCTGGGTTTGCCTTGTTAAGGGATGCAGCGCGTTTTCGGAAATGCTGGAACTCACCGATATCCACTACAAACCGGCAACTTCAGGAAGAACCATTCTCGAAGGAGTGTCCCTGACTGCACAACAGGGCAGTCCCCTGCTGATTTCAGGAGAAAGCGGCAGTGGGAAAACCAGCTTGCTGGAGATCATCAGCGGCATGGTCGGAGCCCAATCGGGCACGATCAACTGGAAGGGAACACCTCTGAATCAACGCCAGCGACGCTGGCTTTGTGGTGTCGTTTTCCAATTCCCTGAACGCCACTTCCTGGGACTGAGCGTGAGCCAGGAACTGAAACTGGGTCACCGCCGACTGAGTGGTGACAACCAGATTGAGGCCCTCAGCCAGGTTGGACTGCACGGGGTTGACAGCCGACAGGCTCCGGAGCGTCTCAGTGGAGGGCAACAACGACGGCTGGCCTTGGCCGTGCAACTCCTGAGGAAACCGGAGGTCTTGCTCCTCGATGAACCCACCGCGGGCCTGGACTGGTCGGTTCGTGGTGAGGTGCTGGATCTGCTCTTCAACCTGTCCAAACAGCATGTTCTGGTCGTGGTAACCCATGAACCCGAGCTGTTCCTGAGCTGGAACTGCGAGCAAAGGCAGCTGCGCAACGGCCATCTGCTCCCTCTGTCACCATGACCGCTGCGATGCAGGGAGGCCATGGCTGATCAGCTGGTGCGGGCGACCGCAGCGGGGGGAGGAATCCGGCTTGTCGCCGTGACAACCGGCGACACAACCCGGTATGCCCAGGCTCGTCACGGGCTGTCCTACCTGACCACTGTGATGCTTGGTCGGGCCATGAGTGCAGGGCTGCTTCTGGCCAGTTCCATGAAGGTGAGCCACGGAAGGGTCAATCTCCGGCTGGGGTCGGATGGGCCCATTCGAGGGCTTTCGGTGGACGCCGGTCGGGATGGACGGGTGCGTGGCTATGTGGGCAATCCAGGGCTGGAACTCGATCCAGTTCTGACAACCAACGGCCAGGCCAGTTTTGATTTCACAACGGCCGCAGGAACGGGATATCTGCACGTCGTGCGAGATGAAGGGAAGGGTGAACCCTTCAGCAGCACGGTGGAGCTGGTGAGCGGCTGCATTGGTGAGGATGTGGCGTCGTATCTCCTGCACTCCGAACAGACGCCATCCGCCGTGTTCGTGGGTGAGACCATCAACAGTGACGGTTTGCAGAGCAGCGGTGGACTGCTGGTGCAGGTTCTCCCGAAAGCCGCGGAAGAGCCTGCCTTGGTGGCCCTACTCGAAGAACGCTGCCGTGAGATTCAGGATTTCAGCGATCAGCTCAACCGTTGCGCTGATCATCCTGAGCAATTAATCCAACAGGTTTTTCCCGATTTGGATCCGCAACCGATTCCAAGCGGCGAACCGATGCAACCGGTGGCATTCCACTGCCCTTGCAGCAGAGAGCGCAGCCTTGGAGCACTCACTCTGCTCGGCCATCACGAGCTCGCCGACATGCTGCAAACCGATCGAGGCGCAGAGCTCACCTGTCACTTCTGCAGCGAGGTGTACAAAGTGGATGAGGTTGAGCTTGAGGCGCTGATCAAGACCCTGGCTTGATCAGGCCAACAGAAGCGTTCCCGCGAGGAGAAGCAGCAGGGCAGGCAGTGCTTGCAGCTGTTCAACAGTGAAAGGAAGACCCGAACCAGCCACCGCAACGCTGAGCAACGCTCCCACCACCAGCCCCAGGATCAGCAGCAAGACACTCCACCCCAGGGAACTGAGGGGAGGGCGTCCACGCCGGATCTGACTGATGAACAACCCGATCGTTCCCAAAGCAAGGAGCAGTTCGATCGTCTGCGCTGCAAACAGCAACAGCAGCAGGGCGAGAGCGCCAAGGGAGAGGCGAACCACAAGACCCTGACCTTCAACAAGCGTGAGATCCGGCACCATCGCCGATCCTTTGAAAGAAGGAGCGGGGAGCGAAAGATTGCGAAAACGGGTCAGCAAAGCCGCTGGTCCATTGGCGGCTTGCACAACGCTTCCCTCGCCTTGCTGCCGCTCGACGCGCGATGCAGTCGCTGCCTCCGCGCTCAGTCGGCCGGACTGACGATCGCGAAGACGATCCATCAGGACGGCGTCGTAAGCGGCCTCGACCTTCGCGCGGGCTACAGCATCGTCTCCGCAGGTCTTGAGGACGCGATCACGGGCCCGTTGAACCTCATCAAAACTGGCATCGGATCGGATTTGCAGCTGCTGATAAGGATCCTGTCCGTCGGTGTCGTCACCGGGTTTCAGCCCTGCTGCCATCGGTGGTCTCTCTGCTCCGATCAGGCTATCGAGGAACACGAGCAGGCGAGTCGATCAACCGCCATCAAACGACGATTCAGAACAGGGGAGGGCCATGGCGAAACCCTTGCTGACGCTCAAAACGATGACGACATCCTGGAACGTCTGCACTGAGAAGCATCTGGCGATGCTTGATCAACGGCATCTGCGGTGGCAGGTGATAGCCCTCGAGCACCTCCACGCGATCTCTGCAATCACGGAAGCAAACGTAGTCCGTTCCTCCGTCATCACAGGGCCGAAGTAGCCAGAGGGTGTCCAAACCACACCGCACAAGAGATTGCAGTCTGGCGACTTGAATCTGCTGCCGTGAGGACCATCCGGGGATACGGACAGCCGCACCTGACACAAGTAAAGGGTGGGTTAAGACTGAATGCAGACGACTAGAGGTTGTGATGCAAACCCTCACTCGCACCCCATCCACGCTTCAAAGCCAGCCATTGGTGTTTGAACCAGGCACTTGGCCCGAGGCTGCTGCCCACGACATCAGGACCTGGCTGCAGGCCCTGATCCACGTTTGGTTCAGAGGCTGATCGGCTCGACGCCACTCACGACAGGAGCAACCGTGCTCAGCTCAAGAGCCGGGTGCTCCTCACTCAGCTGATTGAGGTTCCACTGATTCTTGAACAACAACACCGGGCGGTTCCAGGCGTCGCGAACGGTTTTGCAGTTGAAGATCCGACCAACCTTCTCCAGCGCTGGCCATCCTCCATTCACCCAACGGGCCACCTGGTACCCAAGAGGTTCAAGCCTGGTCTCAACGCCGTATTCATTCTCCAAACGGTGCTGCACCACCTCAAGCTGCAGCTGACCAACCGCCGCCAGGATCGGATCGCGCTTGCTCTCGTCGGTGTCATAAAGGATCTGAACAGCGCCCTCCTCCCTCAGCTCATTCACCCCTTTGCGGAAGTTTTTGAAGGCTGAGGGATTTGGATTGCGCAGCCAGCTGAAAATTTCAGGACTGAAACAGGGAATACCCTCGTACTCAACCTTGGGCCCCACATACAGGGTGTCCCCTATCGAAAACATGCCTGGATTGTTAAGGCCGATCACGTCCCCGGGATAGGCGTCCTCCACCACAGCACGATCCTGACCGAAGAGCTTCTGGGGCCTGGAGAGACGGATGGAGCGGCCGGTTCGCGCATGGCGAACGGTCATGTCCTTTTCAAACCTGCCGCTGCACACCCGCACGAATGCCACACGGTCGCGATGGCGTGGATCCATGTTGGCCTGAAGCTTGAATACGAAGCCACTGAAATCTGGGCTCAGAGGATCAACAGGCCCGTCATGACCGAGACGCGCCACCGGTTTTTGCGCCATCTCCAGAAAGGCATTGAGGAACGGACGCACACCGAAATTGGTCATGGCAGACCCGAAGAACACCGGCGTGAGCTCACCGGCATGCACGAGCTCCAGGTCGAGCTCCGCTCCGGCAGCGTCCAAAAGTTCCATCTCCTCAACCGCCTGATCCAGGAGGTCGGACTCCACGAGCTCCAGAAGTTCTGGATCGTCCAGAGACAGATGACGTTCTTCTGACTGCTTTCCCCGTTCAGCGCGGCTGAACAACACCACCTCACGGGTTCTCCGATCGATCACGCCACGAAACTGTTCGCCACTGCCGATCGGCCAGTTCACAGCCCAGGGAGTCAGTTCAAGCTCTGCTTCGATTTCATCAAGAAGCGCCAGAGGCTCACGCCCCGGACGATCCATCTTGTTGATGAAGGTGAAGATCGGAATCTGCCGCATCCGACAGACCTCGAAAAGCTTGCGCGTCTGAGGCTCAAGACCCTTGGCCGCATCTTCAAGCATCACGGCATTGTCAGCCGCCGCCAGGGTCCGGTAGGTGTCCTCTGAAAAATCCTGGTGTCCCGGTGTATCGAGAAGATTGATGGTGTTGCCGGTGTAATCGAACTGCAACACCGTTGAGGTGATCGAGATTCCCCGCTGCTTTTCCAACTCCATCCAGTCGGAGGTCACCTTGCGCTGCTCTCCCCGGGCCTTCACAGCTCCCGCCTGCTGAATAGCACCGCCGTACAGGAGCAGTTTTTCCGTCAGGGTGGTTTTGCCGGCGTCTGGATGGGAAATGATCGCGAAATTTCTGCGACGGGCCACCGCCTCCAGAAGTTCCTTGCCGTCTTGTGGACCTGATTCCGTGCTCATGCGCTGGGCTGATCAAGACCAGACTGACAGCCCGTGATCCAGCCACTGATTTCGAGATAACGATCCTCCAGTTCTCGAACCTGAAGGTGATCGAGTTGGGCATCCCGCAGTTGCGCTTTGACCTCTTCAACCGTGAACGCGGCCTGAAGCGAAGCCCTGTAGTCCCTCTGGAGCACCTCCGGAGCATCCGCCACATAGCGGTCACAGAGCTGATCCACGGCCATCAGCGTGGATGGACGCCTCAAATCGCGATGCAGAACCAGGCAATGATTGCCTGCAAGTGGTCGAAGGCAACTCCAAAGTTTCTGCGGATCATGCAGATGGTGCAGAAGGCTGTTGCTCACGATCAGAGCCGCCCCAGAGTTCAGACCATGCCAGGGAAGCGGAGCCACGACGTAACGGAGCCGCTCGCGAGCGATGCCGGCCCGACGACGGCTTGACTCCGCCGTCTCGATCATCTGAGAGGCGGCATCCACTCCCACCACCGCACAGGTTGGCCAGTGCCTAGCCAGTCGCTCACTGATGTTTCCCGGACCGCACCCCAGATCAACCAAGCAATCCCCAGGCGCGAATCGACGCCCCGAATCGAACAGCAGCTGGTCGATGCACTCCACCAGAGCCTGGTCGCTGGATTCAAAGTCCGCTGCCGCATAGGCCTGCACCTGTTGCGGTTCGTTCATGAGCTCCGGCTCAGGCGTGCGCGGGATCATGGCGTCGAGTCGGTGGAATGCAGTTCGAGAGTCTGGGTGGGGAAGGGAATCTCAATGCCGTTGGCGGCCAGGATGGCGAGGATGCGGCGGTTGAGACGGTGCATGCTGTCTTCGAAATCGTCATGCAGATCGTGCGTGGACGAGATTTCGAGCTCATGGTCGTAGCTGAAGGCCGAAATGCGCACGAGCCGGCACGCTTCGTAGTTCAGCTGTGGATCTTCAGCCACCACGGAACGCAACAGCTCTGGAATTCGCTGTAGCTGCTCGGAGGTGGTGCTGTAAGCGACACCCACCACGATTTCCGAGAGATCAACCCGCTCGAGCAACTCCTCGAGGGCAAGCATCAAGGTTTCCCGTACGCGCAAGAAGGCTTCCCAACCATGCAGCTCCACCATCACGAACACGATCAGTTCGTTGGTGCCATCGTCGGCGGGGCCGAGGCTCACCACTGGCTGATGCAATGCAGCTAGCAGACCCTGAAATGACGACCGCTGAAGCAACTTGCGGGCCTGCCGCAACAGCTCCTCGAGTTGATAAGGCGACAGAGGATCACGGATGGGGAGGCGCACCTCCAGCCCCTGCGTCGGCGGACGATCCCGGCTGAGTCCTCTGCGGGAGAAGTTGATGATGGTGGCTTCATCTGCCACCGAATTTGGGATGGTGACGCGACTCTCCAGGGTCTGCAGCTCCATGGACCGCAAACCGATTTTTGTCACGAACCCGAGCTTGCCTCCCACCTCGCAAAATTCACCAACGCGCAGTGGCCTGTCCGTTTGAATCGAGAGTCCAGCGAACAGATTGCCCAGCAGTTTGGAAGCACCCAAACCGATGGCCAAACCGGGCACGGCCGAGAAGGCGAGAACCGTGCTGGAGGGAAGCCCGAGCAGGAGTAGGAGGCGGTAGATCAGCACCACGGAGACCAACATGCCAACGGCGCGACTGATGGGCATGACCAGGCTGTTGATCCTGCGAAGCCGGATGGGTGAATCACTCCCCCGCCAGCGGGACAATGTTTCTGCACCGCTCCGGCCGAAGGCCTCAAAGAGGAAAAACACCAGAACACTGGCGGCCAGATACCAGATCACATAAAACGAATAAATGACCACCACCAGTGGAAAACCGGTGAAATTGAGGATGTTATCGATCAGCTCTTCGATGAAATAGGTCAGAGGCAACAACGGGAGAATGATGAACACCCGTTTCCACGCCAACTCATCCCTGCTGTAGAGCTCAAGATCCTCGTTCTTGTTCAATGAATCACCCCGGTAGGTGTTGATCAGCAGGCTCATGAGCCACAACGCCAGTAATCCATACAGGCCAATAAAAACCGCGGCACTGAAAACCTGAAACAGGGTCTGGTCACCGATGGGCCACTCGAGAACCCGGCGCCACTGCAGTGGCAGCGCCAGATACCAGTCGGGGGGAATGAGATAGCCAGGGGTGTAGATGAAATCCGAATAGAACCTCGGCGTGGCGAAGGGTTGCGCGATCACGGGAATATCGCGGATCTCGTCGTACATCTCGCGAGCGGACGCCACCGTTGCGGCGGAGAAATAGAAACTCTCGTTTTCAGGATCCCGCTCAAGGTCAGAGGTCAGGGTGATGGCCGTGCCCGGGATCCGCCAGGATTCCGTCGGGGTCGACCGCAAGTCGTTGCGCTGTTTCATTCCTGCCACATCAGGAATCTCAATGGGCTGGCGACTGTGGGAAAACACGTAATCCAGCACATGCTTGAGCTGAATCGCCGCCTCATCAGACATATCGGAGCGCACGCTCTCAGGAAAAGCACTGGCATCCAGCGCTTTCACCGCCAGGTTGAACAGCAGATCAGTGTCGTCAATCTGCTCCTGTCTCGCCGAACCTCCACGACGACTTGAGTCAGGGGCCTGCCCGAGTCGGTCGGCCCGTTGCCCCACCTCAGCCATCACGGCATAGAAATTCAAAAGAGTGGATCGAGGGCTATCCCCAACCACCTGGTCCAACACCACATCGCTCCAGTCATCGGCATCGCGCTGGAGCTGGGGATAAAAGGGCTGCTGCTCGATCGGAATCAACTGATCTCCCGCAGGCATCGTTCCAGACAGCGCTCCAGGAGCCTGAGGCCGCCCCAGAACCGGCGACAGGCCCAGCAAACAAGACAGGCAGACCATCAGCAAAAAGCGCCCCGGCCGTGAAGACAAGCCAGCGGGAATGCGCAGTTGCTTCGGCATCGAGCAGTAGCAGAGACGACGCCAATGCTGCCAAGGCCGACGCCACCCCGCCCCGAACACTGCGGGTGGTGCCGTCACCCCCTTGCTGCCCCCATTGCTGGCGTTAGGGTGCGGGCACTGACCCCAACTCCTGTGACCCTGACTCCAAGCCGCAGCGTCAGCTCGGACACCAAAACAACGCTGTCTGGGAATGGCGATTTCCCAGCGACTGCCCCCGCCGCCAATCCCGTTTTTTATCGGACCTACAGCCGTCGCAGCAGCGTGGGCCGGGAAAGCTGGACGCAGGTCGGCGCACGCAACCTTGGTGGACTGGAGAAGCTCGGCAGCCTCACGTCCGAGGAAATGGAGTTGATGGCTCGGATGCAGGCCGAGAAGAAAGCGCTCCCATCCGGACGTTGGCTGTGGATCGGCGGCACACCTTGGATCGAGCAACAAGAAAACTTTTCAGGCGCCTACAACTGCACATCCACCAATCTCGTGGACTGGGAAGCCTTCGGCCTGATGATGGACCTGGCCATGATGGGCTGTGGCACTGGCGCCATCATTGAGCCCCATCTGATCAACCGTCTGCCGGTGGTCAGCAACCCGATCGAAATCCTCAACGTCTCCGACATCGGCGTCACCCCCGCAGGTCAGCGCCAAGAGCACACCAGCCACACCATCAACGAGGACCTTGTCTCTATCAAGGTTGGTGACACCCGTCGCGGCTGGGTCGACAGCTACCAACTACTCCTGGAACTCAGCAGTGATCAACGGTTTGCAGGAAAAACCGTCAAGGTTGAAGTGGATTTGTCCGATGTCCGTCCAGTCGGCGAAACCCTCAAGGGTTTCGGCGGAATGGCCAATCCGGTGAAGCTCAAGGACCTGTACGGGAGGGTTGCTCGGCTTCTCGGCAAAGCGGTCGGCCGCAAACTCACCTCTGTTGAGTGCTGCTTGCTCATCGATGAAGCCGCTGTCACCATCGTCGCCGGCAACATTCGCCGCAGCGCTGGCATGCGTCAGTTCGCCTCCAACGACTCCAGCGCAGCCGGTGCCAAGGACAATCTCTGGCAACAGGATGACGACGGCAACTGGCGCATCGATCCGGAACGGGACGCCTTGCGCATGGCCAATCACACCCGGGTTTACCACACGCGTCCCACACGCGAGGTGTTGCTGGAGGCTGTGACGCGCCAATTCCACAGTGGCGAGGGTGCCATTCAGTTCGCACCTGAGGCGATCGCACGCTCAAACGCCGATCTCCTCAACACACCGGAACTGCGCCGGGAGTTCATCGAGATCTATTGCGATCAAGGCCGGGACGAGGCCGGCCGCTGGCTCGATCTTCACCACGGGCCCATGGATGCTGCCGAACTGGAGCATCGCCTTGGCCGATACGGTCTCAATCCATGCGGCGAAATTCTCGGTGCCGATTTCCACTGCAACCTGGCGGAGATCCACCTCAACCAAATCGACCCAAGCGATGACGAAGGCCAGCGCGATGCCTTCCGCGCAGGTGCGCTGTCAGTGGCCTGTCTCCTGAACCATCAGTTCGAAGTGGAGCGCTACCGCCAGAGCCGTGCCTGGGATCCGATTGTGGGCGTGAGCTTCACCGGCTTGTTCGACTTCTTTGTGCATGCCTTCGGCACCCCCTGGCTGCAGTGGTGGGAAGCCGGACGCCCCAACACCGAAGAAGGTCAGGACTTCAAACGCCGTGAAGCCGAGTATCTGACCCGCTGGAAAGCCACGGTGAATGAGGCCGTTTGGGAGTACTGCGACCGCCATGGCCTGCGTCGCCCCAATCGCTGCACAACCGTGCAACCCGCAGGCACCAAGAGCCTGCTCACCGGTGCAGCACCCGGCTGGCACCCCCCCAAGGCCCAGCGCTTCATCCGCCGGATCACCTTCCGCAAGAACGACCCCGTGGCCATGGCTTGCATGGACTACGGCTACACCGTGGTGCCTTCTCAGTCTGACAAAGATGATCAGGGCCGCCTGCTGGATGATCCCTTCGATCCCCGCTGCACCGAATGGTTGGTGGAGATCCCAACTGAAGTGAGCTGGGCCAATCTTCCCGGTGCCGATGCTGTGGACATCAACGCGTTCTCAGCCATGGCGCAGTTCGACTTCTACATGCAGGTTCAAACGCACTACACCGCGCACAACACCTCAGCCACCATCGAGTTCCGTGAGCACGAGATCGAAACTCTCACCGATGCTCTCCACAAGACCATCGAAAACGGCGACGGCTATATCTCAGCAGCTCTGCTGGCCCGTTTCGACGCCAATGCCACGTTCCCTCGGCTCCCCTTCGAGCCCATTGATGCCGACACCTATGAACGCATGCAGAACGAGGTCATTCAGCGCCGCGTGAGCTCGGACTTCTTCGAAGCCCTGCAGCGTTACGACATGGGTGAGATCAGCGAGGCGGGTCCTGCCGGCTGCGATTCCGACAAGTGTCTGCTGCCGCTGGCCAAGCCGAACTCCTGAGCACTCCGGAGGAGTCCCTGCAAAGGGACTCCTTTAAGATGGACACTCAATCCTCTGTGAGGGTTGCGTCGGGAGAGGTGGTCGAGTGGTTGATGGCTCTGGTCTTGAAAACCAGCGATGTGAAAGCATCCGTGGGTTCGAATCCCACCCTCTCCGTTCTTTTTTACAGAGCAATCAAGCCATGACCGTGAACCGACTGGTACTGGCTTTAGGATCGATCATTGGGCTGATCGCGATCGTGGCCTGGATTGGTGAACTCGATGTGGTGTTATACGACTCAGTACCGAAAGAACAGCCCAGCAAAACTCAACAACAAGACCAATAAGTTTCTCCAAATCACGCAATCAAGTTCCTCGATCCAGTGAAATTTCGACGTCGCAATTAAACGAAACTGGGTGAATTAAATTACCTGACCCTATCTTTATAGGCAACTTGATTGGCCTTGAGAGTCACGATATCGACAATCTCGAGTTTGCTTGGCCTGATCGATCGTCATCGCCACCGAGTCGGTCGGCAGGCTGACCAACAAAAGCCCCTCCTCGCTAGCGTAAGTACATCTGTACCAGCGCAATGCCCGAAGAGTGCTCCCCGCTCCCAAAGCTGCCTGACCCTGAGCACCGTCCAATCTTCCTTGGTTTAAAGCCAGGCATGACCGTGATCGTCAGACATGACTCCCTGCTAGGAGAAGCGCAAGACAAAGACTGGTGGATGGGACTTGTGCTCCACTGCAACGGAGGAGCGAGGGATCCAAGCATTTATACGCTGTTCCAAATCGCTGATGTGGACACGGGTGTTGTCCGTTGGGTCAACGCTGATCTGGTCACCCATGTGTTGCCGAAAGGCCTGAATGGGCAAAGGGGGGCTGCTGCCTGAGTACTGTTGGGGCTTGCCTCTGGAGGGCAAGACGGACAAGACCCCACAACCCCTACTGGACGCCTTGGATCACCTATGCCTGCAAGTTGAAGACGACCCGGACGTTCAGAGGAATTTCTATATCGCTAACACTCCAGAACAAATTGTTCGACTATCGGTTGAGCTGGGTATTCTGATTGAGGCTGAAGACTTCCGGGCCTTACTAAGAAGCGGCAGTACGGAACGTTGGATTTTGCGTGGGGGTGACCAAACCAATCCCATCACCCATTTAAAACGAGTGTTTCACGTTTGAATCCTCAAGAAAAGCGTCTATTGATTCGCTGATTTAGCCGTGGGGCCGTGGCATCCTTCAGGAGCGCTCGATCTCCCGAGAAATCTCCTCCTCGCTGAACTCCCGATCAGGGTGACTGATACTCCATCCCTGGATCAGCAAAGAAATACCCCAAAAGGCGATCGGATAAATCGGCCAGAAGGATCCGCGACCACTGCCCAACCAAACGAGAACAAGGATGGCATTAACAATGAAATAAAGACGCAACTGCTGATTCAGACTGCGCTTTCGTCGCAGCGCCTGCAGAGCGCGCTGGCGAACCACCTCATCAACCATCGAGACTCCATAGCCGTCTATGCATAGTGGTAGCAATACAAAGCAAAATCGACCGACGATCGCAACGGCAAGGCTGAACCGTCTCCTCGACACCATTGCTTGGAGCATCACCTGCCCAACGCCTGATCCAACCAGCTGGAGTCAAGCCCTGCAACCCAGATGGGGGTTTTGCATCCTTGCAATGATGGGGACGCCTCTAGGGATGGCCTTCACGCACGCAAATCTCACATGAAACTCTTCAACTTCATACCTGCTGCTGTTATTGGTGCAGCACTAGTCACTTCGAATCCAGCCGAAGCAAGACCACATCTCTACACAGGTGTTTTTGGCTATGGAGGAAACGTGGAAGAGTGCATCAGAGGGGCAAAGGCCTTGCTCAATGCGAATGGATTCAACAAATCACTTGAAGTTGACAAAAAAAAGAGAATGGCATACGTAACGGCTTACCATAACGACGATTTCATGGTGGTAGAAATTGGATGTGACCAAAAACTAGGCGTGACCTATCTCGCAATCTCAGGACTGGACAATGAAACAACCTACAAAACCTATACTAAGCTTTACACGTCTGAATGGTAGTCGCCACCGTTCAGGAAGCCTGAAACCTTAGAGCCAAAAGCGATACAAGATCCGCAAGGCAAATCAGAGGGCGCTGTTGTCGTCATCCATCTCCTAGCAAGCATTCAAATCCCATCCAATTGGCGGGGTTCTCTATTCGCTTGCAGACAAAGCAAGCTGCTGCCAGAAGCAGGGTTGAGATCCAACTCACTCCCTGATCACCCCACAAGAGAAACTCAATGCTTCCGAGAAAGTTTTACGAATAACGCTTCACTAACTCAAAAAGACAATCTAGATAAAATCATTAGCAGCCAAAGTCAATCAGCGTGCCATCTGTTGCATCAACGATGGATTCAAAATCCGTGGTCCTGAGGAGAAGATGCCTGCAGTGGCGAAGCAGCGAAGGCCGCATTGAAGGGTGTCAAGCCCAAGAAACCAGCAAAAAGGATGGAAATGATTCGTACCACTACTCAAATCCTCACCACTCCCCGAAACTTAGACACACTTCCTCAACACGTCGTTTAACGCCCAATCGTGATCGGCGCCTCCTTGTTTTTCCACCACACCCAGTCACGAATGGGCGGAGTGTTGCTCAACTGCTCACGCGTCAGGCCGAGTCCAAGCTTCTGGGACGCCCCCAAGAGAACATCAAGCATTTCCTCACCGTCACGGCAGCGTGCCAGGGCCTCGTTTGTTTTTTTCGCTCCATCAAGAGCCTGAACCAACAAGGCGACCCGACGGACCACCGGAAGCGAACGAGGATCCATAACGCGTTACGAAAGCCGCCCACCGTAACCACCTTCGCTGCCAAGACCAGCCACAGCGGTCAGAATCGCTTGAGATTGTTTATGGCGATGGCAGCCGTTCAGGGGCACCACTGGGTCATCGGTGATGTACACGGATGCCACGAAGCCCTGGTCAGCTTGGTGACTGTTCTGCCGCACAACGACCACTTGGTGTTCTGCGGTGATGTGATCAACCGAGGTCCAGCCATTGCCGACTGCATGAATCTGGTTTGGGAGCTGGTTTGCGGAGGACGGGCCACTTGGTTGTGCGGCAACCATGAGCAGAGCTTGATCCAGGGGCTTGAGCAGTCCCCCGCCAGCGGGCATGGAGACCTCTTGACGATCGACACCTACCGCCAGCTCGGGGATGGCCTCTCGCGCCAGTGGCTGCAGCGTCTGCAACAGCTTCCTTACGTGTTCCAGGGCGAGGGATGGGTCGCCACTCACGCAGGATTTGACGACTCCGGGCGCCCAGACCTGCACATCCGTGAACCCTTCTGGGATCACTACAACGGGCGTCACGGCAGGGTCATTGTCGGGCATACCCCTCGACCAGCTGTTGAGTGCCAAGGCCACATCGTGATGATCGACACCGGCGCCGTCTACGGCGGCCTGCTTTCGGCCTTTTGTCCTGAAACCGATGCGGTGGTTCAGGTGCATGGACCCAGAGTCATCTCTGAGAGTCCTGCTCAGCAAAGAGAACTGGCCACAGGGCTGCCTTGCTAAGGATTTATCGCAGCAACAGAGCCGAGCTCTTAGCTCAGCTCCTCGCCCAGGATCTCAATCTCAACCCTCCCGAGCCTTTCGAACAGGTGGAGGTAGTGGTCAACACCTGGCCTACGAGCCGTTGGCTTGGCGAACGGCTGGCCAGCATCAACGGAATCAGCGCTCTCGTGCGCTTTCCTTTTCCCGGGAGCCGTCTCCGCCAACTGGTGCAAGCCGTGCTCAGCACGGAGGCTCCCATTGATGATCCCTGGCGAGCCGAACGGTTGGTCTGGACCGTGCTCGCTGTGCTGCCACAACTGATGCAACGCGAGGAGGCTAAGCAGCTCAGGCAGTGGTGGGACAGTCACCGGACGGCATCCGAGGCTCTGTCGCGGGAACAGTGGTTGCTCGCCCGCCAACTGGCAGACGCGGTGGATGATTACGCGCTTTACCGACCTCAGGAACTCGCTGGCTGGCTGGCCGGCGACGACGGCGGAAACCTCCCGGACACTCTGCGCTGGCAGCCCCTGCTCGTGCGTGCGCTCGCTGCGCTCCTTCCAAACGATCCCTTCGGCTTACAGGTTCAACGGGCCGTTGATCGACTGCGCTTGGGACAAGCGCCGGCCACACCGCTGCCGAAGCGTCTGAGGCTGTTCGGTCTCAGCAATCTCGCACCCGTGCAGATTGATCTACTTCAGGCTTTAGCCGGGGTCATACAGGTGGAGCTTTATTTGCTCACGCCCTGTCCGGATCTGTGGGAGCGATCAGCGCAACGACGGCGCCGACTGGGCGAAAACTGGACCGCATCGCCTGATGGAACCTGGCTGATCGAGGCCCCGAAACTGGAAGCCATCCTCGGTCGCATGGGAGGGGAATTCCAGCTGCTACTGGAGGGCAGTGGCGACTGCCTGCTCAGCAACACGGACCAGGCTGATCTGTTTGCCGATCCGGTGGCGATGGCAGCTTCAGAAGGCCGGCAGGGGTCCTTGCTGGAGCAACTGCAACGGCAGCTTGCAAGCACCGAACAAGTTCCATTGCAGCGCCAGAGCTCCGATCGCTCCTTGCTGTTCATGGGCTGTGCAGGTCCCTGGCGGGAAGTGCAGCTGGTGCGGGATCACATTCTTCACTGGATGGCCGACGATCCCACGCTTCAACCACGGGACATCCTCGTGATGACGCCTGATGTTGAGCGTTATGCCCCGCTGCTGGCCTCAGTGCTCTCTGACCAGGACGCCACCGGAGTGGATCTGCCCTGGCGCCTCACTGACCGCAGTCAGCAGAACAGCCCTGGATTGCAGCAGGCCTTCATGACCCTGCTTCAGCTCAGTGCGGAGCGTCTCACGGCCACAGGACTGGAAGCACTGATGAGCAATCCGGCGTTTCTCAGTCTTCAGGGTCTCGAAGCCCAGGAGGCGATGGACATCACCGCTGCCTTGCAACGCAGCGGCTTCCGTTGGGGACTTGATCATGAGGAACGCCATGGCGATGACACCCACAGCCTGCGCTGGTGCCTGGATCGCTGGCTCATCGGCTTGATCCTCCCCGATGAGCCTGGCCTGGCACTCGGCACCTGTGCTCCCGCCTTAGCGGATCTGAGCCTTCAGCAGCTCGAGCGCTGGTGGCCGCTTCTGGATCAAATCGCACGATGGATCGCTCAGTTGCGCCAAAGCGGAAGCTGCTCGGTGTGGGTGGAACGCTTGCGGCGGCTGCTCTCTGATCTCTTCGGCGACGGTGGTGCCTGGGACTGGGAACTGCAAGCAATCCAGCAATGCCTGGACGGCTGGGTGCTGCAGGCAGGCCACTGCGAACTCAACCTGGAAACCACTGTGGTGATCGCGGTTCTCGAGGAAGCACTTTCGGCGGACAGTGGCCGCTTCGGCCACCGCAGCGGTGCCATGACCGTGAGCGCCCTCGAACCAATGCGTGCCATTCCCCATCGGGTCATCGTGCTCATGGGGCTGGATGCCGCCTCCTTTCCTCGTACACGGGAACGCCCGGGATTTCATCTGCTGGAGCGGCAGCGGAGGCTTGGGGATCCAAGCAGTACAGATCAAGATCGCTACGTGCTGCTCGAAGCGCTGCTCTCCTCCCGTCAGCACCTGTTGATCAGCTGGAGCAGCCGTGATGAACGACGCGGAGACACGCTGCCGCCCTGTCCGCCCGTGCAGCAGTGGCTCAGCCTGCTGCGCCAGGAGCTCAGCGAGGAGGCGATGGCTCAGGTGTTGATCGAACCACCGGCCAACCCTCTGGACGCAGCCAACTTCATCCCTACCAAAACTGACGCATTGAGCTGTGATCGTCGCCTGCTTCAGGCCAGGCAGTGCCTCGACGATCCGCAACGCCCGGCCCCAGGCCATGCCCCCCTCGGTCTCGCCCTGCCCATTCACTGGACCCTGGAAGCGAAACCCGCGGCAGCGCAGGCCAACACGCTGAACAGCGACCAAGTGGAACAGCTGGAACGCTGGCTGCAGGCTCCCCAACGGGCTTGGCTCCGGCAGCGGGGCATCGAAGCTGGGGAGTGGTGTGATGCCGTTGAAGATCGATCTCCACTGGCCCTACCCGAACGCGCCCTTCGCGCCGTGATCACCGAGCGCTTGCGTGATGAACTCGATGGGCTCACGAGAAACTCTGAGGCCCGGTGGGACACCTCCAAGTCCGGAGACTGGTTGCGCTGGAGCTGCGGCCGGGGGCTGCTACCACCCGGGGCTGGGGCGGCGCTGGACGACAGCCGCCTGGAACAGCGTTGGCAAAACCTGCAGACCACCCTGTTCAGTCTCGGACCCCTGCAGCAACCTCCGCGATGGGAGGGGCTGGCGATTGCGCCACTACCAAAGGCTGGGGAGACCGCTGTGATGATCAGCGCCTCCAAACTTCAGGCCCGCACCGTGCTCGAGGGCTGGTTCAAACACCTTCTCAACCAGCGGGAGGGCCGATGCTCTCCGACCGTGGTGATCTGCCGCGGGGATAGCAGCAGCAAAGCCGAGACGTTCTCCGTCGCCATGCGCTGGATGCCGATGGAGCCGCAGCAGGCTGATGGATTGCTCAGCGACCTGTTTGCACTGGCTGATGAGGGGCTCCGGATCTGCTGGCCAATCCCCCCGGAAAGCGGACTGGCCAGAGCGATCACCCTGGCCAAAGGGAGAGACGTTGCCGACCGCGCCTTCAGCACCTGCTGGCATGGCGGGATCAAGCGTTGGGCCGAACGGGATCGAGGTGATCTCCAGGCCTGTTTCGGTGACGGTTGTGATGCGGACTCTCTCCTCAACAGCCCCGGGTTCGACAGCGCATTCGACAGCCTGTATGCCCCGCTTCTCGAGGCCAGAAGCCAATGACAGGTCAAGGGGAAGCCCGCACCATCCGCTTCGAGCCGAACCGCTACCCGCTCACCCCGGGGCTGAGATTGCTGGAGGCCAGCGCAGGCACCGGCAAAACCTTTGCCTTGGCCCATCTGGTGATGCGGCTTGTGGTGGAAAGAGAGCTCAAGCTCGATGCACTTCTTGTGGTGACGTTCACAGAAGCAGCAGCTGATGAACTGCGTGACCGCATCGGCAAGCGACTCGACGGAGCGCTTCAAGGGCTCCTGCGTCTTGAACAGGGAGACGATGACGGGGCAACGGCAAGCGATGCGGTTCTCCAGGAGTGGCTGGAGGAGCATGGCCGCGATCGAGCAGGGCGCAGAAACAAGGCCAGCCTGCTTCTTGAAGCTCTCGAAGCGCTTGAACGAGCCGATATCACCACCATTCATGGCTTCTGCCGGCGCACCTTGCGCCGGCAAGCCCTGGAGAGTGGCAGGAGCCTGGATCTCTCGCTCGACGATGACCCTCAGACCCTGGTGGAAGAGGTGGCCCATGACCTCTGGCGCGAACAGATCCTCTCGCTTGACCCCGGCGATGTCGCCGGGCTCCTGCAGACAGGACTGCGAGAAGACACCCTGACGGCTGAACTCTTGCGTCTTGATGGCGATTGCGGTGTGCGCATCGCCGAAGACGCCGAGAGCATCAATCCTGAGGACGCTCTACGGGATATTTTCCCCCTCTGGCTCAAGCAGCGATGGCTGCACTTCTGCGAGCTCTGGAGCAGCGAAGGAGCTGAACTGGAGCAGTGCCTTCGCGATTGCGCCCAGGAATGGCACAGCCTCGGCTGCAAGGACACGAAGCCCTACAGCCGCAAACCCACGAAGAATCGCGCCGCCCTGCTGAGCAGCTGGCTTGAAACAAGCGACGACACGCAATCGCTACCAATCCGTTACGCAGACGTGCGCAACCAGGCCATTCTTGGCACTTTTTTTCACCCAGGCGTCTTCTCCAAAACAGCCCGCAAATGCGGCGAAACCTCACCAAACCTGCCTCGACCTGAGCTAATGCAAGCGATCGCTGCGCTCTGGGATGGACCAGGGGAGCAGACCTGGCGCTATCTGCTCATGCGCGGACTGCGCGAGATCGATCAACGACGCCAACGTCGCGGAGTGGTGGGTTTCTCCGGCCTTCTCGATGCTCTGAACCCCACGGATCCATCCAGGTCGCAACCGTGGATCACAGCCCTGCGGACCCGCTACAAGGTTGCATTGATCGACGAATTTCAAGACACCGATCCCCTCCAGTGGAAGCTCCTGCACCAGACCTTTGCCTCCAGCGACCATCTTCTGCTGATGGTGGGCGACCCCAAACAGGCGATCTATCGCTTTCGTGGTGGCGATCTGAACACCTACAAGAGCGCACGCGCTCAGGTCGATCGCATCGACGACCTGCTCGACAACAGGCGCACCACACCTCCACTGATGGAGGCCATGAACTGCTTAATGTCTCCAGGACTCAAGCACTCCGAGCTCCCAGTACCCGCGGTATCGGCGAAGGCCAGCTGCACCCCTCTGTCGCTGCCGGCAGGCGAGGCACCGTTGCAGATCCTCGCGTTCAATCCCGAGGATGCAGGCGGCAACAGGAGTCGAACCGATCTGGAGGCAAGCATTCCCTCCTTCGCTGCGGATCTGCTGCTTCAGATCCTCGGCAACGACACCTCGCTCACCCCTGCAGACCTCTGCGTTCTTGTCAGTCGCCACCGGCAGGCTGAGGCAATCCGCGACCAGCTCTCACGGGTGGGCCTGCCCAGCCGACTGATCAGCCCTGGGGATGTGCTCAGCAGCCGTGGAGCCGATGAATTGCAATGGTTCCTCGATGGTCTTGCCCGCCCAGCGGACAATGAACGGCTGCGCCGACTGGCTGCAGGAGCCTTGATGCAATGGCCTGCCGACACCCTGGAAGCGTGCGATCGAAACGGGCAACTCGACCAGTTCGCCGCCCAGCTCCAGGCCCTCGCCGAAGCCTTGCCTCGGCTCGGACTGATGGGCTGCCTGGCCCAACTTCTGGAAGGTGAAA
Organism: Synechococcus sp. PROS-7-1; assembly: GCF_014279795.1. Taxonomy (NCBI): domain Bacteria; kingdom Bacillati; phylum Cyanobacteriota; class Cyanophyceae; order Synechococcales; family Synechococcaceae; genus Synechococcus; species Synechococcus sp. PROS-7-1. The sequence goes on from NZ_CP047945.1 coordinate 1,481,726, forward strand.
CTCTGGCAGACCTGTCGACCCGCGGACGCCTCCTGGGAGATCTGCAGCAGTGCGCACGCCTGGTGCAGGACTCCATGCACCGACAGGGGCTCAATGCTGCAGGCGGAGCTGACTGGCTGCGCCGGCAGCGCCTGCATCCACCGGATAACGTTCCGGAACAGCGCCAGCCTTACAGCGATCTGGTGGCCAGCGCAGTGGCCGTGTTCACGGTGCATCGCAGCAAGGGTCTGCAATATCCGGTTGTGATCTGTCCCTACCTCTGGGAGGCGCCATCTCCTGGGAAAGGGCCACTGTGGCGTCTTCCTGCAGGTGATCGCTCAGGGAGCTGGAGGGTGGCCCTGAATCCGCACTGGGGAAGCGGCCACGCAGCCACCTGCGCCGATGAAGATGAGTGCATGGCGGAGGCCGAACGTCTGTCCTATGTGGCGGTCACCCGCGCTGAACGCCATTTGGTGCTCTTCAGTGCCGGTGAAGCCAACCCCAGCGGCAATCCTCTGGATCCCTGGCTGGAAGCACTTGCTGACGAGGACCATCCGCAAATCAGCCTGCATCACCCACGTGCCATTCCTCCAGACGTGCGCTGGAGCCCATCCAGACAACCCCGGTCACTTCAGTGCGGACGGGTACCGAAGGAAGCCCTGGATCGCTCCTGGGGACGCAGCAGCTACTCGGCATGGATTGCCAGTGCCTCCAGCCCACACCAAAGCAATCGCACCAATCCTCACGAACTCGAGGAAGGCCGGGATGTGGATGCCAGAACCGACGCACCGTCCACAAGCGCGCCAGACCTTGGGCCTGCCGAGGTGCCAGACGTCCAGCCAAGTGGAGAGCCACTGCCGCGCAATGGCTCTCTCAGCACGTTTCCCCGTGGAGCATCAGCAGGCGATTGCCTGCATCGGATCCTGGAGCAGATTCCCTTCGATCAGCCGATCGAACAACCCAACAACCACGAACTCGTCGAGCGCGAGCTGAGTCGTTCCGGCCTGGATCTCACGTTGAAAGATGACGTTCTCAAGGCCGTCAACACGATCCTCCGCTCACCCCTTGGCGGCCCCCTCGGCACTCTGCGCCTGGCTGATCTCCACAGCGGTCGCCGCCTGCATGAACTCAGCTTCGATCTTCCAGTGGCCCATACGGGCAGAGCTGTGCGGGCATCGGCTCTTGCCAGTGCCTTCCGCCGGGACTCACACAAGCGGTTTGGTTCGGACTATGCCGCTCGACTGGAGACTCTGGACATTCACAGCCGGGGCTTCCTCACAGGCTCAATCGATCTGGTGTTCACCGATGGGGATGATCCCACCACCGCCCGCTGGTGGGTCGCCGACTGGAAGAGCAACTGGATCGGCGAGCGGGACGACGGTGGACAGCCCCTGCATTGCGGCCCACGGCACTACACCCAATCCGCGATGGAGGAGCAGATGCTCCAGCACCACTACCCCCTCCAAGCCCACCTTTATCTGGTGGCCCTGCATCGCTTCCTGCAGTGGCGTCTGATCGACTACTCCCCGGATCGCCATCTCGGCGGCTACGCCTACGTCTTTCTTCGCGGTGTCAGCGAGCGGGGGGGGAGCGGCGTGATTCTCGAACCTGCACCGTTGCAGCGGCTGGAAAGTTTGAATCAGCTGCTCCAAGGAGCCCAGCCATGAACCGCAGCGAAGGCGCACAACTGAGCCAACAACTCGCCAACGGAATCATGGCCATGCTGCGCCGCCGCCGACCACCTGAGGCAAACCTGTCAGCAACGGATCACCAGGCGCTCGAGGATCTCGTTCAGAAACTCACGGCGGCTCTCAGCGTGGGAGCAACAAGCTTGAGCATCGAGGAGGGGCAGCGCGAGCTCCTCGAGCGCAGCGGATGGCTCACTGATCCGCCCCAGTTGATGGTTCTCGATGGCGATCAATTGCACTGGAAGCGATGGCATCAGGCCATGCAGTGCCTGGAGAAGGAACTCATCGATCGCAGTCACACCCTTCCCAGCGGGGGCCAAGCCAACGCCGTGAATCCGCCAGAGCTCGGGACGCTCAATGCGGAGCAGCGGGCCGCTGTCCACGCCATCACACGCCATCGCCTGGTGATGGTGAGCGGCGGTCCAGGGACGGGGAAAACCAGCACAGTGCAGGCGATGCTGCTTCAAGCCATGGCTGAACGCGAGGCCTTGCGCATCCATCTGGCGGCCCCCACTGGCAAGGCAGCCCGACGCCTGGAGGAAGCGCTTCAGAGCGACCCGCAAACCAAGGGCCTGCCCTGCACCACCCTGCATCGCCTGTTGGAAGCGCGCCCGGGAGGCTTCGGCCGTAACAGCCGGCACCCCCTGAATCTTGATGTGCTCGTGGTTGATGAAGCATCCATGGTGGATCTCAACCTGGCTCAGGCACTGCTAGCGGCCCTGCCTCGAGAGGCACAGCTGGTGCTTGTGGGAGACGCCAACCAACTACCACCCATCGGCGTTGGAGCGGTCTGGCAACACCTCCAGCACCCAGAACGCCGGCACCGTTTCGGTGATGCCGCCATCAACCTCCACAAGATCTATCGCAACAGAGGGGATCTGGCACGGCTGGGAAGCCTGCTGCGCAACGCGGGAGACGAGGCCTTCTGGAACGCGTGCAATGGGCTGGATGAACAGGCGAATGTTGCCCTCCAGATCTGCCATGAACGTCGGATCCCCGACTCGGTGACCCAAACCTTGCGACATCGCCTCGCCGAGCTCAGCCGCGCGACGGCGGCATTGTCCACCGACTCAGAGGGCCAACCCAACCCCACAACCAGCGCAGAACTGCTCAGTCGACTCGACGATCTCATCGTTCTTTGTCCTCGCCGCCGGGGCCCTTGGGGTGTTGATGCCCTGCATCGCGATCTACTCCAAGGAGAGGATCCGGCGGGATGGCCTGAAGGTCTACCGGTGCTCTGCAGCGAAAATCAGATGGATCTCGGACTCGCCAATGGCGACCTCGGTCTGACGATCGGGAAAGGTGCGTCACGACGGTTTTTATTCCGCTGCAACGACGGCAATGCAGGCAGCCTGTTCCGACTGATTCATCCTGCGCGCATCCGCCAGCTGGAGCCAGCTCTGGCCCTCACCATCCACAAAGCGCAGGGGAGTGAGGTCAACAAGGTGATCGTGCTATGGCCCCCCCAGGACGGGTCGGATTCTTCAGCCCTTCTCTACACAGCGATGACTCGGGCACGCCAACGGCTGATGCTGTATCGCCTGGCGCCGGCCGTCATTGACGGCATGCTTGAGGGAAGCAGCGACGGTTCAAAGCGTGTCAACACGGGTGGAACGCCCCTGGGGTTGGTATGAAGACCTGCTCTTAGGCCCCGGCTACAAACTCAAGCGACTGCTGGTGCGCCAGGGCTGCAGACTGAGCCTCCAGCGCCATCGCCATCGCAGCGAAAACTGGACCGTCGTGGCTGGAACAGGACAGCTGCTCTGTGATGGCCACGCGGTGGATGCGACGGCAGGAACCACGTTTCATATTCCCTGCGGCTCGATTCACCGCGCCATTGGCGGGCCAGGCGATCTCCTGATCATCGAAGTTCAACACGGGAGCACACTCGAGGAAAGTGATATCGAACGCCTCGAAGATGACTTTGGTCGGGTGATAAATTAGAGATTCACCTTTGAACAGACGGCAAGCAATACTGCGCGGCATCTGCCGATGGGACGTTGCAAGCCTGATTTGAAGGATCAATCAGGCTGAGCGCCGTTTCCTATGACCCAGACACCCCCGCAGGCCGCAGTGCCTTGCGCCGTGGATCTCACTGTTTCTGAGCATCCCCCTGAATCACTGCCGAATGAGGAGCTGTTCACCACCGTGATCGCTCCCTGCAATGACGCCGAGCCTGCAGAGAGCAGCGAAGCAGAGTCCACAGAGGAAGCGTCTGGCTTCGCCGGATTTGGCTTCAGCGAAGCCCTGTTGAAAACCCTGGATGCCAAGGGCTACAAGGAACCCTCACCGATCCAGAAAGCGGCCTTTCCCGAGCTGATGCTCGGTCGAGACCTTGTGGGTCAAGCCCAGACGGGTACGGGCAAAACAGCGGCTTTCGCCTTGCCCCTGCTCGAGCGTCTGGACGGTCGCAGCAGCCAACCTCGGGTGCTGGTGCTAGCCCCAACCCGGGAACTGGCCATGCAGGTGGCTGACTCGTTCAAGGCCTATGCCGCCGGTCATCCCCACCTGAACGTGTTGGCGATTTATGGGGGATCAGATTTCCGCTCCCAGATCCATACCCTCAAACGTGGGGTCGATGTGGTGGTGGGCACCCCAGGAAGGGTGATGGATCACATGCGACAAGGCACCCTTGACACCACCGGCCTCCGCAGCCTGGTGCTCGATGAAGCCGATGAAATGCTGCGCATGGGCTTCATCGACGACGTGGAGTGGATCCTTGACCAACTCCCCGAGGAACGGCAGGTGGTGCTGTTCTCGGCAACGATGCCAAACGAAATCCGCCGCCTTTCGAAGCGTTACCTGCGCGAACCGGCTGAAATCACGATCAAAACCAAGGATCGGGAGGCGAAGCGCATCCGCCAGCGCTCAATCACCCTGCAGAATTCCCACAAGATCGAAGCACTCAACCGGGTCCTGGAAGCGGTCACCGGCGAGGGTGTGATCATTTTCGCCCGCACCAAGGCGATCACCCTCACGGTGGCCGAATCTCTTGAAGCAGCGGGACACGATGTGGCCGTCCTCAATGGAGACGTTCCCCAGAACCAGCGAGAGCGCACCGTGGATCGGCTGCGCAAGGGGACCGTCAACATCCTGGTGGCAACTGACGTTGCTGCACGCGGATTGGATGTGGACCGCATCGGGTTGGTGATCAACTACGACATGCCGTTCGACAGCGAGGCCTATGTGCACCGCATCGGCCGCACCGGCCGCGCTGGTCGAACAGGGGAAGCGATTTTGTTCGTGACGCCGCGCGAACGACGCTTTGTGGGCAACCTCGAGCGCGCCGTGAATCAGTCCATCGAGCCGATGGATATTCCCAGCAACGCGGAGATCAATCAGAGCCGGTTGGATCGACTCAGAGAGCGCCTCAGTCAGGCTGCCTCCTGCGAAGCCAACGACGAGACCTCCCTCTTGCAGGAACTCATTCAACGTGTGGGCCAGGAGCAAGAGCTCACAGCGGATCAGCTGGCTCTAGCGGCATTGAAACTGGCCGTTGGTGACCAACCGCTTCTGGTGAGCGGTGATGAGAGTTGGCTTCAGGCACCTGTGCGTAACGACCGCCGCGATGATCGGCGAGGGGGGGAGCGCGGAAGGGATCGTCGTCGTCCCGAGCGAGATGCCCGCCCGCCTGAAGAGAACATGACGCGATATCGGGTGGAGGTTGGTCACCGTGACCGGGTCAAGCCCGGGAATCTGGTGGGAGCCATCGCCAATGAGTCAGGGCTTCAGGGCCGCATGATCGGCCGAATTCAGATTTTCGAGTCCCATAGCTTTGTCGACCTTCCGCAGGGGATGCCCGAGGATGTCTTCAATGCACTCCGACGCCTGAAGGTGCTGAATCGGGAACTGCAGATCACCCAAGCCTCCTGACTTTGATGAACACGCGTATTCCAGTCCTCAGCCTGGCATTGAGCCTGTTTGTCGCTCCGATCGCTCCCGCTGTTGCGGCGGGAGAAAACGACACGATCACCCGTTTGTGCCTGGCTGGTTTTAACGCCGCCATGTCCCATGCCGGCAAGACCCCTCCGGCGGGGATGGGCGACTACACCTGCAAATGCTTTCTCGATGAAGTGAATGCAGGAGGCTCAATCCAGGCCGCCCAGGACACCTGTAAGCAGAAAGCAGCCGCGCGCTACAAGATCTAGAAGCTCGGCGTTGGCGTGATGTCGAGGCTTGCACAGGGCTGACGAAGCACGGTGGCCTCGATGAGGTGAATCATCTCGATCTGCACATCAACTTGGGAGCTTGTCATCAGTTCCTGCAACAGCTCGAACTGATCAGCCGCCATTAGCTCACCGTCGGCAGTCCATCCAAGGCAACGAAGGCTGAGTCCAGACACTGGCAACTCCGTCAGGGTCTCCTGACAATGACGGGATCGGCAGTTGAAGCGGCGCAACTTCCGATTTCCTTCAGATTGCCGTGACGCATCTACAGGCCAAGCTGTAACTTGGAGATGCATCAGATTCAGCGTTCGGCTCTGAACGGCTCGCTCCCCCAGGCTTCAGCTTTCCGGCTTCAGCATCAAGGACTTTCCAATTCGGACCACGGCTTCACTGATCACATGTCCATCGGTCCAACCAGGAAATGACCATCTACATCGGCAACCTCTCCTTTCAGGCCGAGCAGGAAGACCTGCTCGATCTGTTCAGCCAGTACGGCGAGGTGAAGAGTGCCAGCCTTCCCCTCGATCGCGAAACCGGCCGCAAGCGCGGTTTCGGCTTCGTGGAAATGAACACAGACGAAGACGAGCAGAAGGCCATCGATGACCTTCAGAACGTTGAGTGGATGGGTCGCATGATCCGCGTGAACAAGGCCACACCTCGCGAGCGCACCGGTGGTGGCGGCGGTGGCGGTGGCGGCCGCGGTGGATACGGCGGCGGCGGCGGCGGCGGCGGTTATGAGGGCGGTGGAAACCGCTGGTGATCGTTGCCAGAGCCGGCTCATAGAGCCGGCTCTTCCCCCAAAAGGAGATCCAGAGATTGATCAAGGCTGATGGCACGTTGCATCAGTCGATCACTGTCATCAACAGCAAGTGCATGGATGGCATCTTGGCGTTTTGACGGAACAATTCCTCGCAACGCCTGGCGATGTTTCTTTGCCAGGTAGCGATTGAATCGGGTGTTGTCGCGTGAACGGGCCATAGGTCCTCCTCGTTCTGATACCGGTCTACAGCGCCCTTGCTCTTGTTGATGTTCAGGTGCAACACAACGCTTGAATACAAGGACTGCAGAATTCGCAGATGCCGTCCTCTGTTGCTCCAGCACCAAGTCCGGCCGCACTCAGCCGCCTAATTCTCCACTTGAGGCCTTATCGGCGGAGAGTCTGGATGGCTGCCAGCTGCTCGGTCATCAACAAGATCTTCGACCTTGCTCCGCCTGTGCTGATCGGGCTGGCTGTGGATGTGGTCGTCCAACAGGACACGTCCTGGCTAGCCAAGCTCGGGGCCACAACGGTGCCTACCCAGCTCACCGTATTGGCAGTTCTGTCCTTCATCGTCTGGACAGCTGAATCGCTTTTTGAATATCTCTACGGCGTGATTTGGCGCAATCTCGCCCAATCCACGCAACACAGCCTTCGGCTCGAGGCCTACGACCATCTCCAGAAGCTGGAGATGGATTTTTTTGAGCGCGACAGCAGCGGTCGGCTGCTGACCGTTCTCAACGACGACATCAATCAGCTCGAGCGCTTTCTGGATCACGGTGCCAACGAAATCCTGCATCTGATCACGACTGTTCTGCTGGTCGGCAGCGCCATGACCGTTGTGGCCCCAGGGGTGGCGCTGTTCTGCTTTCTGCCCATTCCTGTGATTCTTTGGGGGTCCCTGCGTTTTCAACGCCAACTGGCCCCGCGCTACCGCGAGGTACGTGAACGGGCCGGCAACCTGGCAGCCAGACTGAGCAACAACCTCGGCGGGATGCTCACCATCAAGAGCTTCGCCAATGAAGCCTGGGAGCTGCAGCAACTGCGGCAGGAGAGCAACGCTTACCGGCACTGCAACCGCAGTGCCATCCGTATCTCGGCGGCCTTTATCCCCCTCATTCGCTTCGCGATTCTGTTCGCGTTCCTGGCGATCCTCCTGATCGGAGGTCTCCAGGCATGGCAGGGCGTGATCGCTGTCGGCACCTACAGCTTTCTCGTGTTCATTACCCAGCGGTTGCTCTGGCCCCTCACCACGCTCGGCCGCACGTTGGATGATTACCAGCGCTCCATGGCCTCCACCAACCGAGTGCTGGACCTGATCGACACGCCGATCCGCATCTCCGGTGGTACCCGGACCCTCGATCACGCCCGCATCCGAGGTGATGTGCGTTACGTGGCCGTGAACTTCGCCTATCGGGACCGGCCAGCTCTCCTCAATCACTTCGATCTCAGCATTCAGGCAGGCAGCACCCTGGGAATTGTCGGCGCGACAGGATCAGGCAAAAGCTCCCTCGTGAAACTTCTGTTACGCCTCTACCCCCTAAGCGGAGGCCAGATCCTTCTCGATGACATCCCGATCGATCAATTGCAACTCGGAGACCTGCGGAGGGCGATCGCTCTCGTCAGCCAGGACATCTACCTATTCCACGGCACCGTACGGGACAACATCGCCTACGCCGCTCCCGAGGCCACCGAAGCGGCAGTCCGAGAATCCGCCCGCCAGGCCGAAGCACTGGACTTCATCGATGCTTTGCCGGATGGATTTGACACAGTGGTGGGTGAGCGAGGCCAGAGGCTCTCGGGTGGACAGCGTCAGCGCATCGCCCTTGCTCGCGCCATCCTCAAAGATGCACCGATTCTTGTGCTCGATGAGGCCACAGCTGCCGTTGACAACGACACCGAAGCGGCGATCCAGCGGTCCCTGATGCATATCACTGCCAACCGCACCACACTGGTGATTGCCCATCGCCTCAGCACGGTGCGTCATGCCGATCGGATCGTCGTCATGGATCAGGGACGCATTGTTGAGGACGGAACCCACGACCAACTTCTGCATCAGACAGGTGCCTATGCAGATCTCTGGCGTGTGCAAGCAGGCCTACGGAGCGACGAGGCTCTCCGTCTCTGATGAACGCCTTGCTCGCTGCAGCAGCGCCATCGGGCGCATCAATCGCCCATCTGACGCATCACCCACTCGGCATCTTTGCCCTGCTGGTGGCGATCGCCATGCTTGTGCCACCGATCTTCCGGAAAACAGGCCTGCCTGATCTGGTCGGCCTCCTGATTGCCGGGATGCTTGTTGGGCCCAATGCCCTGAATTGGCTGCAGCCCAATGGCGAAACGATCACCCTCTTTTCCGACATTGGCGCCATCTACCTCCTCTTCATTGTCGGACTAGAGATTGATCTAGACGAGTTTAATCGGGTTAAAAGTCGCTCATTAACGCTGGGAGTTCTCCACTTCCTATTTGGCATGGCCACAGGGATTTCCATTGGCCTTTTATTCAACTTTCCGATGGTTCCCTCCATTTTAATAGGAACCTTAATTGCCACTCATACCCCACTAGGCTACCCAATCATCCGCAGCTATGGCGCACAGCGCGATGAGTCAGTCATTGTCAGCATTGGAAGCACAATCCTCACTGACATCGCATCTCTATTGGTCCTGGCAATCGCGATGGGACTTGGCAAGGGTTCATTCTCAGCCACAAACCTCGCCTCACTGATTGCCAGCGTCAGCCTCTTTGCGGTCATCGTCGTCTTCAGCATCCGAACGATCGGAGGAAAAATTTTCAAACAGAGCATCAACGACGAAAACAGAATATTTCTCGCCGTCCTGCTCACTCTTTTCGTTGCTTCCCTTGGCGCCGAGCTCGCTGGAGTCGAAAAAATTGCAGGCGCATTCCTTGCCGGTCTTGCCATTAACTCTGTCCTTCCAGAAGGAAAGGCAAAACAACAAGTCATTTTTGTTGGCGGGGCTTTATTCATCCCGATCTTCTTCATTCACCTTGGATTACTGATTGATTTCAACAGCCTGCGAAGCAGTTTCAGCAGCATTGAATTAACGGTTCTCATGGTGGTTGGAGTGATTGCCTGCAAGGGCCTCGTCAGCGTCATTGCCGGGCGAGGCTTTGGCTACAACGGCAACCAGATGGTCATGATGTGGTCCTTAGCCATGCCACAGGTCGCCGCCACACTTGCTGCGGCTTTCGTTGGCTATGAGGCAGGCCTTCTGAATGCGTCAGTTCTCAATGGCGTTCTCGCCATGATGGTCGTCACGGCATCTCTTGGGCCGGCATTGACAGCCCGTTCGGTCACCCAGCTGGTTGAACCCGAAGACAGCATCAAAACATCATCAATCAACACGTCAGACGAGCGGAACCGATCGAATCCGGAAGCGGCCGATTTCGCGCTGCCAGTGGTCAGCCGCCCCTTGAAAATTGTTGTTCCCGTGGCGAATCCCGCCACCGAATATGGGCTCCTGAGCATGGCGTCCCGTCTTCTGAACGGGGGCTCAAGCGCTCCGGGCCAGCTTCTGCCGATGGCTCTGGTTTGCCCGAGCCTGGAGGAGGCACGCGGAAGTCTCAATCGGGCTGTTGCTGCCGCCAGAGATCGCCTCAACGAGGCCGCCTCGATCGGAGAGGACCTGAAGGTGCCCACTCGCTGCCTGCTGAGGCTTGACGAAGACATCGCCGGTGGCATGAGCAGAAGTGCCTTGGAACAGGGAGCGGATCTCCTTCTGATCGGCACAGGCCAACCCGACAAGCTCCGCAACTGGTTATTCGGCGATCTAGTCGATGGCGTCTGCCGCACAGCTCACTGCCCTGTGGTGGTTGTGAATCTGGCCGGGCAGGGCGTCGATGATCTTCAACGGATCCTGGTGCCGATCAAAGACCTCTCCGCCAGCGCACGGGAGCAGTTCGAACTCGCTCAACGCCTGCTGGCGAGCGCCGAAGGGAGCTCTGGAGTGATCACACTCCTGCACATCGTTGACCCTCGCTTTAGCCGCCACGACCGCCAATGGATTGAGCGCGAGCTCCGTCGCTGGCAGCCTCCAGGTGAGTCGGGAGAGCGAATTCGCATTGATCTTGCTCCTGGCCCAGGAATCGAGCAGACCATCCAGCATTCAAGTCGGCACCACGACCTTGTGATCCTGCGCTCTCAGCGACGCCGCGTTGCCGGTTTGCCGATCCCCGCCAGTGACCGCACCAGCAATCTGGTGAATCAGCTGAAATGCGCATCCCTGGTGATCAGCGACCCCCTGCTCTGAGCAACAACAGAAAGAAAAGCTTAAGAGCCAGGAAATAACGGCCTAAGTTGAAGGGATGAACGACCGGCAACGCGTCGGAACCAAAACCCTCCTTACGGCAGCAGTCGCAGGGCTGACCGGAGGATTTCTGCTGGCGATACCGCTGAGCCGGGCCCTGATGCCGGAAGCAGACGTCCCGCCACTGATTCCGGTGAGCAATCCCTTCTCTGCCTGGTCTGTCTTCGACAATCGCGAAGTCCTGGTTCTGGGAGTGGATGAAGGAGGCGGAAACACTGACGCCATTTTCACCGTGAGGCTCGAGGCGGGCCGAACCTCCATCACCCAGATTCCAAGGGACAGCTATATCGATTCACGCAGCTTCGGGCCGCTCAAGGCCAATGCCCTGTTTGCCCGTGGTGGTGCAGATGCCGTGAAAAAGGAGCTCTCACGGCTGATGGGACGTCCGATCGACCATCACATCCTTGTCAATCTTGAAGGGATCCGCACCCTGAGCAAGCTGGTTGGCGGCGTTGAGGTGGATGTTCCGAAGCGGCTTTACTACCGAGACAACAGCCAAGGATTGCTGATCGATCTGCAGCCAGGCCGCCAGGTGCTCAGCGGCCGTGAACTGGAAGGATTCCTGCGCTGGCGCCATGACGGGGAAGGAGACCTCGGACGACTCGAACGCCAAAAGCTAGTTCTCAAGAGCCTGTTCAGCACCCTGACGAAACCCCAACATCTGGTGAAGCTCCCAGCGCTGATCAACGCGGCAGGCCGCAATCTCGACACCGATCTCGGCGCAATGGAACTGGGGGGGTTGATCACAGCGATGGGACTCACCGAACTAGAAACAGAACGGCTGCCGGCACGGCCTTTCTCTCGCAACGGCATCAGTTATCTGGAGACGGAGTGGCCGGGCGAGCGGCCCCGGGGCAGCGATGCCACCGAATCCAGCAGTTGGCGCTACCGCTTTCTGTTCTGAGCCTCGAAGCTGAGCACGATCAGGGCCAACACCAGAGCGAGCTCACAATCGACGGTGTAGACGTAGTCACGCCCGCCCCTAGAAGACTGTTATTGCCGCCGCATCAATCCTGTTGAGCTCTACCGAAAGCCTGGCTTGTGGCATGGACAGCCCTCAATGTCTTTTCGGAACCTTGTTTTTGCAGCCATTGGTCCTGCTCGGTCGCCCACTCACCCCCCTGCAACGCCAACCGTCGAACACGACGCCTGAGCCGCGCGCTCAACCATGACGACGCTGGGCTGCCAACCCCAGGGAATTACGCCATCACAATGAATTCGGGCGACTCGATCGTGACTGAGCAGAGCAGAGCAGAGCAGAGCAGAGAATCTCTGAGCTCTAGGTGACACCACATTTCAATTGGAAGTTGAACACAAATCAATAAGGATATAACCGTTTTTTAATAAACGCCGAAGGATGACAAACCGCACAGAGCTTCAATCAAACACGGTAAACCTAATAAGATTATAAACAAGACTAATATTGAATCCACTGCAGCATAGACTGAAATTATATATCATTTTACTAAATGTCAGCCCCACAGTTCAGAGTATCACCTGGCTTCGTTGAAGAAGAGAAAATAAATTTATACGAGTATTATAATACCGCGCAGAAATTAGGAGATGGTTTCCACTATATTCCATTCCAAGTCGATGCCACTAGCAATATATTCGCAACTCTTGAAGGGCTACCCGCGGATTTCGATCTCTACTTGGGGGCAATCAACCCCAGCAACGATGTCCCAGATTTTTGGAGAAATGGCACCCCTGTAGTTTACAATAGTTCTACAAATCCCGGAAGAGAGTCCGAGACAATTTTTGCGCAACTCCAGCCAGGTAAATACTGGCTGCAAATCAAATTTAATACACCACCTTCAAACTATGATTTGCTTCAACAGCCTTTCACATGGAAAATCGATGCAAGCACATTTGACGAGACGAGAACTCTTAGCAACGATCCTTACCTAAAAAATCAATGGCACCTCTTCAATACGGGAATTAGTGGCAACTTCGCTGGCCAAACCAGAGCTACACAGTGGATCGCAAGCCCCAACGCTGACATCAGAGCCCCAGAAGCATGGACGCTGTCCCATGACGCATCCGATATCATTATCGCTATCATTGATGAGGGTTTTGACACCCAACATCCCGATCTTATTGACAACCTTTGGACCAATCCGCGTGAAATTCCTGGCAATGACAATGATGACGACGATAACGGTTTCAAAGATGATGTTCATGGGTGGAATTTTGTAGACAACTCGCCCAATGTCGTAGCTAATGATAATAACCAACACGGCACTAATGTTGCAGGCATTGCAGGGGCGAAAGGCAACAATGGTATTGGCGTCTCCGGCGTAGCATGGGATACTCAACTCATGACACTGGATGTATTCGGCGGCGGAAAGGGCGCCGATGATAAAAATATTGCTAATGCAATTGTGTATGCCGTCAAGAATGGCGCTAAAGTTATCAATATGTCACTCGGCGGGAATCAAAAACTGAGCCCCGAGCAGTCGATCGATGAAATAGATCAAGAGCTCGAGAAGGCTTTTGAATTCGCCTACGCTAATGATGTTTTTATTTCAATCGCAGCAGGGAATGAAGGTGCCCAGTATGAAAACAGGAACAAATGGAACGACATTGGCAATCTGGATGTTTACTCCACCACTCCAGCCGTGTCTGCCAATAAATTTGGCAACATCGCGCAAGTGGCATCAACTAATGCGCAGGATCTAAGATCCAGCTTTAGTAACTACGGTCGTTCCATCACTATCAGTGCACCTGGTGGAGATGGGAGCAGTGTAATTGTCGATAAAGACCAAAATGGTCAATCAATCTATCAGGAATTACCTGATACAGAAATCCTAAGCACCATGCCTGTTGGCACAGGTATAAACGGAAGCGATTACGGCTTCATGGCTGGCACCTCTCAGGCGGCTCCAGTCATTGCCGGCATGGCGGCCTTGATCCGAGCGCAAAGCGATTCAATTACAGCCCCTGAAACTCTGGCGATTTTGCGTGCTGGCGCCGTTAAAAATCAACGCCTCGAACCTTACGTTGATCAAGGTTATCAAGCCAATCTTTATGAATCACTTGAAATTGCGCAGCAATGGCAAGGGCCAAGCTCATTGACACAGATTGGCCAAGATCAAGCGCCAGTATTCAATCTCTCTTATCTAACAGCTGCTCAGCGGCTGATCGGCGAGGCATCCGTAACACGAGATGCCGAAAACGATGTCATCATTGGATTTTATCAGGTTCAAGACACTGATGGCACCGTTTTCGATGCCCTAGGAAATCCAGTACAACCTGGAGATGCTGACTACGCATATTACGCACTCAGTCCTCTAAATATCGTGGACGAGATCACCAATGTAAACGTTGCAAATGGTCAAACGCAAAAGCTTGGTTATGAATTGACTGATGCAAGCTATCTTGCTCCTTATGCAATCTCGGATGGCAATACTTGGTTTGCCTGGAGCGAGGCCAATGCCGATGGCATGGAGCATTTTAAGATGCTAGGTGCCAACAAAATTGGCCTGGAAGATCTGTTTGGAGGTGGCGATCAGGATTTCAATGACATGGTCTTTGACTTTGTCGCTCAGCAAATCCTCTAATTGAGGCTTCCTGAATAAAGTCAGATCCACTGCAATGCGGTGGATCTTATCTTTCTTGAAGCAGCAATGTGCCATCGGGCCTTTTTAATCTCAAAAGCGGCTCAGAGTTTTCCACATTGGTACCGATACCAATGAAGCCAGAAGCTGGTGCTCAAGAGCCTGTTCAGCACCCTGACAAAACCCCAACATCTGGTGAAGCTCCCAGCGCTGATCAACGCGGCAGGCCGCAATCTCGACACCGATCTCAGCGCAATGGAACTGGGGGGGTTGATCACAGCGATGGGACTCACCGAACTAGAAACAGAACGGCTGCCGGCACGGCCTTTCTCTCGCAACGGCATCAGTTATCTGGAGACGGAGTGGCCGGGCGAGCGGCCCCGGGGCAGCGATGCCACCGAATCCAGCAGTTGGCGCTACCGCTTTTTGTTCTGAGCCAAGACCCCACATTCCGAGCAGACTGTCGGCGACGCCAGGGATGCATTGGACGGAAATCTGCTGCGACAAAGTCTTCGACTGGGTCTCAGCATCCTGATCACCTGTGCGATTGCCCAGCATTTTCAACGCATCACCTATCTCTGGTACCCCTTGCTGGCCGTCATCACCGTGGTCGATGACCAGGATGAAAACAGCCTGCAAGCTGCACGGGGCAGGATGCTCGGCACAGCCGTTGGAGGCCTTGTCACCTTTCTGGTCCATACCATCCTCTCGGGCTGGATCGGAATCCTTGTGAGCTTGCTGATCACCATTCCCGTGCTCAGACGCATGGGTTGGTCGAGTGGGCTCTCAACGGCCGTTGTGGTGACGGTGATGTTTCTCGGCATCGACGCCTACACCCAACTCAACTGGAGCTACGTGTTCAACCGCAGCCTCGACACGCTCGTAGGCATCGCGGTGGCGCTGGTGATGGGACGACTGCTCTGGCCCAAGAATCGTTTGGCCCGCATGCAGGAGTTGCATCAGAAACTTGAAACCACGCTGCATCAACGGCTCAAGGCTCACAGCAGCGCACTCAAGGGAGAAGGTCCTACGCCTCCAGCAATCAACACAGAATCAGTCACCAAGCAGCTTCTGGAACTGCAACGCCTGATCAACGTTGAAAACAGTCTCGGGGTCGGGCATGTCCGCACGCTGAAACGGTTGCGCTGGGCTCAGAGGATGAGCCTCTGGCGATGTCTACAGGTGCGCTGGCTTTTGGTGGAACGGCTCATCCAGCGCGTGCATCAGGACTTGGGCACGGACACGCTCCCCGAGCTGAGTCACTACCTGAGCGAGCACCTGAGTCAGCAGGGAGCCCGAGCAGAAGCGCTGAAATTGGAGTTGAGCGGATCCTCGCTACCGCTTCCTCAACGCATCGCCCTGGAAGAGCAGGTCACACGTTTCCTGCGACTGATCCACAGCCAACAGCTCCTCGAGCGAGCCCATCAGCCATGAGCAAGCAACCCTCTTCAGCCCGTCCCTGGGTCCTTCGCTCCGATCTCCGCCTGGCATTGATCACTGGGTTGGGCGCGGGATTCGGACTGCTCAGCCCGCTCGGCTTTGGTTATTACATCCCCCTGACAACCGCAGCGGTTTTATCGAGCAGCTACGGCAACTCCCTGAATCTCAGCATCCAACGGATGCTCGGCAGTGTACTGGGGGTTGTGGTGCTCACCGTTTTTTCCCGTGGCCTTCAGATGCCCCTCGCTCTGGCGCTCGGCTTGGCTCTAGCGACGATACGTCTACTGGGTGGAGCTCTCGGTCTGCAGGTTGGCTACAAGGTGGCCGGCAATATCGTGGTCATGGGCTGGATTGTCCATGAAGCTGGGCAAACCAGCTGGGGAACAGCACGCCTGTTCTGGACGGCGGTCGGCATTGTTCTGTCGCTTTGGGCCACCCGCTACATCTGGCCCAGCAACAGCATCCCCAACCAGAACAAGGGCTTAGCCACGTTGTTGGATGACCTCAGTGGAGAGTTTTCTCTTGAGGCCGAGCGTCTTGAACAAGACACACCAGCTCGGTTGTCGATGCCCTACCGCCGGGAACGTCGCCAGGAGTTGCTTAGGCAGCTCAACGCCATTCGTACCCAGCGACAAAGCGCGCAACTCGAGCTTGGAGTCAATCCCGAAAATCACCCACTGCATGAGCTCTGGAGCGAACTGGATCTTCTTTGCTCCCAACTGCTGTCTGTTCTGGATGGGCTTCGCGGTCTGGCTGCCCCGATTCAGTCCCCAGCAGTGATCAAAGCGTTGCATCGGCAAGAGGCTGAGGTTCTGCGCCAACTGATCGTCATCCTTAACACCCTGGCCACGGATCTGCGCCAACCATCTTTGGGAGTGAACCAGACTCTCAATCTGGTCAAGCTCAGCAAGCTCAACCGCGACCTGGATGCCGCTTCAGGCCAGTTGATGAGGAGTCTTGAAAGAGAGACACTCCAGGACCACGACGCCCAAGCGATCGCTGCAGCAAGAATGCGACAAATTGTTCTGCGTGCCTCACTGATCGATCACGCAGCTTCAGCACTTCGCCAATGCAAACCAGGAATGGCCAGCTCAACGCCTGTCACTGCTTAAAGGTCTGAGCAATGCATTTCGGCAGGATCAAGGACATGCAATGTCAGGACAGTTCCTTGCTCAGGATTGCCATCCGAGGAACCCTTCTGATCCCACTGATCGGAGGCGTCCTCCCTGCCATTGTTCGCTCTGCCCCATTACCCTCGAGCGCTGCTGCACCGCCCCTCAATCTGGGCGGCAGCACGCTGCAACTGGAGCGCAGCTGGGAACGCCTCAATCAACAGCTCGACAGCCTCGACACCCTGCTCGGACCTGCACCAGCGCTGGACGCAAGCGATGACCTCCTGACCCCGGAGTTACCCGCCAATCTGATGGACGCCAACCGACCGGCGGAGGGTCCGTTGCTGGACGACAACAGTCGGCCGGAGAATCCCCTGGCCTTGCCGGGAAGCGCCAGTAAAGACACCCCCGTGCAATCGGTCTCCCTGGAGCAGGCAGTCGCCATTGCCTTCCGAAACAACCCTTCCCTGCAGGTCCAGCGGGATCGGATCGAAGCGCAGGCCGCCAGGGTGGCGTCGCTGGCCGGCACCTACTGGCCCACGATCAGTGTGTTTGCCGACGCTGAAGGATTCCAAAGCGGCAGCACGACTTATTCGCCCTACGCCAACAACTCGTTTGGGTTCGGAGCTTTGTTCGCCGAAAAAGGACAGACACCGAATCTTGCCCTCACCACCAATGGCACATCGGTCAGTGCTGAGCAGGACGGCCCCTTTTTCGTTCCTGCCGGCGGCGGTCTCTATGCCGTAGCCAACGGAGTGGAATCCCAGGCTGGACTGGAACTGAATTATGCAGTGATCGATTTCGCGCGCACCCCCAGGGTGCGCGCCGCGGAAGCCAGGCTGGAACAGTTCCAACAGCAATACGCCAACCAGCTTCGGACCCTGCAGTTGGAAGTCAGCGAGGCCTATTACCAGCTTCAACTCAATGAGCAGTTGGTGCGCATTCGCGACGCCGTGGTGAGAACAGATCTGATCGTGTTGGAAGACACCCTGAATCTCAAACAGGCTGGCCTGGTGCCACGCGTAGACCTGCTGCGACGCAGTGCCACTCTTGCCACAGATCAGGAAGATCTCATCCAGGCTCTTGCTGATCGCGCGGTCTCCAGACGGGCTCTCTGGAGCGTGCTCAATCTGCCTGCTGATGTGATTCCCAGCGCCGCTGACCCGATCAACCTCTCACCGGCCTGGCCTCTAAATCTCGAACAGACGCTCCTGGCTGCTTATGAGAACAACCCAGAACTCGACGCGATTCTTGCCACAAGGCGGGCACTGGCCTTGCGCCAGGACGAGACTGCGGCCCAGCTGCTTCCCCAGCTCAGCCTCTTTGCCTCCGTTGGCGGACTCGCCTCTGTGGAGCGCATCTTCAACTTTTCACTCATCGGTGACGGCTGCTGTGGTGCCACATTTCTGCCTCTGGAACAGGTCGCCGGATACGACTGGTCGATCGGTCTGGCGTTCAACTGGATGATCTTCAATGCCGGCGTCACCTCCAATGCCGTCAAAGCGCTGTCCATCCAGGAACAAGCCGCAACCCAGGCCTATGCGGCCACTCGCAATGCCATCCGCTTGCGCCTTGAACGGGCCTTCTTGAACCATGAGGCCAGCCTTGCCAAGCTGCTTTCAGCGCGTCGTGCCGTTGGAGCCAGCAAGGAAGCCTTCCGTGACAGCACCCTTCGCTACAAAACAGGCCTGGCCAATGAAGTGGATCTGTCCGTCACCCAAACCCAGCTGGTGAACTCCCTGGTCAATCGCCTGGTCGCCACCGTGGATGTGAATGTCACCTATGCCCAGCTGCTTAGGGAACTACTTCCCGTGCCTCGCAACCCGAAGCAGGCCGTTCCAGCAACCCTCACCCTCGAGGAGTCGTCGCTTCGGTCAGCTCCCTGGCCTTGAAGACCACCAACGCTCGATCCTGTAGCCGAACACCACCAGGAACACAACCAGCCAAAACCACAGTTCTGGGGGGTTGGCATTCAACAGAACGATCAGCAGAACGATCTCAGCAATGAGCCAGGGAAGCTCCTGACGGAGAAGAGGACGGATGGCCATGGAGTTAGGGCATCACTGTGGAGTTCCGGGCTGCCGCAGGAAGGGCAGATCCCAAACACGATCGATGCGGAAGGTTCGGAACCCACCCGTCAGCGAGCGCAAGCCGGGAATGATGTAGGTGATCGGAGATCGCCATTCGACGTAGGCAAACGTATCGACGGTGAGGCCATCGCGGATCGGAAACACGCCGCTGCCTTGGGACAAGGTCCAGCGGTAGCCATCATCGCTGCCGGGGACACGATCGAGTTCGATCTCGGCACGCATCACCGGCCCATCCTTCACCAGTTCTTCGGCCAGCTGACCATTGCCCACGGTTGTGGAGATGTCTTCCTGCGTCGCAGGCAGCGTAAGCACGCTGCGCACTCTGCCTTCGATCCCACCGAAACGACCACGCTGGTTCCAGTGCGGAACCACTTCCACTGGAAGCCCGAGCGGGAGACGACGGGCATCCGCCGGAGAAAAGTAGGAGACCGCGATCAGATCGCCTCCGGTTTTGCGTTGATCAGCCGCTGGCGTTTGGTTTCGGCCGATGGTGCCGAGGCGGTCACTGGTTTTCACGGTCTGACCAGCAATGACCTGTAAATCGAGAACCGTTCCACTGCGCTCGGCGATCACCTTGCCATCGAAGGCAATCTTGGCTTCGGTCACCTTGATCTGACGCTTGAGATCGTCGATCTGGAAGGTTCGATCGAGTTGCTCGGTTTCGATGCCCAGCTTGATCTGCTGGAACTGTGTGATCTCATCCTTGCGCTGAATCTTGATGTCATCCAACTGAACACTGGTCGTTGTCAGACCTTGTTCTGCAGACACCACAGCCCTTGACAGCGGCGCAACCACATCGCGTTGAGCAAGCCAATCGAGATTCTTGAGCTTGCTGGTGTAGGTGGATTGCAGCTGAGCCAGCCTTGTCTGATCGTCATCGAGCTTGGCGAGAGCTGTGTCCAAGGCTGCCTTGGCAGTGGCGATACGCAAGGCATCGCGTTGGTTGAGCTCCTCGTTCTGACGGATCAGCTGCTCGAGGTTGCCTTGCTGCTGATCGAGCTGTCGTTCCAGCACTGGGAGATACAAGGTCATCAACACCTGCCCCTGGCGCACCCGATCACCCACCTTGGTGTCAATGCTCAGAACCTGGCCTCCCGAGCGGGCGTTAAGGATCCCCGCATTGTCGGGGTAAATCAAAACGCCCTGGCCTTCCACTTGCGTGGGAACAGGCCAGAACAGCAGCCAGAGGCCAAACAATCCACCAACGCCTATCAGGGACGCACCAACCTGCTGGTGCTCCGAGAGGCCATTCCAGCGACCTCTGAGTTGCTCAACCCGGCTGGATGTCGTCATAGAAGCATCCTGCTGCTGACTCGCGACTGCCGCTGCAGGCAGGAGGACAGTTCATGCCAACGGCATCAATTCAGATCAGCAGGGTAAAGGAGGTGATCACTGACTCAAACAATCCCTGAACCTTCGTCCAGCGCTCTTCGTTAGTGCTGGTAGCCAGGGTGTAAAGGCGACCGCGATCGACCACAACCGTGGCCAGCTCGTGACGATCGCGGTTTTGAAGATGAACGGCGTATTCCAGGTCATAGAACCTGTGACCAGCGCTCTCCCGTTCGCGCGCTTCGATGAGTTCAGCATCACGGCCGCTGCCGTCGGGAGCAATCACCTCACGCCGCAGTCGTTCGCCGACGGCAACGGCACTTCCCAACCCTTCAAGGTCATTGTCTGGATCCACATCCGAAACCACCAGGCTGACGGTTTCATCACTGTTGATTAGGTCATGAAACACCACCTGCGGCCCCCCGGTCACGGCTACGCGAGTCCACCCAGCCGGGTAGAGGAAGGCATAGCGTCCATCAGGGCTCTTAAAGGAGTTGAGCCCGGCCCCCGCTCCGCTGCAAGCGGTCAGCATCAAGACGCAGAGAAGTGCGCACAATGTTCTGAGCGAAGAGTGCAGCGGAAAACGCATCGGGGCATCGTCAGGATGGGAGCATTCTGCCCGTGCAAATGCCTGCCTAGATTTCAGACACTTGCCAAAGAGTTCTGAGCGGCTTTACCCGCCCACTGGCACGGCTGATCGATCAATTCGAGCGGTTGCCTGGTATTGGCCCACGCACTGCCCAGCGACTGGCCCTGCATCTGCTTCGCCAACCGGAGGAGCAGATCCGCAGTTTTGCCGATGCACTCCTGGCGGCGCGAACGGAGGTTGGCCATTGCCAGACCTGCCATCACCTCAGCGCGGAGCCAATCTGTGAAATCTGCCGTAATCCGGAACGGTCCAACGGCCAGATCTGCGTGGTGGCTGATTCACGCGATCTTCTGGCACTGGAACGCACCAGGGAATTTTCAGGTAACTATCACGTTCTCGGAGGTCTGATCTCACCCATGGATGGAATCGGCCCCGACCTGCTTCAGATCTCCAGCTTGGTGAAGAGGGTCGCAGCCAACAACACTGAAGAAGTGATCCTGGCACTCACGCCCAGTGTGGAAGGCGACACCACCAGCCTCTATGTGGCCAGGTTGCTCAAGCCTTTCACCCGTGTCAGTCGGATTGCTTATGGGCTGCCGGTGGGCAGCGAGCTGGAATATGCCGACGATGTCACCCTCAGCCGAGCGCTCGAAGGGCGGCGAGCTGTGGAGTGATTGGCATGGGTCAGATCAGTCGCTACTCCTCGATTCCACCCCGGGAACGTCTGCCCGAGTGGTTGCGGCGCTCCATCGGCGACGCCTCCGCGATCGAGCGTGTTCAAACCCTTGTGAAATCCAACGCCCTTCACACCATCTGCGAAGAAGGACGCTGCCCGAATCGGGGCGAGTGTTACGCCGCCGGCACCGCCACATTTCTGCTGGGTGGGTCCATCTGCACGCGCAGTTGTGCGTTCTGTCAGGTGGACAAGGGCCGGGCTCCCGAAGAGCTGAACCCCATGGAAGCGGAACGGGTGGCGAATGCCGTGATCTCCATGGGGCTCCGTTATGTGGTGCTCACCGCTGTTGCCCGCGACGATCTTGAAGACCATGGCGCATCTCTCTTCACCTCGGCCATGGAAGCGATCCGACAGCGCAATCCGCTGATCGCGATCGAGGTGCTGACTCCAGACTTCTGGGGCGGCCAGCCGGACCAGCGCAAAGGGATCCAGGTGCAACGGCGGCGATTGAAAACGGTTCTCGACGCCTCCCCCGTCTGCTTCAACCACAATCTGGAAACCGTCGAGCGCTTGCAGGGCGAGGTGAGACGTGGTGCGACCTACGAACGCTCGCTGGGACTGCTGGCCGCTGCCAGGGAACTCGCACCAGCGATCCCCACCAAAAGTGGACTGATGCTCGGACTGGGCGAAACCCGAGAGGAGGTAATCCAAACCATGGAGCACCTTCGGGCTGTGGACTGCCAACGCCTCACCATCGGTCAGTACATGCGGCCTTCCCTGGCCCACATTCCCGTCGCCCGCTATTGGCATCCGGATGAATTCTCAGAACTGGGCCACATCGCCTCGGAGCTTGGCTTCTCCGTGGTACGCAGCGCTCCACTGGTGCGCAGCAGCTATCACGCCGCGGCCTGAGCACGCCAACGCCCAAGCGCGCCTTCGAGCACAACAGCACAATCGCCCACCATCAGTTCACCCGCACCTCCCCACACCATGCGCAGAGGGAGATCCAAAAGAGCAGCCTGCACCTCCCGCACCGACTGGAATCCCTTGGCCTGAAAGTAGCGGACCAGTCGCCGATGCTGACGCTCGTCATCTCTGATCGCAAGCAGACGGGCACGGCGGCACGGGGTGGCTTCAAGGGCCCAGGCCATGGTCGCGGCCCAGATCAGATCAGCGCATCCCGCCGGTGCACCGGGAAGTACACGCAACGTGTCGAGCTGAAGCCCACCGGCCCGTCCATAGGCCCAGGCTTTCATCTCCCCTAGCAACTGCAGCCTCTCCCCGCTGGAGCGGGCCACCACCAGCCGCAGACTCCACAGGCCCAAGGGACGTCCCACCTGCAGCCTCAGCAAAAGGTCGCGACTGCAAGCCTCGCGTTCAAGTTGATCCAGCATCGGCTCAGTCTGAGGGGTAAGAGGTGACCGAGGTCACCGCCTCAACAGGCAAGGCGCCATAAAGGTGGGGGAACAGCTCTCCACTGGGAACAGCATCAGCGCGCAAGGGAGCCTGAATCTGCATCGGATCCACGGTGAGCAAGCGAACATCACCGGCATCAGCGTAAAAACGCCGAAAGGTATCGGGTATCTGGTCTCGCCAGGACAGGTGAATGAAACCCACCTGTTCCAAAGACAGCCCTCGGGTTGAGGTGGAGTAGTGGCCGCATCGCTCGGCCTGCGACCAGTCCTCAGCAAGAGCCAGATGGAACAGGGCTTGGTCCTTGGGTACGGCGATGGCGTCGGCTGGGAAATGGGGCTGATGCCCCCCCGGAGACCAGGGATCAGCCCGTTGCATCAAGCGTTCAAATCCAGGGTTGTCGAGGAAGCCCTGCAACCAGCCACGCAGGCCCTTCAACCCCTGAGCACTGTCGAATCCCTGCGGATCGGCAATCCGCCACTGACGCACAAAGGGGAACAAGGCCCCGTCCGCCAGCGAACATCCATCCTCCAAAAGCCAGCCTCCATGGCCGTCGATCCGCTGCGACCAGCGACGGAGAATCTCCAGACCAGCCTGTCGGTGGTGTTCTTTGCAGGCGCCGGGATAACGATCGGTGTATTTGAAGCGATCCAGATGATGCTTGAACGCACCGTCGTTGGCGTTGATCAGATCGCGGATCTCGGCTTGCTGCTTGAGGCACTGCCGACGGGCGAGGTCGCGGGGATCAGCCTGATGCACAGCCCAGTGGATCACATCCACACTTTCATCGACGGTCGTCCCGTCGGCGAGCACAAGAACAGGAACGGTTCCTTTCGGCGAACTCTCCAACATGGCGGCGGGCTTGGCCTTGAGCTCCACTTCCCTCCATCGCACCAGGAGGCCTGCCTCGAGAATGGCCCAGCGGGCTCGCATCGCGTAAGGACAGCGCCGGAAGCTGTAGAGAATCGGCAGGGGTGCCATGGTCATTGTCCGCCTGCGTGCTGCTGCTCCCACTGGCGTTGGCGTTCACGGAAACGGGCACGATCCTGATCCGAGAACCGGTCCTTGCAGTGAAGACACTGCACCCCGGGGATGTAGCTCTCCATCGCCCGTTGCTCAGGCGTGAGCGGCAGGCCGCAAGCATGACAAAGCCTGTGCTGCCCGGGTTGAAGCTGGTGGTTGAGGGCGACGCGCTGATCAAACACAAAGCACTCCCCCCGCCATCGGCTTGCGGATTCGGGAATCTGCTCCAGGTAGCTCAGAATTCCTCCCTGCAGATGATGAATCTCAGGGAAACCGTTCTGCATCAGAAAACTGCTGGCTTTCTCGCAACGGATGCCACCAGTGCAAAACATGGCGATCCGCGCCGGAGCCCTGCGCTCCACCAGCGGGCGAAGTTCCTTTTCAACCCATTCCGGAAACTCTCGGAAGCTTTCGGTGCCTGGATCGACAGCACCCTCAAAGCTGCCGATGGCCACCTCATAGCGATTGCGCGTGTCGATGAGAAGCGTGTCAGGATCATCGACCACAGCGTTCCAGTCGGCTGGGGAAACGTATGTGCCAACCCGCGCGCGCGGATCGACCGACGGGACGCCCATGGTCACGATCTCCTTTTTACGCCTCGCTTTGAAGCGCCGGAAGGCCTGGCGGTCACAGCGGCTGAATTTCACTTGAAGGCGCTCAAAATGCGCTTCGCCAAGATCCAGATCAGACCGCAAGCGCTGGAGAAGTTGCTCCACCCCCTCATCAGGCCCGGAAATGGTTCCGTTCACCCCCTCCGGTGCAAGCAGCACGGAACCGAGAACAGTCTCCTGAGCAGCCAGTGCTGGAAGCTCCTTCAACAACAAAGAGAGCGTGTCCCTCTCCAGCGGGGTGAAGGCGTAGAACGCAGCCACCAGGAACCGCGATGGAGCTGAGGGCAGCGGACTCATGCAGCGGGAGCCTCCTGCCAGCTGGCCTGCACTCCGGCTGCAGCGAGAAGAGCACGATCGGACTCAACCGCGGGGTTGCTGGTGGTGAGCAAGGAGTCTCCGTAGAAAATCGAGTCAGCTCCGGCCTGCAGGCAGAGAATCTGTGCTTCGCGATTGAGCTGCTCACGCCCGGCGCTGAGCCGCACGCGGCTGTAGGGCATCAGGATCCGGGCGACAGCCACCATGCGCACAAGCTCCAAGGGGTCAATGCTGGGTTGGGCCTCCAGTGGGGTGCCCTCCACCGCAACGAGCGCATTGATTGGCACACTTTCAGGATGGGGATCCAGACACGCCAACACCTGCAGCATTGAGGCGCGATCACGTAGCGACTCGCCCATACCAATGATTCCGCCGCAACAGAGCGTCACGCCCGCCTGTCGGACCCTTTGAAGCGTTTCCAAACGCTCCTGATAGGTGCGCGTGGTGATGATGTTGTCGTAGTGCTCCGGACTGGTATCGAGGTTGTGGTTGTAGGCCGTGAGCCCTGCCTCTGCCAGTCGTTCAGCCTGGGTGTCTGTGAGCATGCCGGCGGTCACGCAGGCCTCAAGGCCAAGCTCCCTCACGCCACGCACCATCGACAACATCGATTCGAAGGCAGGGCCCTCGCGGATTTCACGCCAGGCCCAGCCCATGCAGAAGCGATCAGCACCGGCTTCAGCAGCCACACGGGCCCTGTCGAGAACCGCCTGCACCTCAAGATCAGGCTGGCCTGTGACATCACTGCTGTGATGCATCGACTGGGGACAGTACGCACAGTCCTCCTCGCAGCCTCCGGTCTTGACGCTGAGCAGAGAAGCCAACTGCACTCTGTAGCCGGGATTGGCGGTGCGGTGCACAGCCTGAGCGTTCCACAGCAGATCCATCAAAGGGCTCTGGAGAAGCGCTTCGATCTCTTCCACAGTCCAGTCATGGCGTTGATCTAACCGTTCGCTCATCGCACCAGCCACGTGTCCTGCAGTGATCAGGATCCCAGAACGTCGGGCATCACCCCGTCCAATCCGCCAAAGCGCCGACGACGACTTTGGTAGTCGCTCAGAGCGGACAGAAGGGCATCAGAACCGAAATCAGGCCAGCACACATCAGTGACATGAATCTCGGCATAGGCCAGCTGCCAGAGCAGGAAATTGCTGATCCTCTGCTCTCCACTGGTACGAATGAGGAGATCTGGATCGCGCTCTCCAACGGTGTAGAGCTCTGCTGCAAGAGCGTTTTCGTCAATCTGTGACGCCTGAAGTTCTCCGCTTGCGACCCGTTCAGCGAGGCGACGGGACGCGCGGACCAGTTCCCGGCGTCCGCCGTAGTTGGTGCAAACATTGAAATGAATGCCGCGGTTGGCGGCCGTCCGCGCTGTGGCATCAGCGATCAGCGCCTGCAAACGCGACGGGAGGGCTTCAAGATCTCCGAGAAAGCGGATGCGCACCTGTTCTGATTCCAGTGCATCCAGCTCCCGCTGCAGCACTCTTTCGAACAGGGTCATCAAGAAATTCACCTCCTCACCAGGGCGCGACCAGTTCTCCGTTGAAAAGGCATAGGCCGTGAGAGCACCGATGCCCCAGTCGTTGCAGAGCCTGAGCGTGGTCTTGAGGGCCTCCACTCCAGCCCGATGCCCCATCACCCGGGGCAGGCCGCGCGCTTTGGCCCAGCGACCGTTGCCGTCCATGATCACCGCGATATGGCCAGGCAGCCTGGAGGGGTCCAGACCATCGGGACAACGCCTGGACTCGAGCTGATCAGCACTGGTGGCCAGTTGACGACTCAAGGCCGAAATTCCTGAGTTCCTTGCTTCACGCTACGTGGGGATGGTGCTTTCACTGCCGCCGATGAAACCGACGCGGCGATCAGTTCGGTGAGCAGGTCCTGCAAACGAGAGCTGGTAATCGGTCGCTCAAGCTTGCCCTGGTTAGCGAGGGACAAGGTGCCGGATTCCTCGGAAATCACCACGCAGATGCAGCGATCGAAGCGTTCAGTAATCCCGAGTGCAGCCAGATGTCGGGTTCCATAGCGACTGACCCCTTGCCTGGACAGGGGCAGGATGACCCCTGCCGAAATGATGCGGTTTCCCTTGATCACCACCGCACCGTCATGGAGCGGTGTATCGGCGGCAAAGAGGTTCAAGAGCAGCTCTTTGCTGAGCTGCGCGTCGATCGTGATTCCCGGATTGAGGAAGTCCTCAGGCCTCAGATCACTGCCAAGATCAACCACGATTAAGGCACCACGACGACTCTTGGATAAACGCCCGGCTGCGTCAGTGAGTTGAGCCACCGTGCTGGCGGTCGTTCGCAGTCGGCTCTGAGGATTACCAAGCAGCACAGCCAACTTGCCAGTGCCCAGCAATTCCATCAGCCTGCGCAATTCCCCCTGCCAGAGGATGGCCAGGGATAAAGAACAGGCCAGCACCAACGCATCAATAAACGTTGAAGTCAGGGGCAGCGTCTCGGACCACTGAACGAACCACGCCAAGAAGACGAGGAAGAGGTACCCCCTGAGCAACCACAGCGTTCGCTGTTCGTTGACGCGGGAAAACAGCAGGAAGCCGAGAACAACAGCACAGAAGACGTCGAGAAGGCGCCACTGAAAAAGTGAAGATGACAGTTGGTCGTACAGCTGGCGCCACTGCAACACCGCCAACACGTTCATCCACACCTGCTCTCTCTTCAGACTACCGATCGCAAGCGTTCTGGCAGCAGGTCGTATCGCAGTAAATCCTCTGGCTGCTCCCTGCGCTGCACCAGCTCCGCCTCAGCACCTTTCACCAACACCGTGGCAGGCCTGGGAATGCGGTTGTAGTTCGAGCTCATCGATACGTTGTAAGCCCCCGTTGCGAGCACCACGAGAATCTCTCCACTGGTGCAAGCCGGAAACGCCAAATCTTTCAGCAGGACGTCCCCAGACTCACAGTGCTTTCCAGCGATCGTGACCGTCTCTTCAGGCTCCGCCTTGGGCCGATCGGCCAGACAGGCTGTGTACTGCGATTGATAGGTAATCGGCCTGGGGTTATCGCTCATGCCCCCATCAACAGACAGGTAGGTGCGGATTCCCGGGACAACCTTGCGAGCCCCAACCGTGTACACGGTGACGCCTGCAGGCGCCACAAGCGACCGGCCAGGCTCACACAGGAGGCGAGGAAGATCCAGGTTGCGCTGTTGGCAGGCGGATGCCACCGCCGTTCCAACCACTTGAACCCAAGCATCGATGCTCGGCGGATCGTCGCTGCTCACATAGCGAATGCCCAAACCACCACCCACATTGAGATCGCGGACTGGATGTCCAAGCTCCCGAGCCAACCCAAGGGCATCAGCCATCACGGCAGCAAGGTCGCGATGGGGTTCCAGCTCAAAGATCTGCGAACCGATATGGGCGTGCAAACCCTCGACCCTGGCCCAAGTCGCACCTTGCAGAGAGCGGAGCACAGGCTCGAGCTCATCCGGATCGAACCCGAACTTGCTGTCGAGGTGTCCCGTGCGGATGTACTCGTGGGTGTGGCACTCGATTCCCGGAGTGAAGCGGAGCATGAGCCTCACCGGCTCGCCGTGCTCCGGAACGAGAGTTTGCAACAGATCCAGGTCGTGCTGGTTATCGGCGACCACCATCACGCCGCTGCGATAGGCGAGTGCCAGCTCCTCCAACGATTTGTTGTTGCCATGCAGCACCATGCGATCAGCCGGCATGCCGCCATCGAGGGCTGTGATCAGCTCACCGGCCGAAACAGCATCCAGGCCGAGCCCCTCCGACGCGACCAAAGCCGATAAGGCCATCGAACTGTTGGCCTTTGAGGCGTAGATCGCCAGAGAAGGTCCGGGGTAATGACGTTCAAGGGCCTCCCGGTAGGCGCGACATGCCTGGCGAATACTGGCTTCGTCGAGCACGTAAAGGGGCGTTCCGTAACGCTCTGCCAGGTCGCTCAACGCACAGCCGCCAACCGTGAGTTTTCCTTGTGAATCGATCTCGGCCGTGATCGGAGCGAGGTTTCGATTTGGACTGTTTGTGTCACACCCGAGTTCAAAAGGCTGAGACATGGAGCGTGTGACGGAACCGATAGGTAATCGTAAGAGGCACGTTGTCGAGAAAGTGCATGGAGGGCTCTCACGGTCAAAACCAACCGCGCCCTCTCGGGATCGGGGACCTGGAGGCATGCCTGGCCCTTGATCGCATGGCCCTGAATGGTCTCTGGACTTCAGAGCAATGGACGCGAGAACTCACCGACGACAACAGGATTGCCCTGGGGATCGACGATGCAGAGAGGCAGCTGATTGCCCTCGCAGCAGGTTGGCTGGTGGCTGACGAACTCCAGATCACGGCTGTCGCTGTTGCCCCCCATCAGCGCAAGCAGGGGCTCGGGACCCTGATCATGAAGGCCCTGATCCAGCGTGGAGGGAATGCAGGGGCTGTGGAGGCAAGCCTGGATGTGGCCAGCAACAACAAAGCCGCGATCGCGTTGTACGCAAGTTTGGGGTTTGTGACCACCGGATCCCGACGGAAGTACTACCGAGATGGAAGCGACGCACTGCTGCAGTGGCTGAAAATCGAAAACAGTAGGGATATCCACACTGATCAAACAGAAAACTCGAATACTTTTCGGCATTGATTAATACTTTTTGCGGCGTTCAACCCTCGGCATCACAGGGATTTCCGGCTGAAGCAGACGTGGCCACACTGACCCGTCACTCCTGATAGCTTGGGGACACCAGTTGTCGGCCTGAACGATGTTTGAGAGGTTTACCGAGAAGGCCATCAAGGTGATCATGCTGGCCCAGGAAGAGGCTCGTCGCCTCGGCCATAACTTCGTTGGTACTGAGCAGATCCTGCTGGGCTTGATTGGTGAAGGCACAGGGGTTGCAGCCAAGGTTCTCAAGTCCATGGGCGTGAACCTCAAAGACGCCCGGGTTGAGGTTGAGAAAATCATTGGGCGCGGTTCAGGCTTCGTCGCCGTGGAGATTCCCTTCACACCACGAGCCAAACGCGTCCTTGAGCTCTCCCTCGAAGAAGCCCGTCAATTAGGTCACAACTACATCGGCACCGAGCATCTGCTGCTCGGGTTGATCCGCGAGGGCGAGGGCGTTGCTGCCAGGGTTTTGGAGAATCTTGGAGTGGACCTCTCCAAAGTGAGAACTCAGGTGATCCGCATGCTCGGAGAAACCGCAGAGGTTGGAGCTGGTGGAGGTGGATCGGGAGGCAAAGGATCCACCAAAACACCAACACTCGATGAATTTGGCAACAACCTCACCCAGCTTGCAGCCGAAGCCAAGTTGGATCCTGTTGTTGGTCGTCAGAGCGAGATCGACCGTGTCATCCAGATTCTTGGCCGCCGCACCAAGAACAATCCCGTGTTGATCGGAGAACCTGGTGTCGGCAAGACCGCCATTGCTGAAGGCCTGGCGCAACGGATTCAGCAGGGAGAAATCCCCGACATTCTTGAAGACAAACGCGTGCTCACCCTCGATATCGGACTGCTCGTTGCAGGGACGAAATACCGAGGTGAATTCGAGGAGCGTCTCAAAAAGATCATGGAGGAAATCAAGTCCGCTGGGAACGTGATCCTTGTGATCGACGAGGTTCACACCCTGATCGGGGCCGGTGCTGCCGAAGGTGCCATCGACGCAGCCAATATTCTCAAGCCAGCTCTGGCGCGAGGTGAGCTTCAGTGCATTGGAGCCACCACGCTTGATGAATACCGCAAGCACATCGAACGTGATGCTGCCCTTGAGCGACGCTTCCAGCCGGTCACAGTTGGCGAGCCCTCGATCGAGGACACCATTGAAATCCTCAAGGGTCTGCGCGAACGCTATGAACAGCACCACCGACTGAGAATCACCGATGAGGCGCTAGAGGCCGCTGCAACCCTGGGCGATCGCTACATCTCCGACCGATTCCTTCCCGACAAGGCCATCGATCTGATCGACGAAGCCGGCAGCCGTGTGCGCCTGATGAATTCCAAGCTTCCGCCAGAAGCCAAAGAGGTGGACAAGGAACTCCGCACGGTTCAGAAAGAGAAAGAAGATGCTGTCCGCGAGCAAGATTTCACCCGTGCCGGCGAACTGCGCGACAAGGAGGTTGAGCTGCGGGACAGGATCCGTTCTCTGCTGCAGTCCACACGCCAGGAGTCCTCTGCTGAGGAGCAAGAGTCTGAAGACAGCGCATCGCAAGTCGCTACAGCGCCAAGTGCTGAGTCGGGAGCCACGGAATTGGCCGTAGCCGGCACCACACCGGTTGTGAACGAAGAAGACATCGCTCAGATCGTGGCGTCTTGGACGGGTGTGCCTGTTCAGAAACTCACGGAGAGTGAGTCGGTGAAACTTCTCAACATGGAGGAGACGCTGCACAAGCGCTTGATCGGTCAGGACGAAGCTGTCAAAGCAGTGTCCAAGGCGATCCGTCGGGCACGTGTGGGTCTTAAAAATCCCAATCGCCCCATTGCCAGTTTCATCTTCTCTGGCCCGACTGGTGTGGGTAAAACCGAGCTCACCAAAGCGTTAGCTGCTTACTTCTTCGGAAGCGAAGACGCCATGATCCGCCTCGACATGTCGGAATTCATGGAGCGGCACACGGTCAGCAAATTGATCGGATCTCCTCCGGGCTACGTGGGATTCAATGAGGGTGGTCAGCTCACGGAAGCTGTGCGACGCAGGCCCTACACCGTGGTTCTGTTTGATGAGATCGAGAAAGCACACCCTGATGTCTTCAATCTGCTGCTTCAGCTCCTCGAGGATGGCCGCCTGACCGATTCGAAGGGCCGAACCGTTGATTTCAAAAACACCCTGATCATCATGACGTCGAACATTGGTTCGAAAGTGATTGAAAAAGGTGGCGGCGGGCTTGGTTTCGAATTCTCCGGTGAAAACGCCGAAGAGAATCAATACAACCGGATTCGCTCTCTCGTTAACGAAGAACTGAAGCAGTACTTCCGCCCTGAATTCCTCAACCGACTCGATGAAATCATCGTGTTCAGGCAACTCAACCGCGACGAAGTGAAAGAGATCGCAGAAATCATGCTGCGTGAAGTCTTCGGTCGTATCGGTGAGAAAGGGATCACTCTCACTGTTTCCGATGCTTTCAAGGAACGGCTTGTGGAGGAGGGTTACAACCCCGCCTACGGCGCCAGACCACTGCGTCGTGCCGTCATGCGCTTGCTCGAGGACAGCCTGGCCGAGGAAGTTCTCACTGGTCGCATTAAGGATGGGGACGAAGCTGAGGTTGACGTCGAAGATGGCAAGGTGGTTGTCAAACACTTGAACCGCGCAGCCACTGAGACCCCTGAGCTGGCTAGTGCCGGTCGCTGACCTGGATGTCCACAACAGACAACAGCTGTTTGATCTCTCATCACTCCATCGCACCGGCCCGCGTGATTCGCGGTTCCGGTGCATGGCTCGACGCACTTCCTCGGATTCGTGAGCTTGGCTTCAGACCGCTTCTCTTGGGTCGAAGCCCCGCTACCCAACCACTACGCGACGCCCTCAAGGCCAACCTTGTGTCAGCCGGACTTGAGGTCACACCAACCTGCCTGAATCACGACTGCTGCGAAGAGGATTTGCGCCGTCTCGAAGCAGAGTTCACACTTCACCGCAGTGATTCTGTGATCGCCGCAGGCGGAGGCAAGGTGCTTGATGCGGGCAAACTCCTGGCCGATCGTCTTGATCTGCCTTGCATCACCGTTCCCTTGAGTGCTTCAACCTGTGCCGGCTGGACGGCGCTCTCCAATCTGTACAGCCCTGAAGGCGCCTTTCTCGGCGATCAGGCCTTGAAACGCTGTCCTGATCTTCTGGTGTTCGACCACGATCTTCTTCGCCAGGCACCACCCCGCACTCTCGCCAGTGGCATCGCTGATGCTCTTGCCAAGTGGTACGAAGCCTCTGTCAGCAGCGGCGCAAGTCACGATGGCCTGATTCAGCAAGCTGTCCAAATGGCGCGGGTCCTGCGGGATCAGCTCCTGATCGACAGTGTGGATGCCATGCAGTCCCCCGGCGGAGATGCCTGGGTGCGGGTGATTGAAGCCTGCGGACTGACAGCCGGCCTGATCGGAGGGCTGGGGGGAGCACGGTGCCGCACGGTTGCGGCCCATGCTGTCCATAACGGGCTTACCCAACTCCAGGCTTGCCACGGATCCCTCCACGGCGAAAAAGTGGGCTTCGGAGTGCTGGTTCAGTTGCGACTCGAAGAACGCTTGGGCGGCAATCGCTTGGCAGAACAGGCCCATCGCCAGCTGTTACCCCTGCTCAGCCAACTCGGACTACCGGTGAGCCTCGACGATCTCGGTCTCTCCAATGCCAGCTTGAGTGAGCTTCAGCAGGTTTGCGAGTTTGCCTGCCGTGAAGGATCAGACCTTCACCATCTCCCCTTCTCTGTGACGCCAGGAGCGCTTCTGGAAGCACTTGTGGGAGCAGCCGAACCCAGCGTTCGACGCCCTTGAAAACCGAACTCGAGGCCATCCGCTCCAACCTGTTGGACCCCCAGGCCGTTGCGCTGCTCGACCAGCTGCAATGGTGGGACCTCCCTGAACTGGGCATCGATTCTCCTTTTCCTGTGGCTGTTCTCG
Source organism: Synechococcus sp. PROS-7-1 (assembly GCF_014279795.1). Classification (NCBI taxonomy): domain Bacteria; kingdom Bacillati; phylum Cyanobacteriota; class Cyanophyceae; order Synechococcales; family Synechococcaceae; genus Synechococcus; species Synechococcus sp. PROS-7-1. Next base: position 1,515,348 of record NZ_CP047945.1, read on the forward strand.
GCCAAGGGCAGCCCCTCTTGTTGCTCCATGGATTCGATAGCAGTTTTCTGGAGTACAGACGGCTCGCACCACTGCTTTGCAGTCGGTTCCAGTTGTTCATCCCCGACTTGTTCGGTTTCGGTTTCAGCCCAAGACCACGCGCGGCTCACTACGGCAGAGAAGCGGTTCTGCTCCATCTGGAGCGTGTTCTTCAACGGATACCCGGCAACCGTGCGATTGGTGTCGTCGGCGCATCGATGGGCGGGGCTGTTGCGGTGGAAATCGCCCGTCGCCAGCCAGATCGGATCAACACACTGCTCCTGCTGGCTCCGGCTGGACTGACCGGGCGTCCCATGCCCGTCCCCCCCCTACTGGATCGACTCGGTGCCTGGTTTCTCAGCCGCCCGGGGGTGCGCCGTGGTCTTTGCCGACAGGCGTTTGCCGATCCAGACCGTGATGTCGGTCCTGCGGAAGAGCAAATTGCGTCTCTCCATCTTCAAAGTCCAGGCTGGAACGAAGCGCTGGCGGCCTTCGCCCGCAGCGGTGGCTTCTCAGGCAGTGGTCACCCGCTCCCGCAACAGCCCATGCATGTGCTTTGGGGAAACAACGACAGGATTCTCAGGGCGGCACAAAAAAAAGCTTTAAGCGCCCTGCTGGAGCATCCGGTGGAAGGCCTCGACGCCTGTGGTCATCTGCCGCACATTGATCGACCTCAAGACGTCTCGGAACGATGCAACACTGTGTTCCTGCCTGGTTGATCCATGTCCAGCCCCAGTTCAGGCCCGGTTTTACAGCTGCTGGCCAGCGGTCTGCAGCGATGGATCCGCTCTCAATGCGACTCCGTTGAGGACTTGAATCTCTCACTGCAAGGATCCGCCTTCGCGTTGCTAAAAGGCCGCCTCAAGGGTGTGACATTGCAGGCCAAACGTGTTCAGTTCCAGCAACTGCCTCTGGTCAGGGCAGACCTTCAATCGAGCGAGCTGAAGGCTTCGCTGCGGCCTGGTCAGCCCAATCAACCGGTGCAATTGGAAGAACCCTTCTTGATCTCAGGAGAAGTGGTGCTCTCGGGTGTCGAACTCAACCAAGCCCTCGCTAGTGATCGCTGGCGCTGGTTGGGCGACCTGCTTTCAGAACAGTTGATGGGACTGACGCCGTTGCGATCCCTCTCGATTGACAACGACATCCTCAAGCTGACGGCTGAGGTCATCACTGGGAAAGATCCCGTCCATCGCAGTTTCCGCCTCAACGCCGAACAGGGAACGATCCGCGTTGATCACTGTGACGCTGAAGGAGGCATGCTGATTCCCATGGACCCTGCGATCCAGATCAAGGAAGCCCGTCTCCAAGCCGGTCAGCTCCTCCTGAAGGGAACGGCCAGCGTTCAGCCTTAGGACAGCACCGGCAACACCAGGGTGACGGCATAAAACACAACAGCAGGAGTGAACAGATAGCTGTCGATGCGATCCAGGATTCCGCCATGGCCTGGCAAGGCATCGCCGGAATCCTTCAAGCCTGCATCCCGTTTCATCATCGATTCGGTGAGATCACCGACGAGGGCGAAAAGAGCAACAAGAGCGCCAAGACATCCCCCCGTGAACCACCCCAGAGGCCACATCAACAGCGCACCGGTACAGGCTCCGATCACAATGGCGGAGGCCAAACCGCCGTAGGCACCTTCAATAGTCTTGGCCGGTGAAATCGGCGAGAGAGGACGGGATCCAAAGCGACGGCCAATGGCATAGGACCCGATGTCGCTGGCCACCACCATCAGACAGGCCGCAAAGGTGATCAGCAAACCGGAGCTGATCCAGGATCCATCAATCGACTGGAGGATCGGCGCAGCATCTGGGGTCACGAGGTTGCGCAGACGCAACCAGTGACTGGGCAGAAACCCGAGGTAAAACAACCCGAAGATCGATGCTGCGATATCGGCAATTGATCCTGTGATGGGCTGGAGAATCAACCAACCGCAAATCGCAGCACCTGAGAGGGGCAAAACGGCATCAACAAGATGAGAGGCCAGTCCGCCGTTGACAGACCACTGGGTGCTGACGAGCAGAAGCTGGCAAGCCACCAGGGTCGTTTTCGTGGCTGGACGCATGCCCTTGAACTGGGCCATCCGAAAGAATTCCAACAGGGCGAGATGCACGATCACGCCGAGGGCAATGGTGAACCACCAACCACCCAAACCGACGACCACGACCCCGAACACGCCAGCCAGAAGACCACTACTGAGACGCTTGCGATCGACGCCACTGCGCCTGAGCGTCGCCTCACTGGTTTTGCCGTCAGCAACCACCCGTTGGATCCCGCGGCCTTTCAGGCCAGAACCTTCACCTTACCCGGCACCTGCTCGGGCCAGCGTCGATGCTGAAGTTGCAGCCATTGCACCCGGGGGGGATCAATACGCTCTCCAGGCACCAATAAAGGAATCCCCGGTGGGTAGGGACAAATCATCTCCGCTGCGATCCGATCAGCACACTGATGCAAAGGAAGCTCAAGACTGGGCCGATGGGGGACAGACGAGGGAGACAACTCCGCAACCTGTACCGAATCAAGGGGAGGTGCCGCAACGGCAGCGAGGGATGGCCCACCCTGCTCCTTGATGAACAGCGGCCAAAGCTGCCGAAGCCGCGCTGAAAGCCCGCGATGCCTGGCAAAGCCAAGGCAAAGGGTCAGGCAAAGGGGCTCCGGCAGCTCGGCGATCAGCCCATGGCTCATGAACCAGGTGTCCGCCTGCAAACCACTCACGCCAACGGTGGCTGTATTCAGAATCAGCCTGAAGGGGTCGTCGCTTGGATGGCGCGGTACGCCATGGCGATCCAGACGATCATGCAGCCTGCGGGCTTGCTCCAGCCTTTGCTGCAGAATCCTGCTCCAGCGGGTTGAAAGCATCCAATCCAGGGTTGCTTCACAGGACGCCAGCAGCAGGGCACTGGGACTGCTGCTCTGCAGTCGCTGAAGGGACAAACGCAACGATGCCGAGGAAATGCGCGTCGTCCGCTGCCAGAGAACCGCGGTCTGAGCCAGCCCAGGTGCTGATTTATGCAATGAATGCACCACAAGATCAGCCCCGGTCGTCAGAGCAGACGGGGGTAATCCCATCCCCGTGGCAAAGGCGAGATGGCTGCCATGGGCTTCATCCACTAACACAGGCAACCCACGCGCGTGCAGCCGGTCCACAAGGGGAGCGATCTCTGCGGCATACCCGTGATAGGTGGGATGAACCAGCACGGCTGCCGCGAGGCGACAGCCAAGATCGGGCAGGGCATCGAGGGAGCGGCTCAGACCATCGGCCGTCATCGCACCGGGGTGGCCCCGTTCCACATCGAACGGAACCGGCAGGAACACCGGCAGCAATCCCCCCAGTTCACATGCGGCGATCAAGCTTCGGTGAGCATTGCGAGGCAGCAGAACAGCCTCGCCAGGAGCGGCCATCGCCAACAGTGCTGCCTGCAGAAGACCCGTGGCTCCGTTCACCCCAAACCAACAGCAGTCCACACCCATGCGGGCAGCCAACAGGGCCTGGCTCTCTGCGACAGCCCCATCGACATCCAGAGGTCCTCCGATTTCCGGCAGTTCCGGCAGATCCCAACAACCAGGCTGCTGACGCAGCAGACGTTTGAGCCGTGGTGGCAGGGCTTCACCCCGGCCATGCACGGGAAGATGCAGAGCGAATCGCGGGTTTGAATCGAGCAGGATCCTCAGCAGGGACATGAGCACAAAATCAACAAGACCGCAGCCACCCGCTCGAACTGCGGCTAGAAGCTGAATCGTGACATCAACCGTGTCCGCCCCATGACGCAATACCGGTACACAAAGGCCCTCGCCGGAAGCTGTGCCATCGGCATCGGCCTGGGGGTGGTGCGATTTGACTTCGCGATCGTGGGGCGCCTGATGATCGAAAGCGGCCTCTTCAGCGCGTCATCAATTGGAGAGCTCTCCTCGCTGAATCTGGCCGGATACATCCTCGGCTGCCTGCATCATTCCCAATTGCGCATGCTGCGGGACCGGCGCGTCACACTCTGGATCGCCCTGCTCATCGTCCCGATCTCACTCTTTGCAGAGGGAGTGAGTGGAACCCTGGCGATGCATGGCTTCTGGAGAATTCTGGCTGGCTGGGCTTCAGGGCACCTCATGAGCGGGATCCCCCACTTAGCGACCCTTGGCTGTGCAGAAGGTCAGCGACGACGGGCGAGTGCGCTGGTGATGGCGGGCGCAGGGATCGGTGCACTGATTGGGGCACTGAGCGTGGGCAGCCTGCCGATGGAAACGCCCGAACTCGGCTGGGTGGTGCTGGGAACGGTGGCTGCGGTCCTGGCGATTCCGGTGGGCTGGTTGTTGCTCGTGGGGTTCCGAGACGAAGCAAGGCACGACCCGGAGGCACCATTGGCCCGGGGAGAAGCTCCCAAGATCCCTTTCTCGTCAGTGCTCCCCCTGGCAGCGTTGACGCTGGGGTACCTGCTGCTCGGGGCTAGCCAGACACCAGTCGCGCTCTACGAACCTCTGCTTGTGAGTGAACGCCTGGGTGCGTCACCCATGCTGAGCAGCACATCGCTGGCCGTCTTTGGCGCCGGCAGTACAACTGGGGCCTTGCTGGCCAGCACATTTCCGCGGCGTTGGACCACCGTGGTGTTACTGCCGGTCGTGGCCTGCCTAGGTCTCTTGGGCAACATCCTCTTCCTGACTGGAAGCAGCGCCAATGTTCTGGCTGCAGCCACCTTCTGCGTGGGTGCCTGGATCTGGCTCACGGCCAGCCTCACCTTCGACCGTCTCAGTCAGCTGGTTGATCCCAGCGAACTGAGACCGACCTGGTCGTTGATCACCATGGTTCTCGGGATCGGTTTCGCCCTTTTTGCCTTCACCACATCGCCTCTGGTCTCTCATCACATCGATGCGCTGATTTGGATCGGCGTCGTTGTTGTGGGTGTCCAGGTGATGGCTGAATTGATGCAGTGGCTCGGGGATCGCGAGCTTCGGCGCCCTGTTTAAGCGAACTCTCTAGGATTTCCCGAAGGCGTTGAGATCTGAGCGTGGAGTCTGTGCGGTACAACCCTGGCCGAGATGCCCGTTGGCTGCTGCTGCGTCCATGGATCGCCGTACCCCGTGTTCTCCAAATTGTCTGGGCGTTATCCGGGCTGGTGCTGAGCCTGCTGATCCGAGGCAACAGCAGTGATCCCAAGGTTCAGAGAAATCTGGCGCGCATGCTCCTGCGCACACTCACGAATCTTGGCCCTTGCTTCATCAAGGTGGGGCAGGCCCTGTCCACCCGCCCCGATTTGATTCGACGGGACTGGCTCGATGAACTCACGAAACTTCAGGACGATCTGCCTGCGTTCAGCCATGCCATTGCCCTGAAAACCATCGAAGCCGAGCTGGGGTCACCGGCCGATCAACTGTTCGACGATTTTCCCGACTGTCCTGTTGCTGCAGCCAGCCTGGGCCAGGTGTACAAAGCCAGGGTTCACGGTCAGCACTGGGTTGCCGTCAAGGTGCAGCGCCCCAATCTGGTGTTCATCCTCCGGCGCGACATGGTGCTGATCCGGAGCCTGGGCGTGCTCGCAGCTCCGTTCTTACCGCTCAACCTTGGCTTCGGCCTTGGCGAAATCATCGATGAATTCGGCCGCAGCTTGTTTGAGGAAATTGATTACTTCTGCGAAGCCGACAATGCCGAACGTTTCGCAACCCTGTTTGCCGACAACCCTGCTGTCACGATCCCCACAGTGGAGCGTTCGTTATCGAGCAGGCGAGTTCTGACGACGAGCTGGATTCATGGAACCAAACTGCGCGATCGACAGGAACTCAAAGCTCAACGACTGGATCCATCCGCTCTGATCCGAACCGGCGTGATCAGTGGCTTGCAACAACTTCTTGAATTCGGATATTTCCACGCTGACCCCCACCCAGGCAATCTGTTCGCACTCAGTGGCCGAAGCGGTGACCTCGGGCATGTGGCCTACGTCGATTTCGGCATGATGGACTCCATCAGCGACAGCGACCGTCTCACCCTGACAGGCGCCGTTGTGCACCTGATCAACCGTGACTTCGAGGCTGTCGCGCGCGATTTTCAGGAACTTGGTTTTCTCTCGAGTAATGCCGATCTTGCTCCGATCATTCCGGCGCTTGAAGATGTTTTAGGAGGAAGTCTCGGTGATTCTGTGGGGTCATTCAATTTCAAGGCGATTACTGATCGCTTTTCAGAATTGATGTACGACTATCCCTTCAGAGTGCCGGCCCGTTTTGCCCTGATCATTCGAGCCGTGGTGAGCCAGGAGGGCTTGGCCCTGCGCCTCGACCCACAGTTCAAAATCATTGCCGTGGCCTATCCCTATGTGGCCAAGCGATTGCTTGCTGGCGACACCCATGAGATGAGGGAAAAACTGATGGAGGTGATTTTCGACGGGGATGGCAGCTTGAGGCTTGAACGGCTTGAAAGCCTTCTGGACGTTGTGGGGAAAGAGCAGACGCAAGTCGGGACAGAGTTGCTCCCCGTGGCAGGGGCAGGCCTGAAGTTGCTGCTGGGGCGCGATGGAGGAGACCTGCGCCGAAGGCTGCTGCTCACGCTGATCAAGGACGATCGACTGGACACCACGGATCTGAAAAATCTCACGGCTCTCATGCGCAGAACCTTTGGACCGGCTCGCCTCGCCCAAGGCATGCTCCAGAGTCTCAATCCGCTTGCAGCCTGAGCTTGTCTTAGACCCTCCGGCCCCAGGTTCCAGCGGTGATAATGCCAACTTGATTCAGACGTACGGCCCCTCATGTCGATCGCACCAGACTTCGCACCGATCGATCTTGACCAAGCCGACCTGGATTTCCTTTCAGGAGCATTCGGTGATCTCAGCGCAGATGAGATTCTTCTGGAATTCGCCCCGCTCCAGCAGCCTCCTTACCTTGTTGCCGGCCTTGGATTGGCCATCGGTGTGCTCTGCGGGCTCACCTTTGCCAAGCTTGTGCAAAATCGTCTGGACGGCTGGAAAAACGACAGATTGGCGATGCTCCCCCTCGGAAACGCTGAAACCAGTCTCAGTTTTGCGGGAACTCTGATTGGAATTAGCCTATTTATCGGCGGATCACTGCAGGTGTTCGGGTTTGCATCCGGAGCTGCCTACCTGATTGCCTTCCTGCTCTCGATTCTCACCGGCGGAGCGCTCTGGGTTCAGCTGGAGAGCCTGATGCGCCAGGTAGAAAGCGGGAACTTCAAGGCGGTCGACTTCGACAACTTCGACGAATTTTTCTGATCGGCCGTGTTCAGGCAGCCACGGTGTAGTCCCTGAGCTCAAGTGGTGCCTGACGAAGGGATTCCAGGCCCTCCCGCTCAAGCCGGCGGGTGCGATCACGACTCATCTTGAGCGTTTTGGCAATCCCTGTAAGGCTCATCGGCTCCTCGCCGTCCATCCCGTAACGCATCCGCAGCACACGCTCCTGCAGTTCCGGCAGCTGGCCCAGCAGATCCCGCAGGTCACCCTTCAGGCACTCACCTTCCACCTGCTCACTTGGCAGCTCTCCATCACCGGCCAATAAATCCAGCAGCTCCGTGTCATCCCCATCGCCCACCTTCATCTCCAGGCTCACCGGCTGACGGGCACGGCACATCAGCTCCTTCACCTCGTCCTCCGGCAGCTCCACAAATGCCGCCAGCTCCGTCACTGATGGCGTCCGCCCCAGGTCTTGGCTCAGTTCACGCTGCCCTTTCTTCAGTTTGTTCAGCATCTCGGTGATGTGGATCGGCAGCCGGATCGTCCGGCTCTTCTCCGCAATCGCCCGCGTGATTCCCTGGCGGATCCACCAGTACGCATAGGTGCTGAATTTGTAGCCCCGTGTTGGGTCGAACTTCTCCACACCACGCACCAAACCAATCGTTCCCTCCTGGATCAGATCCAGCAGCTCCATGTTCCGCTTGGTGTATTTCTTGGCCACGCTCACCACCAGGCGCAGATTCGCCGCCACCATCCGCTCTTTAGCGCGGCGGCCCGCCTGCAGCTTGCGCTTCAGTTGCACCGCGCTCAATCCCGCTGCTTTGGCCAGCTCCGCTGCAGGCACGGCTTCTCCACCGCGCTTCTCCTGCAACTCTGCTTCTGTTGCCTCCAGCTCCATCAGCTCCTGCACCTGACGGCCCAAGGTGATCTCCTGCTGATGGCTCAGCAACGGCACCCGGCCGATGTCGCGCAGATAGGAGCGCACCATGTCTGCGTCTGGGAGCAGGGCCAAGGGCGCCATCAGTTACGAAACCAGAATGTTTCTTAACCTAACACCAAAGAACGTGGTTTCAAAAGCAAAAAGGCGTATCCATGTCCAGAATGGCTTCAGCGAAACGTTTTCTCGTGGTTGCTTCCGCAACGAGCACAGTGGGCACAGCAAAACTGCTCGTGGTTGAAGACGATGATTCAATCAGAGAAACGGTGGAGGAAGCCCTTCGTGCTGAAGGCTTCGATGTGAAGTCATGCGGTAATGGCGCCGACGCCCTGGCTCTCCTTGCCGAACCAGGCACCAAAGATGTGGATCTGCTTGTACTCGACCTGATGCTTCCAGGCCTTGGTGGGCTCGATCTCTGCCGGCAACTGCGCAAACTCAATAACCAGACCCCCGTGTTGGTCATCAGTGCGCGGGACAGTGAAACCGACAGAGTGCTCGGTCTTGAAGTGGGCGCTGACGATTACCTCGTCAAACCCTTCGGCCTGCGAGAACTGGTCGCACGCTGTCGAGCCTTGCTGCGACGCACCCAACAGATCGCGTCCGTCCCAAATGAGGATCGCCAGGTTGTTCAGAGTGGCAACCTCTGTCTTTATGCCCAGGAGTGCCGTGTCACCCGCGACGGCGAGGACCTAACGCTTTCCCCCAAGGAGTACAAAATCCTCGAACTACTGATTCGAAATCCCAAGAGGGTCTGGAGCAGAGATCAGTTATTGGAAAGAATCTGGGGGATCGACTTTGTCGGAGACACCAAAACCGTTGATGTCCACATCCGCTGGTTAAGAGAAAAGATTGAGGAGGAGCCATCCTCTCCCGAACACATTCGCACCGTTAGGGGATTCGGCTACCGCTTCGGTTAATCATCGTGAGCGCAGGAACTGGAGTTGTTCTCGGACTCATCATCGGAATTGCTGGAGGTTGGATTCTCGCTGGCAGACAACGAGGCTCCGCAGCCAGAGGCTCCAAAGCGCACCTGATGCCATCAGTGCTGTCAGGTCATTCGCTGACCACACCCCAATTGCTGGCCTGGATCGATGCGGCCACCCAGGGATGGTTGATCCTCACGCCTGATCTGACGATCGGATATATCAATTCCCGGGCTGAACGCCTACTGCAGTTCTCCAGCAATCTGCTGGTCCGCGGCCAGCCACTCGACGAGGTGCTTTCAGTGCCTGAGCTAGAGGAGGCGATCATCAGCGTGCGCCATCAACAGCGACCGCAACGCTGTGAGTGGGAACAGCAGAGGATTCCCCTCGAAGCAATCGTGCTGCCGGGTTCGGATGAATGGCTTCTGGTCCTGCTTCAAAACAGGCAGTCCCTGGAAGCCCAGCAGCAGCAGCAGGAGCGCTGGGTCAGCGACGTCGCCCACGAACTCAAAACCCCGCTGACGGCGTTGATGCTGGTGAGTGACCGGCTCGAGGGAGCCGTCAGCGAAGACGATGGTGTTTTGGTTGAACGCCTGCAAAGAGAGCTCCGCCGTTTGCAATTAATGGTGGAAGATCTTCTGGAGCTTTCTCGCCTTGAAAACATCCTCCCTCGGGACCAAGTTGATTATTCGGCCCTGAATCTGGATCAGCTTGTTGAAGGAGCCTGGAACAGCATTCGCCCGCTCGCTGATCAAAGGGATGTGTCTCTGTCGATCAACACCGATGAGCCCGGGCCGCTTCTGGGCGATCAACGCCGGCTGCATCGAGCCGTTCTCAATCTCCTCGACAACGCACTGCGTTATTCCCCCGATCACGACTCCGTCGAAGTCGACATTCTTCCCAGCGGCGGTTGGTGGTTGCTCTCTGTCAGAGATCACGGGCCAGGGCTGAGCGAAACCGATCTCAGCAATATGTTCCAGCGTTTTTATCGGGGCGATCCCTCCAGAGCCCGATCCAACCGCAGTGGCAGTGGTCTCGGCCTAGCCATCGTTCAGCAGATCGCGGTGAACCATGGCGGCCGCGTCCAGGCCAGAAATCATCCTGATGGAGGTACATCGATGGAACTTCTGCTTCCGAAAGGACAGGCATGAGTGGAGCTCAACCTTGACGCGCCAACGACTGCAGAAACTGATTGCTTCTGCAGGGGTCTGCTCCCGACGCAAGGCTGAGGATCTCTTGCGAGACCATCGGGTCCGCGTGAATGGACAGCTGGCAACCATTGGAGACCAGGCCGATCTAGACCTTGACACCATTGAAGTGGACGGCCGTCCGCTTCAGAAAGCCCCCCCAGCCCGGGTGCTTCTACTGAACAAACCAGCGGGAGTGATCTGCAGCTGCCGGGACCCACAGAGACGTCGAACCGTGCTCGAGCTCGTACCTGCGGATCTGAGAGAGGGCCTGCACCCCGTCGGCCGGCTGGATGCAGACAGCCGAGGCGCCTTGCTTCTGAGCAACCAGGGGGAGCTCACGTTGAAACTGACCCATCCCCGGTATAACCACCGCAAGACTTACCGGATCACGGTGGCTGGCTTGCCCGATACCGAAAAGCTCAATCAATGGAGACGGGGAGTCGTTCTCGATGGGACGGTCACGCGCCCTGCTGAGGTGAAACTTGTAAAGGGGACTCACCAGACCAGTGTGCTGGAGATCGTCCTGCGTGAAGGACGCAATCGGCAGATCCGCAGAATCGCGCTCGCTCTGGGCCATCGCGTACTCGATCTCCAGCGAATCGCCATCGGTGATCTCACCCTCGGTTCGATGGGGGAGGGCTGCTGGAGAGAGCTTTCCAAGCAAGAATGGACAGGTTTGATCAGCACCGAGGCCGATCGGGCATAACCCAGACATGGCTTGGATCAAACGCTTTCTCCCATGGCGCCGCCGCCAATCCAGCAAGGATGCGGTCGATCGCTCGAATGCGACCAGTCATGCAGACCCCGCTGAAGCCGCCGGGCAACTGTTGCGACAACAGCGCGAGCAACGCGGCCTGAGCTTGCGGGACTTGTCCAGGCAAGTGCGCATCACCACTCCTGTTTTGGAGGCGCTGGAGCGGAACTGGCCAGAGCGCCTGCCGGAGGCTGCCTATCTGGTGGCGATGTTGCATCGCTTGGAAGAGTGTCTCGAACTTGAGCCGGACAGTCTTCGGGGAGCCCTACGGGAACAGGCGCTTCCATTTCAGGGCTCTCCACAAACACGGCGCACCCGCTTCACCGTTGGCAGCATCGACATCTTCACCACCTGGCAGGGGAGTGTTCTCTACGGGGTGGTGATCGTTGGTTCGGTGTTGGCCCTCAATCACCAACAACGTCAGTTGGCCCTCAACAACGCGATCACGCTCACGCCCGTCCCCTTGGATCTCACGAGCGAGTCCGAGGCTTTATTGCAAGGGCTTCGCCCTCTCCAGGATCTGCGCAATGCGAGTCCTGCTGAGGCGATTCCCGATCTGACGGCCCCCCAACCTCTCCCTGGAGTCCTGGAGATCAAACTCAATCAGCCAAGCGCTGTGGATCTGAGCAGCAAAGGAGGGGATCGAACCAAGCTGCAAGGCGCGATCGGAACTTTCACGCTCCAGCTCCTGCCGCCTGTGCAGATCAAAATCCAGCCAGCTCCGCAAGCAGGCTCTGTCCTCTGGGACGGTGCCGCTCTGAAGTCGGTGAAAGACCAGCCCGGGCTTTACCGCCTGGACCAGACCTCGGCACGCAACCCATAGCCTTCCAATGCACCTTCGAGAGCGGCATCAAAGGCCGGCAATCTCCACATCCAGTTTCCGCCCACCGTGCCCGGTGTGTTGAAACGGGCCGAATCATTCAAGTGAAGAAGATCCTGCAGAGGGGCCACCACCAACGCAGCAGACGTCGAGAGACCCAGTTCAAGCAGCTGCCATCCGGGGGCCTCAACGCTGCGCTCAAGCGTGGCGGTGAACTGGTCTTTTGACGACTGATCCAGACGCTCCCACCAACCCAGGCTCGTGGGATTGTCGTGGGTTCCGGTATAAACCACCCAGCCATTGCCTTTGATGTTGCTTGGAAGGTAGGGATTGTCTGCATTCCCATCAAAGGCGAACTGCAGAACCTTCATGCCGGGGAGATGAAAACGATCGCGAAGTCGCTCCACATCCGGGGTGATCACTCCGAGATCCTCAGCCACGATGGGCAGGTATCCACCGATGTCACGCCTTAGAAAGGCCAGAAGTTCGCCACCAGGGGAGCGTTGCCAGCGTCCGTTGATGGCCGTGTCATCCTCGCCGGGAACCGACCAGTAAGCAGCCAGAGCACGGAAATGGTCGAGCCGAAGCCTGTCGGCGAGATCCCATTGACGCCTTAAGCGATCACGCCACCAGCGGAATCCTGTCTGACGATGCCGTCCCCAGGTGTAAACGGGGGTCCCCCAGAGCTGGCCAGTGGCGGAGAAGTAATCCGGAGGAACACCACTCTGCTGACGGAGACGTCCATCACCGGCAATCGAAAACAGCGAGCGGTTGCTCCATACATCGGCGCTGTCGCGAGCGACATAGAACGGAAGATCGCCGAGGATTTCCACGCCAAGGTCGCTTGCTAGGGCGCGGAGCTGGCGCCACTGACGATCGAGATGCCACTGAAGAAGATCCTGCTCAAGAAGTTCATCCTGATGTGAGCAGCGCCATTGCTCCAATGCCGTATCGCGGTGGACCGCCAGCTCATGTGCCCAGTCCCACCAAGGCAAACCTGCTGACTCACGACGCAGCACCATGAAGGCGGAGTGATCACGAAGCCAACGCGCCTGATCAACGCACCACCGCTGAAAGGCCTGGTGGCGATCGGCAGATTGCTCTGACCAACGGAGGCGCAGTGATCTGGCGAGCGCGTTGGCCCGTTGATCAGCCAAAGCGAAATCAAGGCCCTCGGCTCTTTCTCCGTTTGCCTCAGTCCCTTGGGGAAGGGCCAACACATCATCGGGGGCGATGAACCCTTCGTCGCTCAGATCCTGGGCATCGAGCAACCAGGGATTGATGGCGAAACTGGATGGTGAGCTGTATGGAGAGCCCGTGCCGTCCGGTGGGGCCAGCGGCAGCACTTGCCACACCTTGATTCCCTGGCGAGCGAGCGAATGAAGCCAGCCACGAGCCGCAGCACCAAAACTGCCGCACACCGGTGATTCTGGAAGAGCTGTGGGGTGCAGGAGCACACCAACCCTGCGACTCGATGCGGTCCCTCTTGGATGGGGCATAGACGCGATGAATCAGCGGGCGGGCAAGCGATAGCGCTCAACGATGCGTCGCGCAAAGGCGGGCAGATGGCGCTCCACCATCTCAGGATGATGCCGCCGGAGCCAGAGCGCATTTCTGGTGAAGTGGGAATCAATGGAGAAGCGGCCGTATTCCAGTCCTTTCGGCCCGACCCGCTGCACGATCCAGCCCACAACCTCCGCCAGCCACATGGGCAGTCGCAGGGCTTTGTCATAGGCGTCGATGCCCTGCTGAACAGCCTGGCGACGATCTCCTCGGCTCGACACCGGCGCCTGATCGAGTTCCGCTTCCACCAACTTGAGCAATTCCTCCCCTCGTGAATTACGCACAACCAACCACTGGCGTCCGAATTCAGCACCCATGTAGCCAACAACCAGGTCGGCACCGGCGTTGACGTAGTCGAAGCAACTCAGACAGCTTGGCGCGAAAACATCCTTGAGAGTCGGCGTATCGAGACCGAAGAAGGGGACGGTTTCCGCGTGACCATCGCTGTGCCTGAAATGAATCCTGAAATCCTGCATGAATTCGTAGTGCACCACCGTGTCCGGTGAGGCGCTAGCGCTCTCCAGAAAGGTCTGAAGCCCCTCGCGGGAGACATTGTCCACACAGGGGAGACCCAGCACGTAAAGCGCATCGAGCGGGAGGGTGTCCTGCACGGCACGCAGCGCCTGAATCTGGCAGCCCACACCAATCGCCAGCAGTCGTTTGATCCCACTGCCTGGCAATTGCTCGAGAACCGAGAGGTTGTTCGACAGGGTGGGCTTATTGACCCTTGCCGCAAGAACCTGCTCCGGAGTGCGTGCCAGAACAGGCATCGGCGTGAAGCGATCGTCAGGGCTCTGCTGAACGCAGAGCACGGCATCAACAAGACCCGTCTCCAACGCGCGGACTCCCAGACGACTGACAATCCCGGTCCACTGGGCTCCATCGATCGGTGTCTGCAAACGCGCAGTGAGCATCCGCTGCTGCACACCGAAATACAGCTCATCGTCTTGATCGAGATTGCGGGTACGGCCGTGGGCCTTGCGTTCCATCCCATCGAAGTCTTGATGAAGGAAGGCACAGGCCTGGCGGACATAAGCAACCCAGCGCGAATCACAGAGGCCGCAATCACTGCAGAGGTCCTTGGCAGGACGGATCCGATCGCGGGGAATCGGCCGCGCCTGATCGTGGGGAAGCGGTGAAGCGGGGGAAGACGTCACAGACAGCTCAAGCCTGGAGAGAGGTCAACGCTAATCAGTGAGAGTTGAGCAAGACTGGAACGCCTGAAGCAACAACAGCGCGTCATGGAGGGTTCGGCACCGGCAGGAGACGCAGCACAGGGACGTGTGAAGCGATGGCTGGGGACGAAACCAAGCCGCACTGTGCTGAGAATCGCCGCTGCAGTGATCGGTGCAGGACTGATTGGCGGAGGGCTCGCGCTGATCTGGCCAAAACCTGATCCGATTGCCGCAGCTCCACCCTCCCCTGATGACCCTGCCAGCCTGGCACCCCTCCCGGAGCGGTCGGTCATGGTGCTGCTGGTTGGCCTTGATTCGGATGCGATCAACGATCCTTCAAACCGTGCAGCTCCCAAAGGTCCAGCCAACGCCGACAGCCTGATGCTGATCAGGGTTGAGGCTGGAGAAGCGCTGCAAGTGCTTCAGGTACCAACGGAGCTGGCCGTGCAACTGCCCGGTCGCGAAGGGTTGCAGCCCCTCGCCAGGGCCTATCGAGAAGGGGGGGTGGCGCTCACCGCCGATGTCATCGCTGAAGTCGTGGGACTCCCTGCCGGCGAACCCGATCGTTACCTGGTGATGCCCCGTCAGGCTCTGCGAGTACTTGTGGACAGTCTCGGAGAAGTGGAGGTGAGCCTCAACCAGTCGTACAACCGCCAAGACAAAGCGCAGAACTACACCGTCAACCTGCAGGCCGGCCGCCAGACGCTCAATGGCCGTCAAGCTGAACAATTGGCCAGACACCGCCCCAATCCCAATGACGATGGTGCTCGCAGAGCCCGCCAACAGCGTCTGGTGCGCGGTATTCACGACCAGCTCAGGCAACCCAATGCCGTCGCCTTGCTTCCGGATGTGATTGGCGAGGTTTCAGCGCAGGTCTCAACCGACCTCACCCCCTCCGAAATGCTCAGCCTTGCGGCAGCAGCCCTGAGCAGCACCGAGCCCCCTGTGATCAGCCAGCTGACGCTGGCACCACGAGCCGGCCAGCAGCAACTTCGCGAGCTCAAGCCCGATCAGGCCCTTCCTCTCTGGCCACCTGAGCCCAACGCGAGCGCAGGCAACTGATCAGACCGCAGAGATCGTCATCGGGTCCCTGGAGACATCCACACCAGGGAAGGCCATCGGCCCTGCGGGCGGAACGGCTCCAGGATCCGCCCAGTTGCACGAGACCAAGCAGCTCAACGTGAAGCGATCGGGCCAGGGCCACCGATGCGGGAACGATGCCGGCAAAACGTCCGTCCTTCCGTGGCTCAGCCAGCATCAAAACAGGAACATGCCAGCAGGCGAGGGCCTCAAGCCAGCTGCCTTCCCCGCACTCATCCACGGCGACATCGCCACTCACCCGCAAGAGCGTGGGCTCCGATGATCCGCCAGATAATCGGCTGGTGATTTGTTGCAGACAGGGATGGGGTGCGGCTCCCGAGGCCTGTTCGATCAGGGTCGCCCCAAACGCTTCCGCCAGCCTGCGGGAGGCCGAGGCCATGGCCCCTTCACCCAGCCTTCCGGCTCCGATCACCACGAGAAGGTTGTTCGCCATGGCGGCACCCTAGAAGCCGTGGATGGGTGGAAGAGGTGTGGTTGGGGTGTCCCATGCACCACTACCATCGGAATACCAAGTTTCTCGTTCGCGGGCATCGTGACCGGATTCCTGACTGCAGCCCGCGCCGAACAGGAGAAGATCCAGCACGACACGCGGCGACTCCGCCTGTTCAGCGGCACGTCGAATCCTGCTCTGGCACGGGAAATCGCAGCGTATTTGGGCGTGCCCGATGGCCCGAGGGTCTGCAAACGCTTTGCCGACGGTGAGCTCTATGTGCAGATCCAGGAATCCATCCGAGGCTGCGATGTTTTCCTGATCCAGCCCACCTGTGCTCCGGTGAATGATCACTTGATGGAGCTGCTGATCATGGTCGACGCCTGTCGTCGTGCTTCAGCAAGGCAGATCACTGCAGTCGTCCCCTATTACGGTTACGCACGGGCGGATCGGAAGACCGCAGGCCGGGAATCCATCACGGCCAAGCTCACAGCCAATCTCCTGGTCAAGTCAGGGGTGGACAGGGTGCTGGCCATGGATCTTCATTCCGCGCAGATCCAGGGTTACTTCGACATTCCCTGCGATCACATTTACGGCTCCCCAGTGCTTGTGGATTACCTCTCCGCCCAGGAGCTCGGCGAGGTTGTGGTTGTTTCACCGGATGTGGGTGGTGTGGCACGGGCGAGAGCCTTTGCCAAGCAAATGAACGATGCTCCGCTGGCCATCATCGATAAACGCCGCACAGGTCACAACATGGCCGAGAGCCTCACCGTGATCGGGGATGTGCACCAACGCACGGCGATCCTCATCGACGACATGATCGACACCGGGGGCACCATTTGCGCCGGTGCCCGGCTGTTGCGTCAACAGGGGGCAAGCCGGGTGATCGCCTGTGCGACCCATGCCGTGTTCTCGCCGCCGGCATCCGAGCGCTTATCAACGGACGGACTGTTTGAGCAAGTTGTGGTGACCAACAGCATTCCGATCCCATCGGATCGCATGTTCCCCCAACTCCAGGTGCTGTCGGTCGCCAACATGCTCGGTGAAGCGATCTGGCGCATTCATGAGGAGAGTTCCGTCAGCTCGATGTTCCGCTGAACTCGGGTTGTGATGCTTTCACCGCGAACTTTTCGTCGAAGCAGCGCTGGTGCCATCGCTGCGTTGGCCCTGGTCATGACCACGACGGGCGCTCAGGCCGGACTCCCCTCCGTTCAACCGAAACGCACCCTGGGTGTCTGGCTCACCAACAGCCCAAGCCCTCTGTACTACGACCGAACAACGCTGTTAAAGGCGATGGACGAATTGCAGCAGGCAGGGTTCACAGCGTTGTATCCGAATGTATGGAGCCGAGGCACCACCTTTCATCGCAGTCGGTTCGCACCGGTGGAGCCAGCCCTGCGCAAGGCAGGACTCAATCTTGACCCGATCTGCACCATCAGCAAGGAGGGCCGCAAACGCGGCATGAAGGTGATTCCGTGGTTTGAATATGGCCTGATGGAGCCTGCGAGTGCCGCGGTGGTGGCGCAGCATCCGGAATGGGTGTTGACACGCCGGAATGGCAATCCCGTGATGAGGATGCACGGGAAAGAGATGGTTTGGCTCAACCCAGCCCACCCTGAAGTGCGCGAGCGGTTCATCGGTCTTGTGGTGGAAGTGATGAAGCGCTGCAAGATGGATGGACTGCAGCTCGATGATCATTTCGCCTGGCCTGTGGAACTGGGCTATGACCCCTACACATCGGCGCTTTACCAGCAAGACACCGGGCTTCAACCACCCAAAGACCACACCAATCGCTACTGGATGACCTGGCGACGGCGTCAGTTGACTGGACTGCTTCGCGAGCTACGCCAGCGCTTGGATGAGGAATCGCTTCCACAGAAAATCAGCCTCTCACCAGGCCCTTTTCGATTTGCCTATAACCATTGGCTGCAGGACTGGGAGCTCTGGGCGGTTGGCGAGTTGATCGATGATCTGGTCGTTCAGAATTACGCTTACTCCCTAAAAGGTTTCGCCAAAGATCTCAATCAGCCAGCGCTGCGCAAAGCTCGCCAATGGGGATTACCGGTGCAGATTGGCATCCTCGCGGGGTTTGGAAAACGCACCACACCGATTCCTGTGCTGGCTGAAAAAAAACGGCTCAGCAACCAACAAGGCTACGGAGTCATTTACTTCTACTGGGAAGGTCTCTGGGGTCAATACAGCGGACAAGAGGGGCCTGCCTTCCGCTTTGATGCTTTTCAAAGCCTCGGTGCTCAGGATTGAACATCGAGGCTTTGGCTTTCTCAGGCCTGCATCAGTGTGACCACTTCACGGGTGTTGGTCGAGAGATCAGCCTCCGCCAGCACAGCTAGAGCATGTTGAACAGCAGCTTTGCGCTCTTGTCCGTAGGTATGCCAACGGCTGAAGACCTTGGCCAGTCTTGAGGCTGTAATCGGATTCCTGGCATCCACCGCGATGATCTGGTGGGCCATGAATCTGTAGCCGCTGCCATCCAGCGCATGAAACACGCTGGGATTGCCAACAAGCCCACCCAGCACGGCCCGCACGGAGTTAGGAGCCATCGGATCGAATCGAGGGTGCTGCAGGAGGGCCTCGACGCGCGCGAGTGCATCCGGTCGAGGAGTGGATGCTTCCAACGCAAACCAGGTATCGAAGATCACTGGGCGGTCCTGCCAGCGGTCATGAAACACCTGGAGCGCTTGCAGACGCTGGGGACAGTCGATCGGTTGAAGGGCTCGCAGGGCTGCACGGGCGAGGGTCATCGATGGACCGCTCACAGCTGCCAGCGCAGCATTGCGCACCCCTTCGTCGCCCGCCGCTGCCAGCCAGCTCCAGATCAGGGCCGTGAGCTGACGCTCCCCTTGCCCAGCAGGCCAGGGCGCTTGCAGAGATTCCGCACTGGACGCCAGTCGCTGCCGCAGCGCATCAGCGAGTCGTGATCCGAACAGTTCGCGCAGCGCACAGGCGGCCTGAAACAGGGCCGGTGGATCGGCCTCATCCTGCAGGGCCTCCAACTCAGCCAATCCGGGAAAGGCCAACAGTGTGGCGAGAACGGCGGGATCCTTTTCCCCGGCAGGGGACAGCAACTGGCTGAGTGCGTCCAGCATCCGCTCCTCGAGAGGTGAATCGTCACCACCCGATGCCCGAGCCAGCAGGAGACGCTTCCAGATCTGCTGCCCGGCATCCCAGCGGGCAAACGCATCGGTGTCTTGCGCGAACAGGGCAAAGAGGTCATCGTCGCCCTGCTGAGCCGTCCAGGTCACCGGAGCTGAAAACTGCCGGAACAGCGAGAGCACTGGAGGCTGAGGAGTGCAGGCCAAACCCTCGAGAACGACAGTTTGCTGGTCTTGATCAAGAACAAGCAAGCGCTCATCACCAGCGCGACCATCAGTGTTCAGAACACTCCAGAGAACGGGAATGACAACCGGCAGTTTGTCTGGCTGGCCAGGTGTGGGTGCCGTGGACTGGCGAAACGTCAGCGTCAAACGTCCTGCCGTTGCGTCCCATTGCCGATCCACCGACACATGGGGAGTGCCGGCCTGGTGATACCAACGCTTGAACTGCTCAGGCTGAAAGTTGAGAGGAGTGCCATCCTCAGTCGCGCCTTCAACAATCGCCGCTAAAAAATCCTCGGTTGTGGCGGCGTCTCCGTCATGGCGTTGGAAATACAGACGCATCCCCCGCATGAAGCGCTCATCCCCCAGAAGGGTGCGCAGCATGCGAATCAGCTCGGCACCTTTCTCATAGATTGTCGTTGTGTAGAAGTTATCGATGGCCTGGTAGGCATCAGGCTTCACTGGGTGGGCTGTGGGTCCAGCATCCTCACGAAACTGGGTGTTGCGCAGCATCGCGGCATCCTCGATGCGTTTAAGCGCTGAGGAATGCAGATCGGCGGTGAAGCACTGGTCGCGGAACACTGTGAGACCTTCCTTGAGCGACAGTTGAAACCAGTCGCGACAAGTGATCCGATTTCCAGACCAATTGTGGAAATATTCGTGAGCGACCACGCTCTCGATGCGTTCCAGTTCTCCATCAGTGGCTGTTTCTGCATCAGCAAGAACCAACTTCGAATTGAAAATATTCAGACTCTTGTTCTCCATGGCGCCCATGTTGAAGTGGCGCACCGCAACCGTATTGAACTCGTCAAGGTCGTACTCGAGACCGTAAACCTGTTCATCCCAGGCCATGGATCGCTTGAGGGACTGCATGGCATGGGCGGTGTAGGGCTCATCCCCCGCTTCCACATGCAGCCGCAACGTCACGCGACGGCCGGATGAAGTGGTGAAGTGATCTCTGATTTCCTTCAAGTCCCCCGCCACCAGGGCAAAGAGATAGGACGGCTTCGGGAACGGGTCTTCCCAAACCACAGCGTGACGGCCGGGTGACTGAGGAATGGGCCCGGCTTCAACAGCGTTGCCGTTGGAGAGAAGGACTGGATAACACTCACGGTCCGCCTCAATGCGCACTCGGAAGCGACTGAGCACATCCGGACGGTCAGGATGAAAGGTGATGCGCCGGAATCCCTCGGCTTCGCATTGCGTGGTGAGCATGCCCCCACTGGCGTAAAGCCCTTCAAGCGAACCGTTGGCTGCCGGATCGAGCTTGCACACCGTCGTCACGGTGAAGGGTTGATTCGGAGTTGCGTGAATCTGGAGTGTGTTGCCGCTCAGGCTGTAGGAGTCAGCATCGAGGGCATGGCCATCAAGAGCCACGGAGAGCAAGTCAAGATCAACCCCCTGAAGACGCAGGGGTTCAGGGAATTGCAGGACCGGCTCAAGATGGAGATCAGCCGTTACCTGAACGTCGTGCTCCTGAATCACGACGTTCAGCTCTGTCTTCGGAATCCTGAAGGGAAACGGCCGGTAATCCTCAAGACGAACGGTGGGCTGAGGGGAGGGGCTGCTGACCATGAACGTCTCACGCTCAACAGATCCTGACTCCCCCATCACGGTGCTGACGAGGGTGAAAACCTCACCCTCGTATCTGTTGATTACTGACCGCCGGCCTGTTGCTTCTTGATCGCTTCCTCCACCTTGGTCTTCACATCGGCAGGCACCTTGTCAGGACAGAACTGAAGTGCCCCAGTGATGATTTGGAACTCCGCGCCTGCAAACAGCTGTTCATTGGTGAGCTTCTTACTGCCGGTGGATGCCACAAGACCACCATGGCGGCCGTTCAGCAGCTGCACATAGGTCGCTGCAGCGATACCAACAGCCTTCGGGAACTCAACGCCAGCGGTTCTGGCGTTGCAGACATAAGAGGAACCCATCCCGCGGTAGAGGAAGATGTCGCTATCGGAGGCAGGCTTCGACTGGGGCTTGGCTGCGCCCTGGGCCAAAACGGCAGGAGTCACCAGAGCAAGAGACAACATGGCCAGAGGAGCGGCCATCACGGAACGGAATTGACGGAGTGAAGCCAAGAATCCTGACCAATTAACGCAGCCATGCTGCACCATTCCCCAGGATTCGCACCACTGGGTGAGGCACTGAACCTGAACCGTCCCTATCCCCTAGCCGGGAATCGGTGCGGACGCATCTTCCACACGCGTTTCATGATGATGTTCCACGATTTCTAAATCTCCCTTCTGCCAGCTGTAGATGGCTCTTGAGCGGAAACGATCCTGATCAATCAGGCGCGTGTATTCCTGTACATCCCAGTCGAGGTAATGGGACTCGAACACAACCTCATGTTCGTCAACCTGACGGATGCGCGTTTTGGATTCAACCTCTTCGAGATAGGCACGGCTTCGCTGCAGCTGATGGCCCAGCAAGGTGGCCTCCATGACCCCTTCACGCTGATAGCGAGGTTTTTTTTCGAAGAAGTCGGTTTCGTGTTCAGGCCACCAACTCATGCGGTAACGCGGTTTGCCGACGCGGGATTCCGCAAAAATCTCCACACGAATCATCATGTCGAGGAACAACACTTCCTCGTTCTTGAAAACGTACTGACGCCGAGAGCGCCAAAGTCCCAAATTGCGAGCAAACCAACGACGCAGGTTGCCGTCGAGGGGAACCCGCGGAGAAGCGGGGGAATCCCCGTCTGGCGGCTGAGCGCCGCGACGTTCGACAGGCAGAAGGGGCATGCTGTGTCCTGGGTGACAACAGTCTGTACAAAAAAGTCTTAGCGGTTCTGCCGCTCTTTGCAAAAACCCATAAGGTGAGGCTCAACTTTGGGAGCCTCACCTGGTGGTCGGGATGGATCCCACACCACGACAGCAACTGAGCCTTCTTCTTGTTGCTGGTCGTCACCACCTTTCGAGCGGTGATCTGCGCTCCCTGATCCAGTTTCTGGAGAATGAGGACTGCGGTTTCGACGTCACGCTTCAGGTTGCTGATCCTTTGCAGCAGCCTGAATTGCTGGAGCTTCACCGATTGGTAGTGACACCAGCGCTGGTGAAACTTCAGCCGGTTCCGAAGCAGGTGTTTGCTGGCAGCAGCATTTTTCAGCAGCTGAGGGGATGGCTACCGCGCTGGCAGCAGGACGAAGTCGTCAGTGGGCTCGGGCTCAGCCTCAAGCCGACGGAGCTGGATGGCAGTCGCACACAACGAGAGCTCCAACTGGAAGATCAACTTCTTGTTCTGCGTCAGGAAAATGAAACACTGATCGACCGCCTGCAATCCCAGGAACGATTGCTGCGCATGGTGGCCCATGAACTGCGAACGCCTCTGACCGCAGCCACCCTCGCGTTGCAGAGTCAACAACGGGGGCAAATCGATCTCAATCGCTTCAGGGATGTTCTGAAACGGCGCCTCGAGGAGATCGCTTTGCTGTCGAAAGATCTGCTGGAGGTCGGGAGCACCCGCTGGGAGGCCCTGTTCAACCCTCAGCGACTTGATCTGGCCAGTGTTGCAGCGGAAGCGATCCTGGAGCTGGAGAAGCTTTGGTTCGGCAGAAATGTGACCATCCAAACCGATATTCCTGCCGACCTTCCCCTGGCCTATGCCGATCAACGACGCATGCGCCAGGTGCTTCTGAATCTCCTGGAAAACGCCCTTAAATACACCCAGGACGGCGGAACGATTGCCGTGAGCATGCTGCACCGCACCAGTCAGTGGATCCAGGTCAGCATCAGCGACAGCGGTCCAGGCATTCCAGAAGAGGAGCAGCAACGCATCTTTCTCGACAGGGTCCGCCTTCCGCAGACCTCCGGGGGGACATCTGGGTTCGGTGTTGGGCTATCGGTCTGCAGACGCATTGTGGAGGTGCATGGCGGACGCATCTGGGTGATCTCTGAACCGGGCAAGGGTGCATGCTTCACCTTCACTGTTCCTGTGTGGCAAGGACAGGGTCAGGAGAAGATGTCCACAGTCTTGACGGAGGGTCAGTTGGCCCCGTAATTTCATTTAGTGATCGGGAGCACACCCAAGATCACGGCCTCGCCCCCATCGTCTAGAGGCCTAGGACACCTCCCTTTCACGGAGGCGACAGGGGTTCGAATCCCCTTGGGGGTATCAATCAATCAGTTTGTCATTGAATTCAATCAAGTGAATGATTGAAGACTTGAATCATTGATTAAAGACTTGAATTAACGAGAACGTCGACGGATCGCTTCTTTTTCTACTGCAAGTAAATTTTCAGTGAGGTCAGTTCTCAGGCGCTGTTCGATCAGCGCCACAGGCATGCCAAGACATCCCTGAACCGTTAGGTCGTAAAGAAGAAGGGTGGCATCGGGAACAGCCTGAAGTCGCCAACATC
Organism: Synechococcus sp. PROS-7-1; assembly: GCF_014279795.1. Classification (NCBI taxonomy): domain Bacteria; kingdom Bacillati; phylum Cyanobacteriota; class Cyanophyceae; order Synechococcales; family Synechococcaceae; genus Synechococcus; species Synechococcus sp. PROS-7-1. The sequence continues at coordinate 1,539,114 of NZ_CP047945.1, forward strand.
CTTCGAAACGGCGAAAATCGCCTTTCAGCATGCGGAACTGAAGCAGCCCTTCCGGCCGATGTTCCGTCAACTCAAGCTGAACTGAAGCGGAAAACTTCAGCCCCAGAAGCTGCTGGCTGCCGATCTGGGAGAGCGTCACCAAACTGCCTTGCCGGGCCAGAAGGGTGCTGCGCGACAGGTTTGGGATGAACTCGCTCAGCGCTTCGTAGTCGGTCAAAACCTCCCAGAGCTCCTTCACAGGCAGTGAAGTCCGCAGCTGCACGGCCAAACGACGCACGCCCTGGGGGAGGCGCTCCATGGTCTGCTCGATCGGCTGGTGCTGGCCCAGTGGGGCGCGCTGAAGAGTCTTCAAGGAGACTTCGATGGTCAACCTGAGAAAGATAACAACGGAATCTTAATGAAAGTCAGCCACACGACCAGCTCATTGAGCTGAACCACGACAGAACGCATGACAATCCAAGGTCACGCCTATGATCGCGCCGTCTTTAAGGCAAGCGGGATCTCATGCGCGTCAGCTCTGCAGCGAACAACACCTACAACGAACGGGTGTTCACGTTGGTTGTTGTCGGCCTGCAGTCGTCAAAGCAGCGCCGGTCCGAACAAACCTTCACAGTGTCTTACGACCGCCTGCAGTCCACCGTTCAGCGCATTAATGCTTGTGGTGGAAGAATTCTGTCGGTGACAGCCGGCACCGCTTCTGCCGCAGCCCACACCACTGGCTCGGCAGCCTCCAACGTCTCAAAAGCCTCCGCCACCTCCACCGTGACCGAAACCCCACACAAGCCTGCACACAAGGCTGTGCCTGTGAACCTCTACAAGCCCAGGGCACCCTTCATGGGCACCGTCACGGAGAACTACAGCCTGCTGAAAGAAGGGGCGATCGGACGGGTGCAACACATCACCTTTGACCTCAGCGGTGGTGATCCCCATCTCGAGTACGTCGAAGGCCAATCCATCGGCATCATTCCCGAAGGTGAAGACGCGAAGGGGAAACCCCACAAGCTGCGTCTCTACTCGATCGCCAGCACGCGTCACGGCGACAACATGGCTGACCACACGGTGTCCCTCTGTGTTCGCCAGTTGGAATACAAAAATGATGCCGGCGAAGAGATCAAAGGGGTCTGCTCGACCTACCTCTGCGACATCGAGCCAGGAACCAAAGTGAAGATCACCGGTCCGGTGGGCAAGGAGATGCTCCTCCCCGATGACGAGGACGCCAACGTGATCATGTTGGCCACCGGCACTGGTATTGCGCCGATGCGCACCTACCTCCGCCGCATGTTCGAGCCCTCAGAACGGGAAAAGAACGGCTGGACCTTCCGGGGCAAGGCCTGGCTGTTCATGGGTGCACCGAAAACTCCGAACCTTCTCTACGACGAGGACTTTGAGCGTTACGAGCGCGAGTATCCCGACAGTTTCCGCTACACGAAGGCCATCAGCCGCGAGCAGCAGAACAGCAAGGGCGGACGCATGTACATCCAGGACCGCGTCCTCGAACACGCCGATGAAATTTTCTCGATGATCGAGAACCCCAAAACGCACGTTTACATGTGCGGTTTGCGGGGCATGGAACCAGGCATCGATGAGGCGATGAGCGCCGCTGCTGCGGCCAAGGGTCTCGATTGGTCGGAGCTGCGCCCCCAGCTCAAGAAAGCCGATCGTTGGCATGTGGAGACTTATTGAGGTCTGCCTCGCCGTCTGAAAACGATGGAAGCCCGCCTGATGGCGGGCTTTTTTGATGCACAGGTGCTGGGAACAGCCAGCAACAAAAACATGGCGGGTTGTTCTAGAGCACTGTCAGGACGGAAATTCCTGGTTAAACCTGCGACAGAACGATCTGTGCCATGAGCGCAACGATGACGAACCCGCTGAGGGTCGGACTGCGTCAGGAGCGAGTCATCGCACCCCAGTGCCTTGTGATCTTCGGTGCGAGCGGTGACCTCACCCATCGGAAGCTGGTCCCAGCCTTATTCGAGCTCTTTCTGCAGCGACGCTTGCCGAGCGAATTCGCCCTTCTTGGCTGCGCCCGTCGGCCCTGGAGCGATGAAGAGTTCCGCCAGAAAATGGCCCAGGCCATGGAGAAGACGGTGAACGAGAACCGCGTGGCATGGGACCAGTTCGCAGCTGGCATGTTCTACGAGCCGGTGGATCTCCAGCAGCCCGAGGATCTGGTGAAGCTGGGTCACCGGCTCGACAGCATCGACCGCCTCAGGGCAACCCGCAGCAACCGCACCTTCTATCTTTCGGTCTCACCGAAGTTCTACGGCAGTGGGTGTCGGGCATTGGCCGATGCCGGCCTGCTGAAGGATCCTCAACGCAGCCGTGTGGTGATTGAAAAGCCCTTTGGACGGGACTACGGAAGCGCCCAGGCCCTGAATCGCATCGTTCAAAGCTGTGGCCAGGAAAACCAGATCTTCCGCATCGACCACTATCTGGGCAAGGAAACGGTGCAGAACATCATGGTTCTGCGCTTTGCCAACACCATTTTCGAACCGATCTGGAACCGGAATTACATCTCCAGTGTTCAGATCACAGCGGCTGAAACCGTCGGCGTCGAAGAGCGTGCCGGTTACTACGAAACGTCCGGTGCATTGCGCGACATGGTGCAGAACCACCTGACGCAGATGTTGGCGATCACGGCCATGGAGACGCCGGGCCGTTTCGACCCCGAGGCCATTCGCAGTGAAAAAGCCAAGGTGCTGCAGGCAGCCCGTCTAGCGGATGAAAACGAGCCTTGGAATTGCTGTATTCGCGGACAGTACGGACCGGGTGGCACCCAAGAGAATCCCCTGGCCGGATACCGACAGGAACCGGGGGTGGATCCCAACAGCACCACAGAGACCTACGTGGCCATGAAGCTGTTCATCGACAATTGGCGGTGGCAAGGGGTGCCGTTCTATGTGCGCACCGGCAAGCGACTGCCGAAACGTCTCAGCGAAGTGGTCCTCACGTTCCGGGAAGCGCCGGTTCACTTGTTTGATGCCGCAGGCGGCGGTCCCACCGCGAACCAGCTGATCCTGCGCATCCAACCCGACGAGGGTGCTGAATTCCGTTTCGAGGTGAAGTCCCCCGGATCAGGTATGCGCAGCCGACCCGTGGAGATGGAATTCTCTTACGACGAATCCTTCGGGGAACCCTCCGACGAGGGTTATGTGCGTCTTCTTGCCGATGCAATGCTCGGCGACCCCACCCTGTTCACCCGCAGCGATGAAGTGGAGGCCGCCTGGCGTCTCTACACCCCCCTGCTTGAGCTCATTGAAGACAGCCCCTGGCAGCTGCCGATTCATCCCTATGAGTCACGAACCTGGGGGCCCGCAGCCTCTGACGCTCTGATGGCCCGCGATGGCCTGCTCTGGCGCCGTCCCTGATTGTTCTCGATTGACACCCATCCCCTTCCCCACCAGCTGAACCATGTCACCCCAGCTCACGCTTCAGACCCCCCTCGAACTCCCCCCCGCGGAGGTCCCCAGCTACCTGGAACAGCTCTGGTCACGCGACCAACAGGGGGGCGTTGGATCCCATACGTTCTGTCTGCTGATCTGGCAGCCGTCCTGGGTGGAACAGCAGCTGGTGCGGACCGGTCGCCTCGAAGGACCAATCACCGGGGTGCAGCGCGCCGAATTGATTCAGGCCGGTCGCCAAGCCGTGGTGGATGGAGATCTGCCGTTGAGTACATCACCCATCACCGCGCCGGTGGCAGCGTGCCTGAGCAGCATGGGCGGATCCCAGCAAGCTGATGACCTCAGGGGCCAACACATCGATGCAGCTCTCAGCGCCCTCAGGCCACGTCGGCTGATCACCCTGGCCCCAAGCCTGGATGACCAGCAGGCCCTGGAAACCCTTGTTGCCGCTTACTGCCCACTGCCTGAGGAGGGGGGTGGAACCGTTGCCTGCGGTGATGTGGTGGTTCTGCGCGGGGGCCAACCTTCGCTGGAAGACGGCCTCTCCATCCTGCAACCACTGCTTCCTGAGGATCTGCCCTCTTGGGTGTGGTGGAACGGCGCCCTCGATGAAGCGCCCGAACTTCTGATGCAGCTCGCAGGCACTCCCCGACGCCTGATCATTGATTCGGCACTGGGTGATCCCGGGTTCTGCCTGAATCTGCTGGCCACAAGGATCGAAAGCGGCCAGGCCGTCAACGACCTCAATTGGCTAAGGCTCGGAAGCTGGCATCAAACCCTGGCCATGGTGTTCGATCCGCCGAATCGTCGAAATGCCCTCAGCCACGTGGTGCAGCTGGACATCGACGTGGAAGGAGACCATCCGGTTCAAGGACTCCTGTTGGCCAGCTGGATCGCTGATCGTTTGGGATGGCATCTGCAACGCACCCAGCATCACGATGACCACAGCATCAGTGCTGAATTTGTGAGAGCGGATGGCGTCGCGGTGCAAATGCGCGTCTCGCCAGTGCCCATGGGACAGCCCAGCATTCACCCTGGCCAGATCGTGGGACTGCGCCTGATCTGTAAACCCGAGGACAAACCAGCAATCTGCGTGATCCTCTGTGCAGAGTCGGGGGGCTGCATGCGCCTTGAAGCCGGTGGGATGGCGAGCATGGAGCTGATTGAAGAAGTGGTCGCGGTTCAGCCCATGCCGGTCGAGGCCGATGTGGCCAAGCTGCTCGAGGGTGGACATGACTCCACCAATCCGCTGCTGGAAGCTGCTGCCCCTCTGGCTGCCAAGCTGATCAAATGATGTCCCGCTGAGCGGGGCCAACGTTTCGCTGTTCCGCTCAGTTCATGGCCTGTGTGATCGCTGCTCCGGCCAGCGGCAGTGGCAAAACCCTGCTGACTCTCTGCCTGATCGCCTGGGCGCGGCATCAAGGAAAGAGCATCCAGCCCTTCAAGGTGGGGCCGGACTATCTCGATCCTCAGCTGCTCAGCCTCAGTGCAAACAGAGTCTGCCGGAATCTCGACCTCTCCCTCTGCGGCAAGGAGTGGGTCGATCTCAGTTTCCGAGGGTTTGGCGGACGGTGCGACATGGCCGTCGTCGAAGGCGTGATGGGTCTGTTTGACGGCATCGGAGCCAGCTCCGAAGGGAGCACGGCTGCTGTGGCAAGGCATCTGAACCTGCCCGTGGTGCTGGTGGTGGATGCCGGCAGGCAGGCCCGATCCCTAGCGGCAGTGGTGCGCGGGTTCCAGAGCCTGGAACCGCGCGTGAACTTGGCGGGGGTTGTGCTCAATCGCGTGTCCAGCCAGCGCCATCGTGAGCTTCTGGAGAGCGTGCTCGACGAAATCAACGTTCCCTGCCTGGGAAGCCTGCCGAAGGACGCGAGCCTGAGTCTTCCCAGTCGACACCTCGGCCTGGCTCCGGCCCATGAGCTCGGACCGATGCAAGAGCGGATCGGTCGCTGGGCAGCGCTGGCGAGCTCCCATCTGAATCTGCAGAGATTCGAACCGTTACTGAGGGCACCTGCCGCCGGCTCGGATCCCATCCAAACCGTTCTGGCCCCGGTCCTGGAACAGCAGCCCAAACGCACGCCCATGCCTGTGGCGGTCGCCCAGGACGAGGCCTTTCACTTTCGTTACCCAGAAATGCAGGAATGCCTGGAAGCCATGGCCATGCCAGTGATTCCTTGGAGCCCATTAGCGGATGAGCCGCCACCACCCCAAGCCTTGGGACTGGTGCTACCCGGTGGATTTCCAGAACTGCATGCAGAGTCACTCAGTCAATGCCAGCGCAGCCTCTCGGCCCTGAAGCAGTGGATCGCCCAGAAACCCCTCTATGCCGAATGCGGCGGCATGCTGATGCTGGGTGAGTCACTGAGTGACGCCGAGGGGACTCACCATCCCATGGCTGGCGTGCTGCCCTTCCGCGCAGAACGCGGAGCGTTGCAGGTGGGCTATCGAACGCTGTCCGCAGCGCACGATGGCTTGATTCTGCGCGCAGGGGAAAGCTTGAAAGGGCATGAATTCCACCGGTGGCAATTGAGCAAAGAATCCGGAGATTTCTTGGGAAAGGCGAAACCTTTATGGCAGGTTGATGGGTGGAAAATCTCGCGGAGAAACGAGGGATGGAGCCTTCCGACCCTGCACGCCAGCTGGGTACACCTCCACTGGGCCGGCTCCTCGACGACCTCATGCCGATGGCGCGCCGCTCTCGAAACCGCGGCGAGGCGGAACGCGGCCGTTTCCTGAACCGAGGCAAACACAAACCCACACTCTTGAAGGAACGTTGGCGCTTCCTCGTGGAGGGCAAGGTTCAAGGTGTTGGATTCAGGCAAGGGTGTTGCCGTCGCGCCATGGATCTTGGCCTGAGCGGCTGGGTTCGCAACCTCCCCGATGGCCGGGTGGAAGTGCAGGCCGAAGGGACTCCCATGGCGCTCAGTGACTTGCGGCTTTGGTGTGAGCGCGGTCCCACTGATGCGCAGGTGAGCCTAGTGAGGCCCTCGCAGATGCCCATCACAGGAGCGGACTGGTTCGAAATCCGCAACTGAGCATGCACTGAGGTGACACCGGCGACACCTCCATTGGTCGCGCTGCTGGTCACAATCCTGTTAAGTCGTTGCCAGTGATCTATGGCCGAACATCGTCAGCTCTGGCTGTTGCGCCATGGCGCCACGGAATGGGCCAAGAACGGACGCCACACCGGCAGCACAGACCTTCCCCTGTTGCCGGAAGGGGAGGATGAAGCCCGACGCCTGGCGCCGACGCTGACAAGCCAGACCTTCGCAGCCGTCTTCAGCTCCCCTCTGCAGCGCGCCCGTCGCACTTGTGAGCTCGGCGGCCTCGGAGACCGCCTGACCGTGATGCCGGAACTGCTCGAATGGAATTACGGCGACTACGAGGGGATCACCACGCCGGAGATCCGCAAGACGGTGCCGGGCTGGACCGTCTGGAGCCATGGTTGCCCCAACGGCGAGGATGCGGAGGCCGTGCAGAAGCGCTGCGAAATCGCCATCCAACGCGCCCTGGAGGTCTCCGAACCAGGAGATGTGGCTCTGTTCGCCCACGGACACCTGCTGCGAGCGCTGGCTGGAACCTGGCTTGGTCTGGGTGCTGTGGGTGGCAGCTTGTTGAAGCTCGGTACAGGAAGCATCTGCGTGCTGGGATTCGAGCGCGAAAACCGTGCGATCGTTCGTTGGAATGCTCCGGCCGACGGCCGGTTCTGATGAGCGACACCACTCTCTGGGCGGAACTGCTGGCCTACGGCACGGGCATCGGCCTCTCGCCAATCCACATTGCCGTTCTGCTGCTCCTGTTGCTGGGCCCCCAGCCCCTACGCCGCGGTGGCTGGTTTGTTGCGGGCTGGGTGGTCACCACCCTGCTCACCGCAACCCTGCTGGTGACCGTGGGCCACACCCTTGTACTCGACATGAGCCATGGCTCTCATCACCGCACGGGCCTTGACCTGCTGGCGGGAGGAGCCTTGGTGGCCATCGGTGGCAGGGAGCTGCTGCGTTCCTTCGCCGATGGAGCCGAACCACCGGCCTGGACCACCAGCATCGACCGCTTTGTGGCCATGCCGTTGCCACTGCTCCTGCTCCTTGGCGCGGCGGGGGAGGTGATCAGTCCCGACGACCTCGTGCTCTTCGCCAAGTCGGCTGGCGTTGTTCTCGCAGCCCAGCTGCCCACCTGGCAGGAGATCGTGGGATTGGCAGCCTTCACAATCGGAGCAAGCCTTTTTCTCCTGGCCCCACTGATCGCCGTGATCATCGGACGGGACAAGGTGATTCCAATCCTCGAGAAAGGCAAGCAAGTGCTGTTTGCCCGAGGCGGACTGGTGGTGGGGGGCGTCAGCCTGGGCCTGGGAGGCTATCTGGGATGGCAGGGAATCAGCGGTCTCAGCCTGCTCTGAGGGCTTGGGCCCAACGTTGGGTGGCCCCTTCAGAACCCGTGCGGCCTGCCATCCAAACCCCCTGACGGGCCCGGCTGACGGCCACGTAAACAAGCTGCCGGCGCAGATCAAGGTCTTGGGGCCAGAACACATCGTCTGCAACGAAGACCTCCCCAAAACTGCTGCCTTGACTGCGATGCACGGTGAGTACAGCGGCAGGTCCCAGCGACGCGAACGCATCACGCACCAGGAAATAACGGCGCCAGAGCGGACGTCCCCCCTGCTTACCAGCGTCACGAGCCTGCGTGCGCAACTGCTGGAGCAGGGCATCCAGCTGCTGCCTGGCGGGGGTGCCGGCAGGCGGTTGCAGGCGCAGATTGAGCTCGAGCTCCCCGCTACGCACCCGTGCATTCAGGGTTTCAATCACAGGTGCACCAAGACCAGCCAGCGCGAGCTGGGCATCGCCGGCCACACCGAATTCCGCCAGGTCACAGCGTTCAGGGGCGACATCCTCCACCACGAGTTCCCGATTGGAACCCAGCACCAGATCGGGCTCCTCTCCGGTCTCGCCACCATCCCGTGAGGCCGGGGCCATCACCGCGGTGCGGGTGATCAGCACCTCACCCGGCAACACCGCCATCTGATCGGCCATCTCGCCATGAATCGCCCGGCGCGCGTGGGGAACCAGCAGCTCAAGCCTGCGGTTGGTGTAGCAAAGAATCCTGGCTGCATCAGGGTTATCGCAGGCTGCCGCCTGACGCAGAGCCTCCTGAGCGCGACTGAGCCAATCGGAGCGGTTCATCACCCCGACCTGGCCCAGATCCGTGCGCACCGGAGCCAGAAGCGGTGGCACCTCACAGGGCAGGCGGCCATCACGCAGACAACTGGCCAACTGCAGCACGGGGCCTTGATGGCGCACCACCTGCTTTAGGCAGGCATTCACGGCCCGCGTCATGGCAAAGACAGGGCTGTCGCTTTCTCCCACCGGCGGCAGCTGGGCCGGATCCCCCACAAACACCAGTCGGGTGCTGAAGGTGTGGGCGCACTGCAGGGCGATCGCCAGCAATGAGCTGTCCACCATGGAGGCTTCATCAATCAGCACCAACCCGAGATGCTCAAGGGCTGCGGCCGTCTGCTCGGTGGATTCACACAGTTCACGATCCCCCTGTCGTTTGAGCTTGAGGCGCAGCAGACGGTGAATGGTGGATGGGTACCAGGTTGGGCGCAGACCCTCAAGGGCCAGGGCCTGCCTGAGCACACCCACAGCCTTGTGGGTCGGGGCGACGACAGTCCAGCAAAGACCTCTGGCTTCCACCTGCTGGAGAAGACGCATCGAAAGGAAGGTCTTGCCGCTGCCGGCGAAACCACTCAGCACAAACGGGACGGTTGCATCGGCTTGATGAAGCCAGTCAGCGAAGGCATCGGCGGCCTGTTGCTGATCACTGGTGAGAGCCAGCTCGGAATGGGCGGGCGAGCTCACCCGAACGCCTGGGACAGGACGTGGGCCAGATGCAGGGGCGAGCCGACAAACACAATGCCTGGAAGAGCGATTGCTGGGCCGAGCAGGCTTCCGACCAGCACCTCGAGCCTGGAGTGACCCAATCGTTCTTTGAGGGGTTTGTCAGGGGATGGATCCCAGAGATTGCTGGGCAGAGCGTTCACTCTCTCGGCGGTGAAGCCCGCCGCCCGCCGGACGCCACTGGCGTCGTACATCACCACAAAGGCCACTGTGGAGGCCAAAGCGAAAGCGGGGGAGTCAAATCCATTGAGCCAACCCACGGCAGCGGCTGTACCGGTCACCAGTGCCGAATGGCTTGATGGCATTCCTCCGGTTTCAATCAACACCTGCGGGCGCCAGCGGCGCTGGGTGACCAACTCGATGAACAGCTTCGACAGCTGCGCCAGCCCGCAGGCAGCGAGCCCCCAGGCCAGGGAGGCGTTATCGAGAAGCTGAAGGGGCGCGCTCAACGAGGCAAACAGCATGGTCAACGGTCCCGGCTCGCCACGTAGTCAGCGAGAGCCAACAGCGGCTGAGCCTTGGACTTCCAAGGTTCGAGAGCCGACTTGGCCTGGGTCACCAACTCAAGAGCGCGAACCCGCGACGGTTCGAGACCAAGAAGTTTCGGATAGGTGGTTTTATCAGCTATCAGATCCTTACCCGCTGTTTTACCGAGCACTTCACTGCTGGCCGTGACATCCAAAATGTCGTCCACGATCTGGAAGGCCAGGCCAATTCCATTGGCGTATGTGCGCATGGCATCAACCTGATCGGCATCAGCACCGCCGATCAAAGCACCGGTAACGACACAGGCCCGGAGCAGAGCAGCGGTCTTGTGGAGATGGATGTATTCCAGTGTTTCCAGATCAACCTCGCGACCCTCACTTTCCAGATCCACCACCTGGCCACCCACCAGGCCCGGTGCGCCAGATACCAGTGAAAGCTCAGCCACCACCTTCAGCAACCGTTCAGCCGGAACCCCCGGACTGCGCACGGCCACCATTTCGAAGGCCCGGCTGAGCAGAGCGTCGCCAGCGAGAATGGCCATGGCATCGCCGTAGACCTTGTGGTTGGTGGGGCGACCACGGCGCAAATCATCGTTATCCATGGCCGGCAGATCGTCATGGATCAGCGACATGGTGTGAATCATCTCCAGAGCCACTGCCGTCGGCATCGCCAGGGAGGCATCACCGCCAACCAGCTCACAGGCTGCGAGGCAAAGGATCGGTCTGAGTCGCTTGCCTCCAGCCAGGAGGGAGTAGCGCATCGACTCACGAAGAGACTCCGGTCGTTCAGGACCTAAAGCCGCATCCAGGGACTGCTCGACAACGTCGCGGGTCTTGGCCAGGTAGGCAGCGAAGTCAAAACCTGCCTGATCCTCACCCAACGGCGTGACACCTTCAGGGCTTCTCGCCGTGGCGGTCATGAAGAACATGATGCTGGCCGGATTCTGTCAGGCCGCAGGTCCCATCAGTGCGATCACGGCACCAGGTCATCAAGATCGTGATCGAGCTGATGGCGTCGGCTCCAGGCCAGCACAGTGTTCACCAGAAGCATGGTGACGGTCATCGGACCGACGCCGCCCGGCACGGGGGAAAGGGCTGCAACCAAGGGCTCCAACTCGGCAGCGATGACATCTCCGCACAACCCACCCTCGGGTCTGCGATGAATTCCCACATCCACAACAACGGCACCGGGGGCTACATGCTCAGCCCCAATCATTTCCGGACGTCCCGCTGCGACCACAAGGATGTCGGCCTGACGGGTGAGGGCAGGCAGATCGCGGGTGCGGGAGTGCGCCACGGTGACTGTTGCGTTGGCCGCCTGAAGCATCAGGGCCATCGGCTGGCCCACAAGGATGCTGCGTCCCACCACAACAGCCCGTTTGCCGGAGGGATCAATGCCCTGACTGCGCAACATGGCCATCACGCCTGCGGGCGTGCAACTGCGGGGACCTGGCTCACCTTTCAATAGCCGTCCAAGGTTGAGTGTGTGCAGGCCATCGGCATCCTTGTCGGGATCGATTGCTGCCAGAAGAGGGGTTTCATCGAGGCCTTCCGGCAGGGGCAGCTGCAGCAAAATTCCATCCACCCGCTCATCGGCATTGAGCGCTCGGATGGCCTTCAGAAGAGTCTCCGGTTGCGACGAAGCAGGCAGGTGCGCCCCGAAGCTTTCCACTCCCACTCTGGCGCAGGCTTTCTCCTTGTTGGCCACATACACCGCACTGGCGGGATCATCACCCACGCGCAGAACGGCGAGACCCGGCGGGCGGCCGGCCTGAGCACAACCCCTACGGACCTGCTGTGCCAGTCGTTGTTCAAGCTCCTTGGCCAGAGCTTTTCCATCCAATCTGAGGGCCATCGCCGACTGATGCATGTGAAACCAGCATGCCGCTCCAGCAGAGCTAGCGTTTCATCTGAAAGCATCCGCCAATCTTGCGTTCGCATCCCCTAGCAAGGTTCTGGAGATCTTGGCTCAGGAGTGAATCTCCTCGGCGGCCGGTGCTGCGCTGGAATCGCCTTCAACGCGGTGTTCTCCTGGCGCTGTGCCTGCTGGTGGCGCTGATCTCGAGTTGGCCGTGGCTGGTGGAGCCAGACATTCGACCGGGGCTAACAGCACCGTTTGACGCAGTGGCACCCAAGGATGCACGGGTGGTCGACAGCGAAGCGCTGAAGCAACGACGATCGAGCTTGGTGCCGAGCACGCTGGTTCAGGTGATCGACAACCAGCAGGACCAGCAACTGCGCATGCGTCTCGAGCGCTATCTGGGAGAGCTGGAACGGGTCGCCAGCAGCGACGATGCCGAACGGATCGGCCCGGTGAACCTGAGCGCCGAAGAACAGGACTGGCTTGAGGAGCGCTTACCGGATGAACGCCTGAAATGGGATATGGGTCTGCGCCGGGCGCTGGAACGCATGCTCAGCCAGGGATTGGTCAACAACCTGGCCGAAGAACAGCTGCGTCAGGCCACATCCCTGCAGCTGGAGGAACTGGGACCTGCAGATGCGCCAGCGCGAACCCTTGGCTCCAAGCTGCTCACCACCACCTTGCAGGGTGCCAGCAATCTCAAAACCGATCCGCAACGCAGCCAAAGGCTGATCGAGAAGCTGATCACCCAGCAAGGCATCCCAGTCATCGAGGTCAGCCAGGGTGACCTGATCACGCAGAAGGGCGAACCGATCAGTTCCCAGGCCTACGACGTACTCGATTTCTTCGGCCTGGTGAACCGCAGACCCAAACTGGGAATCTGGCTAATCCGGTTTACAGAATCCCTCGCCGCCTGCGGGATTCTCCTGCTCGTGATGCGCCGCGAGCGCCCTTGCCTCGAAGCGCCCCATGGACTGTTGGCCCTGGGGTTGCTGCTGATCTCTCAGGCCTGCAAGGTCTGGTTCGGCGCGGCCGTAAGCCCACTGGCGGTGATCGTGCCCCCCACGTTGCTTCTGGCCCAGGGCCTTGGAACCAGCAGCGCCCTGGCGTGGATGGCCGTTGCCAGCCTGCTCTGGCCCACACCGGTGACGGGGCTTGGGGAGGGGCGCCTGCTGATTGCCGCGGCAACAGCCACCGTGGCCGCCCTTCAAGCGGGCAGGCTCAGAAGTCGTGCCCAGCTTCTGCAACTGGCGGTGCTCCTTCCCCTCGGAGCGCTTGCTCTGGAGCTGCTTCTCCCCAACAGGACTTCAGGATCCCTTGTGGATCAAGACTGGAGCCGACTGCTTCCCAACTCGGGAGATCTGGCATCCGAAGCCTTGTTGCTGGGCCTGCTGATGATGCTGGCGATCCTGGTCATTCCCCTGCTCGAGAGTTCCTTTGGTCTGCTGACCCGGGCAAGGCTGATGGAGCTGGCCGACCAGGAACGCCCCCTCCTGCGCCGGCTCTCCTCAGAAGCTCCAGGCACGTTCGAGCACACCCTGATGATCTGCAGCTTGGCCGAGGAGGGCGCGCGCGCAATCGGTGCCGATGTGGATCTGATCCGCACTGGGTCGCTGTATCACGACGTTGGCAAGCTGCATGCGCCGGATTGGTTCATCGAGAACCAGACCACCGACCACAACCCGCACACGGAACTCAATGATCCAATCGCCAGCGCGGGTGTTCTGCAGGCCCATGTGGATGAAGGCCTGAAATTGGCCAGACGCCACCGCTTGCCCAGGCCGATCGCTGACTTCATTCCCGAGCATCAGGGAACTTTGCGGATGGGGTATTTCCTGCACCAGGCACGGCTGAAAGATCCCGAGATTTCAGAGAAGCGATTTCGGTATCACGGCCCAACTCCTCGCTCCAAGGAGACCGGAATCATGATGGTGGCTGATGGTTGCGAGGCCGCCCTGCGCTCCTTGCCGCCCGACACGAGCGATGCGGAAGCCCGAGCCACCGTGAAACGGATCGTGGAAGCGCGGCTCAGCGATGGCCAGTTGCGTCAAAGCGGCCTCAGTCGCGCGGAGCTCGAGCTTGTGATGCGGGCATTTGTGAAGGTGTGGCGCCGCATGCGCCATCGCCGCATTCCCTACCCGATCCCAGCCAAACGTCGATTCACGGCTTAACGGTGGGCCCAGGCTGGCTCAGGAGCACGCACCCGCAACGGATGGCGGGGATCATCAGGATCAGGAAAACGCAAGGCCATCGCCCTGAGCCGCAGCCCCCCGGCTGCACACCCTGGGTTGTAGATCGGGTCCCCGATGATCGGATGGTGCAGGGCTGCCAGATGGGCGCGTAGCTGATGGGACCGGCCGGTTCTTGGGCAGAGCCAGAGACGCGTGCTGTTCTCCATCAATTGCAAACGACGCCACAGCGTGAGGCATGCCTTCCCATCGGGATGAATGCCGTAGGTGGGCGGTTGACGCTTCAGACGCGCCAAAGGGAGATCAATCCGTCCGCTGAGAGTCCCCATCTGTCCCTGAACATCGGCGAGGTACAGCTTTCTGACCCTTCGCGCTGCAAACAAAGCCCCCAACAACCGGTGTGTGCCTGGGTCCTTCGCCAGAAGCACGAGTCCCGAGGTGTCGCGATCGAGGCGATGCACCAGGCGTAGATCTGGGCACGCAAGCTGAAGGCGACTGATCAGCGAATCCTGCTGGTGAGTCCCCAGACCGGGTTGGCACAGCAGTCCTGCCGGTTTGTCCACCACCATCAAACGTGGATGATCGAGAATGAGGGGCAGCCCAGCCAGCTGGCGGTCTGCCGAAATCCCTGGCCTACAGGCGGCCACCGCGTCGATGCGCTGGACGGCACCAGTAGATGAGAGCCAGCACGTTCACAAGCCCAAGCGCGACCGAAGCAAATCCGAGGGGGCGGGCCTCAGGGCCGAGCACCAGGCGCACGATCCCGTAAGGCAAGGCACCACCCAGAGCCATGGACAGGGCCACGATGGTGAGAATCACCCCCCAGCGCCGCTGCGCCAGCAGTCCGGCCGCCGCCACGATGCCCACGATCGCTGCAGGCCAGGCCAGCGAAAAGGCCAGAGTGATGTTGGTGATTTCAAGGCCTGTGGATTGATCAGGCTGGAAGGCCCCCCAACCGATCACGGGTAAGGCCAGGAGATTGGCCAGCAACCCAATCCAGGTCATCAACCAATACCCGCGCAGCCTGGGCCCCATGGAGTCAGCGTGCAAACTTGCTCACCGTAAGGGGCCGTGGCCGCCGCTCTTCTCATCGTCGGCGTGCAACACGGATTCCAGGGTGCTGAGCAGCATCGCAACGGCTTCATCACGATCCATGGCGCCCTCAGCAACCCGACTGATCCAGGCGTGGCAGAGCGCTTCGATCTGCTCAAGCAAGGGGCCTGTCGCCTGCAACGCCTCACTCACGCGTTCGGACGCGTCTTGATCAATCTCAAGACGATCCAGCACCTGATAAAACTGACCATCGTTGCCGAGATACGTCAGGTGACCCGCATCATCCAGTTTTGGTGCGGTGATGGGAGTGACTGATGGATCGTCCATGGTTGCTTCAGCCTCACGGAGTGTCGGGGGAGATCGCTGGGGGAGCCGACACAGAGGCCCGAGGCAAACGATCGGCGCAGAAACGGCGAAACAGGGCTTCAACCTCCCTGGGAGGCAGACTCTGCACCAAGCGGGCTTCAATCTCTTCACGCTGCTGCGACTGGTGATAAAGACGGAGCTCCTGAAACGTTGTTCTGGATCGGGCTTCAATGGCCTCCAGGGCATCATCGATCTGATGGTCGGCGAGAAGGGCACCGCCGCGGCAGTGCTGCATCACGTGCGCGGATTCATGGGCAAGCACCACCCAGATCTGCTTGGGGTCGTTGTCCAGATTGTTGGCACAGAGAAGGAGAGCGTTGCGCTGCGAATGAAACGCTCCCAAAAGCGAGGGTGGGCAATCTTTGGCCACCATCGTGTCGGTGCCGGCACGCCGAATCAGAGAGGCATAGCGGCCAATGCGATCCCAGCTCTCCGCGCGCACTGGCCGGGAGGCCAGAGACGCAAGAGAGACCATCGCCAGCACTGCAGCAACGGAACGACCAAGCCGACAACCCATCCATCAATCCCACTCCTGCTCCCATTAGAGACAAGCGAGACACGAACAGGCTGAAGGTGCGGTTCTTCTACTGATTCAACCGCTGAACGCTGGCCACCTTGTCCCGGAAGGACTGCTCGCGATCAATGCGCGTGTTGACGCGCAACGTGGCATGGATCCTCGGAACCCCGCTGTGATGCAAGCGCTCATGACAAGCCTTGACGCAGGCAAAAACGGCATCCCAATCACCCTCAATCGCTGTCCCATCGGGCCCCAGCTGATGCTCAAGACCCGAAGCCTCAATCACCTCCTGGCAAACCGCTACGTAGGGCGCAAGGGACACCCCCACACCGAGCGGCACGAGGCAGAGATCAACGCTCACGCGCATCGGTGGCTCCAGTCATGTCCTGTCATGGTTAGTCAGGAGCTCAGACAGATGCAAGCCCATGCAACAGGCCAGACTTGCCCAAGCGGGGGCGGCAAGGCCGGCGAGAACCCCAGCGCTGCGGAGCTCCTTAGGGAGCTCCAGTTTTTTTCGACCGGTCACCGTGCCCGATCAGGCAAGCGCTGGGATAGCTAAGCGTGCGCCAGTCACCGGAACTTGTCTGAACTTCAAGCCCGATCCCCTGTTCAAAAGCTGACGGGGAGCGTCCTTGCCCTTCACACCAACGGCTGGCGGCCGCCTCCGCAGCAGCAATCGATTCATACGGCGCATCCAGCACTGGATGGGGAGTGCCATCCAGTGATACCAATCGATAGAGGGCGTGTTTGGAGTCGGGCACTATTCCACTTTCGCAACTGTCACCAGTGTTCCATGCTTCCGAAGGGTGCGCCATCCCGGGAGCCGAATCCATCCACCCCAACGCCATGACGAGCCACGTTCTCACCAACGCCTACGAGGCCCTGCTGAGCTGCGCCCCAGCCCCTCTCTTTCAGAAGGCCAGAGACCTCTACCTCAAGAAGTACGCCCTGGATGGCCGCAAGAGCGAAAGCCCCTTACGCCTGTTTGTGGCCCGCGAAAACCTCAACGAAACCATCAGCCCCGACCCAGAAGCCCCGCCCCATGGACGCATTGCCCGCCTCGAAGCCAGAACCGAGGAGCTCGCCTTGGTCCACTGGCAGAACCCAGAACCCGCCGATCACAACGCTGTTGAGCACTACCTACGCGAAACCTGGGATCTCACCGACATTGCGCTCCACTCCTGCGACGACCCTTGGTTTCGAGATGGCGGCCACCAGCAGCGACTGACACTCCCGACGCCCCTGCTCTGGACGCGGGAAGCCCGTTACCAGGACGTCGAAAAAACTCTGGAGGAGGAAAACCCATAAAAAGCTGAAAGCCAGCGCACGAACGCGCGAGCCTGGCTAACCCGGAATTAAGTCTCAGTGGATCAAAGATGAGAACACCCCTCCCGGAGCGCTACGTTCTGCGCCACAGGGGCAGCGGCCAGTATCTGCGGGTCAATGACCAAAGCCAGCAGATCGAGGCGATCGAAAGCCCCGAATCCGCTTGGAATTTCCACAGCCATGAAGGGGCCATCACCCATGCCCTCTGGATCGGCGAGGTGCATGGACAAACCCCTGATGTGGTGAAGATGCGCTGAGCATCCAACGCGATCAGAGCTCGTCTTCGACCTCAGGCTTGATGGTGCAATCAGCCATGGGGTAGCTGACGCAGAGCAGGGCGTAACCATTCCCCATCTGCTCATCATCCAGGAAGCTTTGATCTGACTGATCAACGCTTCCGCTCAACACCTTGCCGGCACAGGTGCTGCAAGCACCGGCACGGCAAGAATAAGGAAGGTCGACACCCTGCTCTTCTGCGGCATCAAGGATGTATTGATCGTCTGCGCAGGAAAAGCTCTTTCCGCCCTCAAGGGTGATGGTGAAGGATGCCATGGGATTTCAAGCAATCAGTTCTTTGGTAGTGATCTACGACTCAGAGAGCAGCACTGCGTGCGTGATCCCTGACGGATCAACGCTCAACGCTGGCCAATCAGGTCTTCCCAAGTCAGGAACTGACGACTATCCACTTGATCCATGGATGAAGTCCATTGATCGCGAAGGGGACCAACTTCTTCGTCGAAGCACTCAGGAGCGTGATCGGCGGGGCGACTTCCCGACCATTCTTGCCAGAACGACATCTCAATCTCTGATCTTGAGACCAGCATTGAGTTTCCGCTTCGAAATATCCGTGTCCAGGGCTACCTGAGAAGGTGCACAGGGGCACAAAATCAACCCTGAATGAAATGGCGCAATCGCCTGGAGTCTTCAGCCATCCTGCGTTGCAACTCAGCCGACGGGGCATGAGCCTCTTCCCTGGCCTGAGCAGAGAACACATCCTCCTCGGTGATGTGAAGGCCGTGCTCACGAGCGAGCTCGATCAGAGCTTCAACAGACACAGGCTCGGCCAAGCTGGCTGCCAGAGCCGCGTCGGTCTCACGGAGGCGTAGGAAGGCATCAAGATCTTGGAGCGACATTCGCTGCTGATGTTGAGGCCCACCATTCCATCACCACACGTTGCTGAGACTGCTTCAACCCGGTTCAGATTGGCGATCCAACGCCTGAGCCCGGTGCTTCTCAGAGCGGCCGGCGCGGTTCTGACGCCAATTGGGGGCGACGGAAGCAGCGATCCGAACTCCCCAGGGTTCCGTTACAGAATGGCCGTTCCAGGCGGCAACTTGAAGCTGCTCAATACCGATGCGTGAGCGCCTCCTGCTCTTGATTCCAGTTGCCGGCTTCAGCTGTTTGCTGGTGTTATTCATGGTGTTCTGGCAAGCCATCCAATACCAGAACAACCGATTGCAGGGCCTCACGAATCGCTTGAAAGATCTCGAACAACGCGAAGAAGTGAACAGCCGGCAGCTCTTGGAGCAGCAGCTGGGCATGTTGAAGACCCGTCAACAGAAGCTGCAAACAGACATCCAAAGCTTGCAGAGCTTTCAGCGTGAATCCGCCAAACGGGAGGTGCGCTTGCTGGAGAGCCTCAGCCAAGGCGACACCCTTCCATCCACACCGAAAGGACGATCGGCCGACGAGCCGGCAATCCCCAATCCCGTCACAACCGATCCATCAGCCCCTAGCCCTTAACCGCATCACCACTGGCGCTTGGAAGGATGAAGCGCTGAAGAATCACAAACAGGATCAAAACCGGAAGGATCGACACCACTGACCCCGCCGCGACGACACGCCAGTCGTTCGAGAAACTGCTGGCAAGCTGCTGCAGTCCGAGGGGCAGAGTGAACAGCTGGGGATCATCAAGGATCACCAAGGGCCAGAGGAAGTCGCTCCACGTTCCGATGAACACAAACATCGCCAATGTGATCAGGTCGGCCCGGGCCGCCGGAATCATCACGTTCCACCATTCACCCAGCTTGCTGCAGCCATCGATGCGAGCGGCTTCCTCCAGTTCCACCGGCACGCCAAGAAAACTTTGACGCAGAAGGTAGAGGCCAAAGGCGGTTGCAGCCTGGGGAATCACGAGGGCTAGGAGGGTGTTTCTTAGGCCCAGCTGCACCATCAGCAGATAGAGAGGAATCATCACCACCTGGAAAGGGATGAGGATGGTGGCGACCACGAGGGCCAGAACCAGTCCCCGTCCTGCAAATTGCATGCGCGCCAAGGGATAGGCCGCCAGCGAGCAGAACAGAAGATTGGCCACCACAGCCACCAGGCTCACGATGGTGCTGTTCAGCAGGTATTGCCCCAGAGGATTGTCCTGGAACAATCGGCCATAGGCGTCGAGGCTCGGTTGCGCCGGTAGCAACGCCGGAGGGCTGGTGAAGATGTCCTCGGCCGGGCCTTTGAGCGACGTGCTCACGAGCCAAAGCAGCGGCACCAGCACCACCAAAGCCAGCAGGATCAGCAACAGAAGCTGAAGCACGGTGAGAAGCGTGATGCGGTCCTTCGCCAGTGCGCGGGTCTTCTGGTGACGGGCCATCGGATCAGAGGGTGGGGCTGGCATCCAAAGGAGTGGCATCCCGCTGGGGATGAAGGGTTGGGTTCAGGGACCCGGCCACCAGGCGATTCAGGGCATTCACAAAAGCCTGAGCGGCAGCCACCACCACGTCGGTGTCGGCAGCATGGCCGGAAAAGAGCTGACCGTCACGTCTCAGCCGGATCGTGACCTCACCCATGGCATCAATGCCCTCGGTGACGGACTTCACCGAAAACTCCATCAGTTCGTTGGGTTCACCGGCCAGTGCATTGAGGGCACGGCACACGGCATCCACAGGGCCTGTGCCAATCGCGGCCTCACTCTGTTCTCGGCCCTCCTCATCGAGCAGGGTGACGGTGGCCGTGGGCTGCAGGTTGGTACCGCAGCTCACCTGCACAGACTTGAGCTGATAGCGGGCATCGGGTTGCTGAACCTGCTCGCTCACGATCGCCTCAAGATCGCGATCGGTGATGTCGCGCTTGCGATCAGCCAACTCCTTGAACCGGGCGAAGGCGTCGTCGAGGTCTTCACGACTGAGGTCGTAGCCGAGCTCTTCGAGACGGGCACGCACCGCACTGCGGCCGCTCAGCTTCCCGAGGGAGATCCGGTTGTCCGAGAGACCAACCGTGCGGGCATCGACGATCTCGTAAGTGAGGCGATTTTTGAGAACGCCATCTTGGTGAATGCCCGATTCATGGGCAAAGGCATTCGCACCCACGATTGCCTTGTTGGGCTGCACCACCATGCCGGTGAGGTTGGAGACCAAACGCGACGTCTTCGTGATCTCCTCAGTGCGCACACCTGTTAACGGGGTGGGGGAGTCGTCCTCTCGGCCGAAGAAGGGATTGAAGTAGCGGCGACGCACATGCAAGGCCATCACCAGCTCTTCCAGAGCCGCGTTACCGGCGCGTTCGCCGATGCCGTTGATCGTGCACTCCAGCTGGCGGGCGCCGTTTTTCACGGCCTCCAGGAAGTTGGCCACAGCCAAACCGAGATCGTTGTGGCCATGCACTGACAGCACGGCATCGCCGATGTTGGGCACGTGCTGATCGATACCGGCGATCAAGGCGCCGAACTCGGCTGGTGTGGTGTAGCCCACGGTGTCGGGGATGTTGATCGTGCTGGCGCCGGCGGCAATGGCCGCTTCGATCACTTCATACAGAAATTCGGGGTCACTGCGACCGGCGTCCTCGCAGGAGAACTCCACGTCGTCGACCAGAGAGCGGGCGTAAGCCACCATCTCGGGCACGATCGCCAACACCTCCTGGCGGCTCTTGCGCAGTTTGTGCTCGAGGTGAATGTCGCTGGTGGCGATGAAGGTGTGAATGCGGCGGCGAGGTGCAGGGGCCACCGCATCCGCGCAGGCCTTGATGTCCCCGCGGGAAGCGCGGGCCAGGCCGCAGATGATTGGCCCCTGCTCTCCACCCACCTGCTGGGCGATGCGCTGAACGGCATTGAAATCGCCAGGACTGGCAAAAGGAAAGCCCGCTTCGATCACGTCGACGCCAAGCCGCGCCAGTTGCTGGGCAATGGCCAGCTTTTCCTCGAGGTTGAGGCTGGCGCCCGGCGACTGCTCACCATCCCTGAGGGTGGTGTCGAAGATCAGAACGCGGCCTGGATCATGGGCCATGGCAACAGCCTCGACGCGATTTAGTCGGAATGACTATGAGTTAGCCCACTTTAAGGGAACGGACCTGGGAAAACCCAGGGAAATGGCCCTGATGCCGGGTACATTCATGCCACTGCACAGGGGGATAGTGGCCAACGGAGCTCTCGCGCTCGTTCTCCACGCCCATCTTCCTTACGTGCGCGGAGCTGAACCGCAGTCGCTGGAAGAGGACTGGTTTTTTCAGGCCCTGATCGAGTGCTACCTGCCGCTTCTGGACACCCTGGAGGCAGCGGCAGCCGATCCTTTGCAAGAGGCTCGGCTCACCATGGGCCTGTCGCCCACCCTGCTCTCGCTGCTGGCCGACCGCACCTTGCAATCCCGGTTTCCCGCCTGGGTTGAGGCCAGGCTGAGGCTGCTGGAGCAAGCACCCAAGGATCGACGGGAGGCAGCCAACGACCTCGGCCTGTCATTTCAAAAACACCTGAAGGCCTGGAAAGCCTGCGAAGGCGATTTGATCAGCCGCTTCGCGGCTTTGCAGCGGCAGGGGGTGGTGGATTTACTCACCTGCGGGGCCACCCACGGCTATCTGCCCCTGCTGCGGGAACACCCGGAAACCGTGCGCGCCCAGCTGCGCACGGCCGTGCGCGAACACCACCGCCTGATCGGCGAACGACCGCTGGGAATCTGGCTGCCGGAATGCGCGTATTACGAGGGCCTCGACCGCTGGATGCGGGATGCCGGCCTGCGCTATGCGGTGTTGGATGGCCATGGCCTGCTCCACGCTGAGCCCCGTCCGCGTTATGGGGTCTATGCCCCGATCGTGAGCCGGCAAGGCGTGGCATTTTTCGGGCGCGACAGCGATGCCACCTTGCCGGTGTGGTCCGCAAGGGACGGCTACCCCGGTGATCCCCTGTACCGGGAATTCCACCGAGATCTGGGCTGGGATCTACCCGCAGCACAGGTCGAGGCCCATGGCCTGCCCACTGGACGTCCACTGGGTCTCAAGCTGCATCGGGTGAGTGATCCGAGCGGGGGTCTTGATGGCAAATGCCCCTATGAACCGGAGAGAGCACGCCAGCGAACACAGGAGCATGCCAAACACTTTCTGCAGGGTCGGCGCGAACAGCTCGAGCGCTTGCAGGCGGGCATGGCCACCGAGCCCCTCCTGGTGGCACCATTCGATGCCGAACTGTTTGGCCACTGGTGGTTTGAGGGGCCGCACTTTCTGCGGGAGCTCTTCCGTCAGGGGCCTGCAGAAGGCGTGCGCTTCACGAGCCTGCGCGGGGTGCTGGCTAGCAGCCCGAACCTGCAGCTGTGTGCACCGTGCCCATCCAGCTGGGGACGGGGAGGGTTTCACGATTACTGGCTCAATGAAACCAATGCTTGGATCATCCCTGAATGGAGCCGGGCCGGGCGGGCGATGGTGGAGCGCTGCAGCCGCGGCGTGGGAAGCGAAGCCGATCTGAGGCTGCTCCACCAGGCGGGCCGAGAGCTGCTGCTGGCCCAGTCATCCGATTGGAGCTTCATCCTGCGGGCCGGCACTACCACCGAACTCGCCAAGGAGAGGATCGAGCGTCACCTCGCGCGCTTCTGGCGGCTGATGGCGGCCATCGACCGGCGCGAAGACCTACCCGAGCATTGGCTGGAGGACGTGGAAGCTGAAGACGCTGTGTTCCCGCTGATTCAGCCGGCCGACTGGGTGAGCATCGGCAACTGAGAAGAAGAAACACCCAGCACCAACCCCCGCCGCAACTCCCAAGGGGATAAAGCAAACAAGCGCAGCATCACCGCCATTAAGCGCGGCAACGGCAGGGTGTTGGTGAGGAAGCCAAACCACTCCTCCCGGGGCAGAGAGAAGAAAGTAGAGAAATGGGTGCGCAATAGAGCTTCGTTGAAGCCCATCAACCGCCCCAGCCCAAACTGATAAAGCTGATGGCGCAGCACCAGCTCCATCGGCCAGAGCGCCTGCCAACCCCGTTTTGCCAAGGCCGCTGAGCTCAGGTTTGGATTGGCAAGGGCATCCGCTAAGGATTGGGCCAGATCAGGCCCCCGCCGCAGCAGCGCTCCCACCATGTAGCCCGAAGCCGGATGCACCATGCTCGCCGCACCACCAAAAGCCAGCAGCGGCTGGCTCCGGTCTGGCAGCGGCAGGTTCATCGGGAAGAGGCAGAACTCCTCATGGATCACCTCGGTGATCTGCACGCCCCGCTGATCCAAGCGCTGCTGCAGCCGTTGCTTGAGCACGTCGTAGGGCACCCCCGGTGCCAATGCGAGCGACGTCTCCTCCACAAAGAACAACCCATCGCCCAGATCCATCGCGTACAAAAACGTGGGTGGTTCGCTGCGCTGTTCCTCACTGAGGTGATCGCAGCGGTAGTCCATCAGCACAAACCGATCCGCTTCAATCGGCGGCTTGGAGAAACGCCCCACCACGCCGTAGGCCGCCTGCCCAGCCACCGGTCCCTGATCTGGCCGGCGAATGTGGGGCGTGCGCGAGCCGGAAGCATCGATCACCAGGCGCGCCTGCAACATTGTTCCCGATGCGCAGATCACGTTGGTGGTTGCACCAGCAACCTCCACCCGTTCAGCCGTGTCTTGATGCCACACCACACCCTCAGCTCGCTCCAGCCAGTAGCGCTGCAAGGCAGCACGATCAAACAAGCCGTAGTCGATCCCGTGGGCATGGCTCTGATCCTGAGCCGTTGAGCCGCCTGCATCGAAATAACTGACGGTGTCGCTCCAGCGGTGCTCCAGCAAGTGCTCGAGCCCAACCATCTTCAGTTCATCAGCCCAAATGCCGTAGGTGTTCGGCCAGAGGGCATCCACCGGATCGGGGGCAATCCCCGCAACAGCCACACCGCGTTGGTTCAGTTCCGAGGCGATGCAGAGGGCGGCAGGGCCGCCCCCCAGCACCAACACATCCACCGGCTCAGCCAAGGTCAGCTGTCCTGGGGCTCAGAGCTAACGGCAGTCTCAGCAGCCTCGCCTTCCGTTTCAGCGTCGGTCACCTCATCCGACTCAGCATCGGATTCGGCTTCCGGCGGTACCAGCACCACCTCGGAGAGACGATCGCCCTTGTCGAGCCGCTGGAGGCGCACCCCCGTGGCCGCCCGTGACTGCTGGGGAATGGAATCGGCGCTGGTGCGCACAATCACGCCCTTCTCGCTCACCAGCAACACCTCTTCGCCCGCGCCAAGCACCCGCAGGCCGACCAAGGCATCGGCATCGGTGCGGAACTTGATCGCCCGCAGGCCCATGCCCGCCCGCTTCTGAAGACGGAACTGGGTGACGGGCACGCGCTTGCCCAAACCAGAGGCCGAAGCCACCAGCACCCAGGGACCATCACTAGCCGCGCCGGCCTCGTCATCGCCTGAGTCGTCGTCGCTGCTCTGGGCCACCCGATCGGCCAGCTCCACGGGCAACACATCCATGCTCACCAGGGCATCACCGTCGCGCAGATTCATCGAGCGCACGCCGCGGGCGGTGCGTCCGAGGGGCCGCAGCTCATCGTCACTGAGACGGAAGTGAATGGTCATGCCGGCCCGTGAGCCGATCAGCACGCTGTCGCCCGGTACCGCCAGGCGCACCCAGGTGAGCGCATCGCCTTCCTCCAGGCCGATAGCAATCAAACCGTTGGAGCGGATGTTGCTGAAGGCCGACAGGCGCGTGCGCTTGATGAAGCCCCCCTGGGTGAGCATCAGCAGATCGGTGTCGTCGTTGAACTCCGACACCGCCAGCAGCGAAGTGATCATCTCCTCGCGCGGAATCGGCAGCAACTGCACCAC
The DNA here is from genome assembly GCF_014279795.1 of Synechococcus sp. PROS-7-1. Classification (NCBI taxonomy): domain Bacteria; kingdom Bacillati; phylum Cyanobacteriota; class Cyanophyceae; order Synechococcales; family Synechococcaceae; genus Synechococcus; species Synechococcus sp. PROS-7-1. The sequence continues at coordinate 1,564,190 of NZ_CP047945.1, forward strand.
TGGCGTGCCCTTGGCGGTTCGGCTGCATTGGGGCACCCGATAGGCCGGCAGGGCATAGGACACGCCCCGGTCGCTGAACAACAGCAGGGTGTCGTGGTCGTTGCAGCCGATGAACAGCTTCACGGCCTCCTCCCCTTGGCTACGGGTGCCGGCCTTGCCGCGGGTACCACGACTGGTGGCTTCGAACTCGCTCACCGGCATGCGCTTGAGATAACCGGTTTCGGTGAGCAGCACCACCGAGCGCTCATTGGCGATCAGGTCGATGTCATCCAGACCACCCCCAAGATCGAGAATTTCAGTGCGCCGGGGGATGGCATGGCGGTCGCGCAACTGGGCCAGTTCGTCCTGGATGATTCCGAACACCCGCTCGCGCCGGCCAAGGATGTCCTTGTAATCGGCAATCTTGGTGACCAGATCCTCATGCTCTAGCCGGATCTTGTCCGCCTCCAGAGCTGTAAGGCGGCGCAGCTGCATCTGCAGGATCGCGTCCGCTTGCACGTCAGACAAACCATGACGCTCCTGCAGTTGTTGGCGTGCAGTCGCCGTATCGGGAGCAGCCCTGATCAAGGCAATGATCGGGTCGAGCTGATCGAGGGCCAGCAGCAAGCCCAACAGGATGTGGTCCCGCTCTTCGGCCTTGCGCAAGAAATAACGGGTGCGCCGTTCGATGGTCTCGACCCGGAAGTCGAGGAACACCTCGAGCATCTTGCGCAAGGTGAGCAGGATCGGTTCCCCATTCACCAGCGCCAACATGTGCGCGCTGAAATTGCTCTGCAGTGGGGTGAGTTTGTAGAGGTTGTTCAGCACCACCTGGGGATAGGCATCCCTGCGCAGCTCCACAACGATGCGCATGCCATCGCGGTCGCTCTCATCGCGGATGTCGGAAATCCCCTCGAGCTTCTTGTCGTTCACCATCTCGGCGATGCGCTCAATCATCGCCGCCTTGTTGGTCTGGTATGGCAGCGCAGTGATGATCACGGCATCACGGTCCGGGCGACCAGGGACCTCAAGGGTCTCGATCGCTGCCACGCCGCGCATCGTCACGGACCCGCGCCCGCTCAGATAGGTCTCCTTGATGCCTGTGCGGCCAAGAATCTGGCCTCCCGTCGGAAAGTCCGGCCCAGGGATCAGAGCCATCAACTCCTGATCACTGAGTTCGGGGTTCTCGATCAGTGCGAGCAGGCCGGCGATCAACTCCCCCAGGTTGTGAGGAGGGATGTTGGTGGCCATCCCCACGGCGATGCCGGCAGACCCATTCAGTAACAGCTGAGGAATTCGCGACGGCAACACCGTGGGCTCTTGCTGAGAGCCATCGAAGTTGTCGACGTAATCGACCGTCTCCGCCTCGATGTCTTCCAGCAGGCTGTCGGTGGTGAGCGCCTTCAGCCGCGATTCCGTGTAACGCATGGCCGCCGGCGGATCGTTGTCCACCGATCCGAAATTGCCATGGCCGTCGATCAGGGGCATCGACATGGAGAAGTCCTGGGCCATGCGCACCAGGGCGTCGTAAACCGCCGTGTCGCCGTGGGGGTGGTACTTACCAAGCACCTCACCCACCACACGGGCACATTTTCGGTAAGGCCGATCGCTGGTGAGCCCGAGCTCGTACATCGCATAAAGAATGCGCCGATGCACGGGTTTCAGGCCATCGCGAGCATCGGGCAACGCCCGGCCCACGATCACGCTCATCGCGTACTCGAGATACGAGCGCGACATCTCGATGCGCAGATCCGTCTGGATGATCCGATCGTCGGAATCTCCGGGACCACCACTGCCTGGCCCCACTGGATCCGCCATACAAGACCTAAATGCCGTAGACCACTTTATCGCGCCTTCGGCAGGGCACAACCGAGCCGGTTTTCGTTTGCTGGCGCTGGCGGATCAAGAGGCGATACGCCCCTACCATTTGCCGCATCTTGCTGGTCTCGCAGTCGATGGCGTCCGACACACCCTCCGAATCAAAGCCCACCCAAGCCGACATCACGGTGCTAGGCCAAGAGGATGTTCAAAACGCAGCCCCGGCTCCAGACCCAGCTCCTGCTCCGGCGGCAGACCCAGCCCCAACTCCCGAACTCACCTCGCCCTCGATCGCCGAGCGCGTGAGCGTTCCTGAAACGCCCTCCAGTAGCGACGGCTCAGAGGATGGCGGTGAATGGGATCTACTCAGCACCAAGGTTCGCCAGTGGTGGAGCGAGAACGATCTGGCCGATCAATGGCAGCGGCTGCGCAAGCCGCTGCTGCTCACGGCAGGGCTGATCGCCTTCGTTCTCGTGCTCAGAATCTATGGAGGGATCCTGGATGCCATTGCCACCATTCCCCTCGCCCCACGACTCTTTGAGCTGGTGGGCGTGATTTACGCCACCTGGTTTGCCACCACACGCCTGGTTCGCAGCGAGGAGCGACGCAAAATCAGCGCCGGGGTCAGCGACCTCTGGAGCAGCATGCGCGGCAAGCAATCCACTTGATGGAGGGGATCCTCCGCGCCACCGATTGGTAGCTTGATCACACTCTGTGACGACTGCGGTGGACATTCAGCTCGGACGCTCCAAGGTTGTACGCCGGGCCTATGGCATTGATGAGATCGCCCTGGTTCCGGGCGGTCGAACCGTGGATCCCGAGATCACCGACACCCGCTGGACGCTCGGTGGCATCGAACGGGAGATCCCGATCATCGCCAGCGCCATGGATGGCGTGGTGGATGTCGACATGGCCGTGCAGCTCTCCAAGCTGGGTGCCCTTGGTGTTCTCAACCTCGAGGGCGTCCAAACCCGTTACGACGATCCCAACGATGCCCTCGATCGCATTGCGTCCGTAGGGAAAGACGCTTTCGTCCCGCTCATGCAGGAGCTCTACAGCGCGCCCGTGCAGGAGCACCTCATCCGCAAACGCATCCAGGACATCAAGGCCCACGGCGGCATCGCCGCCGTGAGCGGCACCCCCGTTGCCGCCATGCGCTTCGGCAAAGCCATTGCCGAGGCAGGTGCCGATCTGTTCTTCGTTCAGGCCACGGTGGTCTCAACAGAGCACATCGGCCCGGAAGGGCGCGAAAGCCTGAATCTGGAAGCTCTCTGCCGGGATATGGGTGTACCGGTTGTGATCGGCAACTGCGTCACCTACGACGTGGCGCTTCAGCTGATGCGCGCTGGAGCTGCAGGCGTGATGGTGGGGATCGGCCCTGGCGCGGCCTGCACATCGCGGGGGGTTCTCGGTGTCGGCATCCCCCAGGCCACCGCTGTTGCCGACTGCGCCGCCGCACGCAACGACTACGAACGGGAGAGCGGTCGCTACGTGCCGATCGTTGCTGACGGGGGCATCGTCACTGGCGGAGACATCTGCAAGTGCATCGCCTGCGGCGCCGATGCCGTGATGATCGGCTCGCCCATCGCCCGGGCGGAGGAAGCCCCAGGACGTGGGTTCCACTGGGGCATGGCCACACCGAGCCCGGTGCTGCCTCGAGGAACTCGGATCAACGTGGGGAGCACAGGGAGTCTGGAGAGAATCCTGCGGGGCCCAGCCAAGCTGGACGACGGAACTCACAACCTGCTCGGCGCCCTGAAAACCTCCATGGGGACCCTCGGAGCCCGCACCATCAAGGAGATGCAATCGGTTGAAGTGGTTGTGGCCCCTTCCCTGCTCACCGAAGGCAAGGTGTACCAGAAAGCCCAGCAACTGGGCATGGGCAAATAGTCACAAGTCTCACGACAAGACACATGACGCAAAAGCGAGACGCGCGGTACTCTCGAAGTGTGCGGGCGTATGCCCACACACTCCTCACACCCCCCGGCCCGACGCGTTCGGGCTTTCTGTCTTGTTCAGTCATCCATCACAGTTCAGGCGCTGAGTGATGACAATGAAGGGCAACCAAGAAAACGGTTGCTAAATTTCGCCCATCTCGACTGCCACGGAATGTCCAGCGCTGCCGCTGTTACCGACGCTTCATTCGAACAGGACGTCCTTCAAAGTGACGTCCCCGTGCTGGTTGATTTCTGGGCTCCCTGGTGCGGCCCTTGCCGGATGGTGGCGCCCATCGTTGATGAGATCTCCAAGGAATTCGAGGGCAAGATCAAGGTGTTCAAACTGAACACCGATGAAAATCCCAACGTTGCCAGTCAGTTCGGGATCCGCAGCATCCCGACCCTGATGGTGTTCAAGGGTGGCCAGAAGGTTGACACGGTTGTGGGTGCGGTACCCAAGGCAACCCTGTCTGGCACGATTGCCAAATATCTCTGAGTCCACCACTGGCTTCAACAACAGTCGGCCTGATCGATTACGGAATGGGAAACCTCCATTCCGTCAACATGTGTTTCGGGCGGCTCGGCCAAACACTCACCCCTGTTCGAGCCCCAGACGACCTTGAGCACTGTGATGCGCTCATCCTTCCAGGGGTCGGATCCTTCGATCCGGCCATGGAGCAATTGCGCAGCACAGGCTTAATTCCCCACCTCAGGGACTGGGGCCAAAGGGATCGCCCGCTCCTGGGCATCTGCCTCGGCTTGCAACTTCTGTTCGAACGCAGCGATGAGGGTGAGTCCCAAGGCTTGGGGCTGTTCAAAGGCAGCGTCTGCCGCCTGCCAAGCGATCAGGGAGAACGCATCCCTCACATGGGCTGGGGCCAATTAGAGCGACGCCATCCCAGTCCTCTCCTTCCCGCCGAAGACGACACCCCCTGGGTGTACTTCGTGCATTCCTTCGCAGCCCATCCCGATCACGAACGGGATCGTGCTGCCGATGTGGGTTTCGGCAGCGGCGTCGCCACGGCCATGGTCTGGCACGGACGGGTCGGCGCCTGTCAGTTTCACCCTGAAAAGTCTGGGCGGGCCGGCGCTGTGCTGCTGCAACGCTGGCTGGGGTGGCTTGAGGCAGGGGCACCCTTGGCCGCGTGAGCAGCGCCCAGTTGCGGATGATCGGTGGTCGGCGCTTGCGCAGTCCCCAGGGTCAGGGAACACGACCCACCACGGCGAGGGTGCGCGAAGCCCTAATGAATGTGCTCGCCAATGGCATTGAGGATGCGCACTGGCTTGATCTCTTCAGCGGCAGCGGCGTGATGGGCTGCGAGGCGATTCAACGGGGAGCCGCACGGGTGTGGGCTGTTGAAAACAATGCACGCATCGCAGCCGTCTGCCGCCAAAACCTGGAACTGGTGGCGGCATCCAGGAGTGAACCTGTCGAAATCCGCGTCATTCGGAGGGATCTGATGCCCTGGCTCGACGCTGGTCGTCCCGAGAGCGTGGAACCCTTCACCCACGTGTATGTCGATCCACCCTATGCAGCTGGCCACTATCAATCGACCCTTGAACGCTTACGAACGAGGAAGTGGATCACCAGCAATGGGCTCGTGATCTGCGAGTACGCCAGCGGCAACGAACTCCACCCACCATCCGACTGGACGGAAGTGGATCGTCGACGGTATGGAACGAGCTCGCTTCTGTTTCTCAGCCCCCGAGAGCACTGCCGCGGCGGTACTGGTTCCAAGCAGCCACAAACAGACCCAGAAGGGTGACCGGGATCAGCCCCAAAACAATGCCGCAGAGAAGGGGTTCGATCATCTGGTCGCGCCCGGTTGATTGATTAAGCACAATTGTTCCATGCATTCATGGCCTCTGTGACGGCTCCGTCATCAACTGCTGCACCTGCTGACCGCAAACGCGGGCTGGTTTCAGCACTCGTTGCCGTTGCAGGGGCCACCGCTTTGGTGATGCTGGTGTGGATGTTCGGCGTGAATCGTCTCGACCCCTACAGCAAGGCGACCCTGTCGCTGAGTGGTGATGTGGTTCACGGAGGTCAACTGTTTCGCATCAACTGCGCTGGCTGTCATGGCATCGCCGGCCAGGGTCTTGTGGGACCGAGCCTTCAAGGGGTCGCGGCAAAGCGATCCAATCGATCGATCATTCATCAGATCGTGAGCGGAGAGACGCCACCGATGCCTCGCTTCGAGATCGAACCCCAGGGCATGGCCGATCTGCTCAGCTACCTCAAGACCGTTACTTAAAGCTTTTGGGTCTTGCCGTTGTCTTGGTTGAGCCAGCAGGCCCTCTCAATGTGGGCAGCGTGGCCAGGTTGTGCGCCAATTTCGGCATCGACGATCTACGGCTCGTCGCCCCGCGCTGCGACCCCGCCGATGCACAAGCCCTGCGCATGGCCGTGCATGGTCAAACGGTGCTGCAACGGGCCAGCACCTTCACGACGCTCCTTGAGGCCCTTAGCGACTGCCAGCGTGTGGTGGCCAGCTGCGGGCGCATTGACCATGGAGACATCCCTCTGCAGACACCCGATCAGGCGTTGCCCTGGGTTGAGGAAGGCTTGAGGGGCGGCGCTCAGGTGGCCCTGGTCTTCGGTCGTGAAGATCGAGGTCTAAGCAATGAAGAGTTGCTGCTCAGCCATCGCGCGGTGCGGCTGCATACGGGCGATCACTACCCGTCGCTCAATTTGTCCCATGCCGTGGCGATCGTGCTGCACGACCTTCAACGCAGCAGGCATCTCCCTGCAGCGAACGACCCGCAGCCGCCGCAGCCATCAGAAGCAGCCGCACCACCCCAGCTGGATGCCTGCCTGCAGGACGCTGAAGCGCTGCTGCTGGAGGCGGGATTTCTGCTGCCCCATACCGCCAGAGCGCGCATGGCGAAGATCAAGGGCCTGCTGCGGCGAGCCAGTGTTCAGGCGCAGGAGCTCGCCATGCTGCGCGGCATGGTGCGTCAACTGCGCTGGGCGATCCGTTGCCACCGCCCGTAATCTCTGGTTTTCCAGCGCAGCCCCTTGTCCTCCAGTCGATCCAGTCGCCAGTCCTCGGGCTGGGGACGCCCGCTGCGGTTGCTGCTCAGACTCATCCTGATGGGCGTCGGGCTCGGCGTGATCACAGGCTCTCTGCTCAAACTGGCGGGCCCAGCGGTTCAGAGGGGAGACCTCTCCCTGCCGCCGTGGCTGACCTTGCCCGGTTCCCCACGCACGGCTGACACGGGAGCCGCAGCGCAAACCCCACTGCCTCAGCAAGCCAAGCGCACCCAATCGCTCGGCCGTTTTCAAACCAAAAATGAGCTCAAGGCCCTGAGTGATCGCTGGACGCAACTGGCCGCAGGCCAGCCTGATCTCACAGTGAGCGCCTTCATGCTGGTGCTCGATGACGGCCGCTATGCCCAGCTGGCACCCGACACGGCCCTCCCAGCAGCGAGCGCGATCAAGACTCCGATCTTGGTCGTGACCCTTGAAGAACTCGACGCAGGACAGCTCAGCTGGAATGAACCGCTCACACTCACCAAACCCGTGGTGGGCGGCGGTGCGGGATGGATGGCGACCAAGCCCCTGGGGACCCGCTTCCCGACCCATGAGGTGGCCACGGAAATGATCCGGGTGAGCGACAACACCGCCACCAACCTGCTGATTGAACGGCTCGGGGGGAAGGACGCCCTCAATGCCCGCTTCAACGCCCTTGGCTTGAGCGCCACCGCAGTGAACAACTGGTTGCCCGACCTCAAGGGAACGAACACAACCAGCGCAAGGGATCTGGCCCGCTCCATCGCCCTGGTCGACACTGGCGAAGCCCTGTCGATCCGCAGCCGCGATCTCTTTCGCGAAGTGATGGGCACTTCGGTAACCAACACGCTGCTGCCCAAAGGCCTGCTGCGAGGACTTGGCGGTCAACAGGGTGCACCTGACGACAGCCTGATGATCAAGGGATACCGGGTGCTGAACAAGACCGGTGATATCGGAATCGCCTACGCCGACGCTGGGCTGATTGAACTTCCTGATGGCAGCAGAGCCGTGGCCGCTTTTCTGGTGAAAGGCCCCTTCAATGATCCCCGTTCCACAGAACTGATCCGAAAACTGGCTGCCGCCATGGCGCCGGTTCTCAAACCCAAACCCGCCGTAGCCCGCAACACCGCCGCTGCCGCCAGCATCAACCCATGACCTGTTTTCATTCCCGGCGCGCCTTAACAGCCGTCACCTTGATGGTGTTGCCCTGGATCGGCACACCCTCCAAGGCCGATGCGCCCCAGGCTGTGATTCGCAGCCAGCAGGTGCGTGCCCTTCCTGGCCAGCTGGATGAGGTGCTGGTGGTGAACGACAACAACCCGGAACTGATCACCGGGGAAGGCATTCTGGTCTCCACATTCCGGCAACCGCCTGGCCTTGATCTGGCGTTGAACGGTCGCTTCGACCTGTTCAGCCATCACGTGTTTGCAGGCAAAGAAAACGCCTTGAAGTCCACGCTCTGGCTTGCAGTGCTGGCGCAACCGGCCGGCGATGCAGCGGTCAGCCTGGAGCTGCTAGGAGGCAGCACCTCCCTGTCGCAGGCCACCCAAAAGGGGCAAACAGCGGCTCCCTTCCTTCCTCTGCCTGCGCTGATGAGCGAGACCGGCACCCCCATCGCCGCCGGTCCTGGAAGCCGTGTTGCCGGAGACCTGCTGCGGGGTGAGAGCGCACCGGAACTGCCGCAGACCTGGCGCATCGCCCCTGGATCAGCCAGTGCCCTCGTGGTGCTGCCGATTCCGGTGGAAGGTCTCGACCCCCTTCTGAACGGCCGCAATCTGCAGATGCGCCTGCAGAGTTCCGGGCCCGTGCATCTGGCCACGGTGGCTGCCTACGGAGAGGGCGATCGGGCACCATCGCTCAGCCGATTGCAGAGCCTGCTGTCATCTGGCCAGCAAAGCCCGAAGGAGCACACCCCCACGCCGCGCGGCAGCACGGGAAAGATCATTTATTCCAGGGTGAGCGGCGTCCAAATCGGCTCCACCTGGACAGCCACACTCACCGATCCAGGATCCAGTGATCTGGCCCTGAGCGGAAAGCCCGTGTCTTGGCCGATCAGCAGCCTGGAACGCGGAGATCTGCAGACGGGCCAGGTGCAGACGGCTGAACTCAAGGTGTTTGATGAGGGCACCGCCTGGGCCGCCCATGGCAACTACGGCGTGGAATACGACCTCACCCTTCCCCTCAAGAATCCAGGCTCCACGCCCCGCACGGTGGCTTTGGCCCTGGAATCACCCGATAAAAACGGCAGCAACGCCAAGCAGCTTCGCTTTGGTGGCGGAAACAGCAGCCCGGTGATGTTCCGCGGACCGATTGAAATCCGCGGCCTGGATGACGCGCAGGGCCAAGCGCAAGGCCGGAGGCGATTCCACCTGGTGTTGCGCCGCGGTCAGCAGGGCCCGGAACTCGGTCGGGTGACCCTGGCACCGGGCGGGCGTCGCCAGGTGCGAATCAGGCTGATCTACCCGGCGGATGCGACCCCACCACAGGTTTTGTCCATCCTGCCTGTGAAACAATCCTCAACAGTTTCAAACCGTCGTCCGTGAGTTCACCGCGCAAGCGCAGAGTCTTCCCTTTCACGGCCGTGATCGGTCAGGAGGAAATGAAGCTTGCGCTGCTCCTCAACGTGATCGATCCCCGCATCGGCGGCGTGATGATCATGGGTGACCGCGGCACGGGGAAATCCACCACGATCCGAGCCCTGGCTGATCTTCTGCCTGGAATCGAGGTGGTTGCCGGTGATCCCTACAACAGCTCTCCGAGCGATCCCGATCTGCAGAGCAGTGATGTGCGCCAACGCCTGGACCATGGCGAGACCCTCACCACTGAGGAGCGTCAGGTGCCCATGGTGGATCTCCCTCTGGGCGCCACTGAAGACAGGCTCTGCGGCACGATCGACATCGAGAAAGCCCTCAGTGAGGGAGTGCGCGCCTTTGAACCTGGCCTGCTGGCCAAAGCGAACCGAGGGCTTCTCTATGTGGATGAGGTGAACCTCCTCGATGATCACCTGGTGGACGTGCTGCTGGATTCAGCAGCCTCGGGCTGGAACACCGTGGAACGGGAAGGGGTATCGGTGCGTCACCCAGCGCGCTTTGTTCTGATCGGCTCCGGCAACCCTGAAGAAGGCGAACTGCGCCCGCAGCTGCTCGACCGATTCGGCATGAGCGTGGAGGTTCGCACCGTCCGCGACCCTGAGCTGCGTGTTCAGGTGGTGGACCAACGGACAGCCTTCGACACGGATCCAGATGGTTTTTCCAACGCCGTGGAAGAAGGGCAGAAAGCCTTGCAGCAGCGTGTTGTTGAGGCACAGCAGCGCCTGGATCAAGTCGAGATCGACGATGACCTGCGTCTGCGCATCTCCGCGGTGTGTGGCGAGCTCGATGTGGATGGATTGCGCGGAGACATCGTCACCAACCGAGCGGCCCGGGCTCTCGCTGCCTTTGAGGGTCGTACGGAAGTCACTGAAGACGATGTGGCCCGCGTGGCGTCCTGCTGTTTGCGTCACCGCCTGCGCAAGGATCCACTCGAGCAGATCGATTCCGGCGATCGGGTGGTGAAGGTGTTCTGCAAGGTGTTCGAACGCAGCGAAAGCGGCGATCGCACCGACTTCGAACTAGCTCTGGCAGCCTGAGCCCCGCCCTCCTACCCAGTGCGCATTCTCGGCATCGACCCCGGCCTCGCTCGGGTGGGCTACGGCGTGATCGAGACCGCAGGTGGGGAGCAGACCATGCTCGACTGCGGAATCATCCGAACCGATTCAGGGCGTCCAGAGGGTGAACGCATGGTGGAGATCGCCCGGGATCTGCGCCAGCTGATCCGAGCCTGGAAACCAGAGCTCGCAGCCGTCGAGAAATTCTTCTTCTACCGCTCGAGCAACACGATCGCTGTTGTCCAGGCCCGCGGTGTGGTGATCATGACCCTGACCCGATTCGGACTGCCGATCGTGGAATTTCCGCCGATGCAGATCAAACAAGCCCTCACAGGCCATGGGCATGCGGACAAGGATGAAGTGCTCGAAGCGGTGATGCGCGAGCTGTCGCTGGAGACCCCACCAAGACCGGATGATGCCGCTGACGCCCTTGCTGTCGCTCTGACCGGTTGGTTTCAACGCTGACTGGCTTGATCCCGATGAACACCAGCAAGCAGGAGCTGCGCCGCACGTATCGGCAGCGACGATCCCAGGCTCTGAACGATCACCACACGCTGCACGCCGTCATCGCCCAACAGGTTCTCGCCGAGATCCGCGAGCGGCATGCGCAGCGTCCATTCCAGGGACATCTCGGTCTGTACTGGCCCCTCCCGGGGGAAGTGAACCTCACGGTGCTGCGCCCCCGCCTTGAGGAGGAACTGACGTTGAAGCTGGCCCTGCCGGCTGCCGATGGCCAGGGTCATCTCAGCTATCACCCCTGGGGACCTGAACCCTTAATCCCTGACGGGTGCGGGATTCCTGCTCCTCTCAACCATCCCCCACTCACGGCTGATGAGCTGGATCTGCTGCTGGTTCCAGCCCTTGCCGTTGACCGAGACGGCATTCGCCTTGGCTACGGCGGGGGCTACTACGACCGCCTCAGGGCCCAGCCACTCTGGTGCGAGGTGCCGGCCTTGGTGGTGCTTCCAGGAGCCTGCATCAGCCGAGACGCTTTGCCCCGGGATCCCTGGGATCGCCCCTTTGATGGATGGGCGACTGAACAGGGCGTTTGTAGGGTCGGAGGGTGAGATCCCAAGGCAAGCTGGTGAATCCAAACACTCCGATCAGCCCGGCGCGGCGCCTGCAGGATTCATCAGACCCGCAACATCTGACCCTTGCCCAGAGGGTGATTGCCCGTGAACTCAGCGAGCGAGGCAGCGATCAGCCTCAGGCGGTGGGGTTGATGCTGGATTCCATGGGGCACATGTTCCGCGCTGTTGCGCACCAATCCTGAGCCCCCCTCTGGCCTCAGGCCCGCATCAGCCGCAGGATGGGGTCCCGAGTCCCGGAAGCCCATGCCCGTGTGGCCACGCCTTGTTGCACTCTCCGCCATCGCCTTGATCTCCGGAGTGATCCACCAGCCATCAGCTGATGCCCACGGGGTGGAAAGCAGCTTGCGCTACCTCGATGGACAGCTCGAGTTAACCAGCAGTTTCTCGACAGGAGAGCCCGTGGAAGGGGCTGTTGTGAGGTTGCTTCAGGCTGACGGCAGCGCTGGCGAAGAACTGGGCACGATCGACGCCGACGGGCGCCTCCAGCTTCAACTCTCGGCACTGGAGGATGGATTGGTTGACCTTCAGGTGGACGGGGGGCCCGGTCACCGCGATTACCTCACCCTTCCGCTTCAACAGGGCGTCGTGAATCTCGACGAGGTGGTTGAGACCCCAAAGCCTCTTCCCTGGATCGCCTGGCTGTCCGCACCGGCTTTGCTTGGCTTGGTGCGCACGATGGCTAAGGTTCGAGGCCACGATCGCGATCACTGACTCGGCCATGGCAGACCAAGGCAACGCGTCGACCCGCTATGGCAGCGCAGCCCTGGATCAGCTCACCGAGCGCCTAAGTGGCACGCAAGACCCACGCAAGCGTTACGAATACGTGCTTTGGCTGGCCAAAAAACTTCCGGCCATGCCCGCCGAGCTTCAAACCGAGGAGCGCAAGGTGAAGGGATGTGTCTCTCAGGTGTTCATCGCCTCCGACTTGGTCGATGGACGCCTTCGCTGGCAGGGTGACTCGGATGCCCTGATCACCAAAGGACTTCTGGCCCTTCTAATCAAGGGGTTGACGGATCTCACCCCAGCCGAGGTGATGGCTGTGGACCCAGGCGTGATCGCCGCCACCGGACTTCAGGCCAGCCTGACGCCATCACGCGCCAACGGTTTTCTGAACATCCTGCGCACCATGCAAGCTCAGGCCGCAGCCCTGACGACCGGATCCGGTTCGACCGCTGCCTAAAGTCGGGAGTTCACCGCAGTTAACGGACCCGCCCCATGGCGACAAGGATCGGCATTGGCCTGCTCGGCCTCGGAACCGTCGGCGCCGGTGTCGCCAGCATTCTCACGAGTCCTGAGGGCCGTCACCCACTCATCGCCGAGCTGGACCTCGTTCGCGTCGCCGTGCGCGATCTCAACCGTTCCCGTCCAGTCGCCATCCCCCAAGAAAGGTTGACCACCGATCCGGAGGCCGTGGTGGACGACCCCGAGGTTCAGGTGGTGGTGGAGGTGATGGGCGGGATTGAGCCAGCCCGCACCCTGATCATGCGCGCGATCGCTGCGGGCAAGTCGGTGGTGACCGCGAATAAAGCCGTGATCGCCCGCCATGGCGTGGAGATCGCTTCCGCCGCCGCTGCAGCCGGGGTGTACGTGCTGATCGAAGCCGCTGTTGGCGGTGGCATTCCGATCATCGAACCGCTCAAGCAGTCCCTGGGCAGCAACAGGATCAACCGGGTGAGCGGGATCATCAACGGCACGACCAACTACATCCTCAGCCGCATGGCTGATGAGGGGGCTGATTACTACGCCGTTCTCAAGGACGCTCAGGATCTCGGCTACGCCGAAGCCGATCCTGCCGCGGACGTCGAAGGCCACGATGCCGCAGACAAGATTGCCATTCTCTCGGGCCTGGCCTTCGGTGGACCGATCGATCGCGACGCCATCCCAACCAGCGGGATCAGCAACCTGCAGAGCAAGGATGTGGATTACGCCACGCAGCTCGGATACGGCGTCAAGCTCCTGGCCATTGCTGAGCGGATTGAAACCACGAGCGATGCTTCACCGGCGCTGCCTCTAGCCGTACGCGTGCAACCCACTCTGGTCCCGAAAGACCATCCCCTGGCAGGGGTTCACGGGGTCAACAACGCCATTCTCGTCGAGGGAGACCCGGTGGGTCGGGTGATGTTCTACGGACCTGGCGCCGGATCAGGGCCAACCGCATCGGCGGTGGTGGCCGACATTCTCAACATCGCTGGAATCCGCCAACTCAATGCCGCGCCTGGCGGCCTCGACCCGCTTCTGGCAGCCAGCAGTTGGCGTGCATGCCGCCTGGTGCAGGGAGGCGAGATCCGCCAGCGGAATTATGTGCGATTCAACACGGATGACGCCCCCGGGGTGATCGGCCGAATCGGCAGCTGCTTTGGAGACCAGGAGGTCTCCATCCAGTCGATCGTGCAGTTCGATGCCTGCGATGAAGGCGCTGAGATCGTTGTCATCACCCATGAAGTGAGCAGCGGTGCAATGCAGAAGGCATTGAGCGCGATCACGGCCCTGCCGGAAGTTCGCCTCCTGGCCTCCCACCTGGGTTGCCTCTGAGCCCTGGCGAACACCCCCCGGCATAGGGCAGAGTCGTAAGAACCATCACAGAGCGGGTCTGCATTCGCAGATCTGTGCTGCAAACCGTTCATGCCGAACGAAACCTCCGTCCTGCTCGGGCAACGCTGCGACCAGCTCGTATCAAGATCCGTCATGAGCCTTCACCAGGGCGACTGCATCCGGCTTCACAGCAATAACGGGTTGTTTCAGGTGATTGGCATCGATGGCGATCACGATCGCTGCTGGGTGCGCCAATGGCCTCTGGAACCAAAAGGGTCGCCCGTGTTCGAGGTGCCTCTCGATCAGATTCACAGTGAATCCCGTGCCGATTGAGGCCTCAGGGCTTTTGAATGGCTGGGTCTGAACTCCCAGGCGTGAGCGAATCGAGCACGACAGGCCGCGGCCCCACCGCGTTTCCTTGGATCAAGGGCTCCCTGACCCTCATTGGGACCCTGGCGCTCTGTTTCGGCCAGACGGCCTGTCAGCCCAGCCGCACCAGCGACCGCCTCATCGTGGCCAGCGCGGGGCGGATCAGTGCCCTTGATCCAGCTCGAGCCAACACCTTCGGAGCTCTGCAGCTGCTGAGTGCCATCGGAGACACCCTCTACAAGCGCTCAGCCAGCGGTGATCTGCAACCATCCCTGGCCTCAGCCCTGCCTGACATCAGCGCTGACGGACGCACCATCACGATTCCGCTGCGTGAGGATGTTCTCTTCCACGACGGCACCCGCTTCGACGCTGAAGCGATGGCCTTCAGCCTGCGCCGGTTTCTGCGCATCGGACGTCTGAATTACATCGTGGGCGGACGCATCACCGCGGTGGAGACCCTGGAACCATTCCTGCTGCGCCTTCAGCTCAGCCGCCCGTCCACCTCCCTGGTGAACCTGCTGACCTCCACAAATCTCACGCCGGTGTCCCCCACCGCTTACAGGGATTACGAGAATCGCGCTCTCAACGACCGCTTTGTCGGCACCGGGCCGTACCGCCTGACCCATTTCAGAGCGGTTGAGCAGCGCCTGGAGCCCTTCGACCAGTACTGGGGAGAGCAACCGCGCAATGCGGGGCTCGAAATGATCTACCTGAGCAATTCCACGGCACTGTTCGGCGCCATGAGCAGCGGTGAGGTCGATGTGCTTCTCTCCGATGCCATCGACGAAGATCAGCGCCTGGCCTTGAATCGCCTGGCCGACAAGGGGATGCTGCGCGAGGGCAAAGGTCCGGCCTTGGTGATCGGATACGTCACCCTGCTGAGCAACGCCCCACCGTTCCAGGATCCTCGGGTGCGTAGGGCCATGGCCCTCAGCCTCGACCGCGACCTCATCAGCCAAAGGGTGAGCCACGGCCTGCGACCACCTTTGCGCTCGCTCGTTCCGCCCGGTCTGGAAGGGGGGGAGGGTGATCCTTGGCCCAGCCTCAACATCGCCAAGGCTCGAACCTTGCTGCAGAACGCCGGCTACTGCAACGGACGGGTGCTCTCTGTTCCCTTCACCTATCGCTCCAATGTGCCGGCGGACCGCCTGATGGCCCTGATCTGGCAAGCGCAGCTGCAGCGCGACCTCCCCGACTGCCTGACTCTGGACCTCAACGGCATGGAATCAACCACCGTGTATCGCCAGCTGGGGGATGGAACCTTTGCAGCAGTGATGCTCGATTGGCGGGGGCCTTATCCGGATCCTGAGGCTTACCTCTCCCCGCTGCTGAGCTGCAAGGCCTCGAAAGGATTCATCTGCGAACGCGGTGAAGCGGCGAAGAGCGGCAGTTTCTGGACGACACCGGGACTCGATCGCGCCTTGCAACAGTCCGATCGCAACCGGGGCCGCAAGCGTTTGGATGAGCTCGAAGCCATCGAAGCGATGGCCGCTCAAGGCTCGGCCTACATCCCCGTTTGGCTGGTCACAGCCCGGGCCTGGAGCCAGACCAGCCTCGCCACCCCGGAATTCGACGGCAACGGTCAGGTCAAGCTGGCCCAACTCAAGGAGGTGCGCCGATGAGTCGCGGACGCGAACTGCTGCGTTACGTCAGCACGCGCCTGGCGCTGGCGCCAGTAATGCTTTGGCTGATCTCCACCCTCGTGTTCCTGCTCCTGAGGGTCGCCCCTGGCGATCCTGTGGATGCGGTTCTGGGCAGCCGCGCACCTGAGGAGGTCAAAGCTGAACTCCGCGCCCAACTCGGCCTCGATCAATCCCTGGGCAAGCAGTACCTCAAGTTCCTCTGGGACCTTGTGCATGGCGATCTGGGCTTGTCGCTGATCGATGAAAACCCAGTCACCGGGATCATCGGCCGAGCCCTCCCCGCCAGCTTGGAGCTCAGTGTCACCGCCTTGGTGGTGGCGGCGGTGGTCGGACTCGCCGTGGGATTCACCGCCATCGCCCGATCGGAAGGACGCCTGGATCTTGCTGGCCGTTTTTACGGGATCGGCACCTACGCCCTGCCGCCGTTTTGGGTGGCGATGCTGGCCCAGCTTCTGTTTGCCGTGATGCTCGGCTGGTTACCGGTGGGTGGGCGTTTTCCACCGGGGATGGTTCCGCCAGAAGGAAGCGGCTTTCTGATTGCCGACAGCCTGCTCAGCGGTGATTGGCGAGCTCTGCAAGGAAGCTTGCGCCACCTGGTGCTTCCTGCCTGCACGTTGGGACTGCTCTTGAGCGGTGTGTTCACCAATGCCTTGCGCCTGAATCTCAATCGCAGCCTGCGTTCCGATTACGTGGAAGCGGCTCGCAGCCGCGGACTGAATGAGACGCAGGTGGTGCTGCGGCACGCGCTGCCCAATGCCCTACTCCCCGTGCTCACCATCGCTGGCATCACCGTGGCGTCGTTGATCGGTGGAGCGCTGTTGATCGAAGTGACGTTCTCCTGGCCAGGGATCGCCTTGCGTCTTCAGGAAAGCATCAACCAACGCGACTACCCCGTTGTGCAAGGAATCGTGGTGGTGGTGGCCTCCTTGGTGGTGTTAGTGAGTGTGGCGGTGGATCTGCTGGTGGCACTTCTGGATCCTCGGGTGCGTTATTGAGGCAGCAAGAACGGCTGCCCATCAATCAGCGAACTCTCAGCGAAGCCTCACCACCGGCTTGCATCAGGGGGTAGGACTCCCCTGCACCATTCCGGCAGATCCACCTGGTCAACAATGCAACGCCCCCGACTGTCGGAAGCCGAAGCGTTCGACATGGCCTGCCTGATTTATGACCACCTCAAGGGTCCTGCACCACGCCTGACCCCCGATGCCCAACAGTCAGACCTGAGTCCTCTGGGGATTTACAGACTGCGGGATAGCCAGTCCCTGCCGATCCTGGAAATGAAGCTGGCCCAGCTGCAGGCCAGATGTTCAAGGCTTCAATCCAACAGACGCGCTGCTCCCGCTTGATTTAAGCGATAGAGATGCAGGGCCCCCACCTGGACATGTTCCGCGTCTGCGTCTGCGGTCGTCACCCGGCGACCGGTTTCCAAGGCTTCGAGAAAACGCAAAATTTCCTGTTCCAGCAGAGCCTGAACCTGAAGCGGCTGCACGCCAACGAACTCCTCGCCGAGCTGGAAGAGATCCTCCCCCTCGCCACCGCGTTGTCCCTCGACACGCACCGGTGAAAAATGACTAGCACCCTCCACCAGCACAGCGCGCGTGCCCGGATTGGACGGCAATGCCCGCAGCAGACCCAGCTGTTCGCTGAGTGGAGGTGTGATCAAATCCAAAGAGCCACCGCTGAGCAACACGGGAATATCGCTGGCAACAGGCAAGCGCCGCGGCCAGAGCAGGCTGCCGAAGCTGTTGAGACCCACCACCCCCGCCAGGGAAGCTGGCGGAGTCGAGGCTGGCAGCGCCACATCCTGGATCTGGCATTGCAACAGGCGAGAGAGATTGCTGAGCGGCAGGTCATCCATCACCTTCTTGCAGCGTCGTCCCAGTCCCGGCTCTGGCTGGGCTCCACTGGCAAGCAGAGCCGTTAGAGCACCGAGAGAGTGACCCACAAGCACCAGTTGATCCCCCGAAAGCGGAAGCTCTCCCCTCTCCTGAGCCAAGAGCACCTCCTGCAAATCGCGCAGACGTTCTGGAAGCACTTCGGCGCCCGGCGGCGGACGCCGCCCCTCCAAGAGGGCCTGCACGGCGACCGCATCACTTCCTGGGTGCTCCAACACAACCACAGGCCAACCGTTGCGGCTGAGAGCACGCCCTAACCAACCGAAGTGATCAGGGCTTCCGCCCAACCCCGGCATCAGCACCAACCAGGAGCGACGTTCTCGTTCCATCGATGCCTCTGGCAGCCAAAGCTGCAGCTGAAGAGCCCGCTCGCGATGGGGCACCGGCAACGCCAAGCGTTCGAGCGACCCATCGGCGGACGCTGCCGATTCAGTGGATTGTTTAAGGCGTTGCAGGGACACTGGCTGGCGTCCCAAGCGCTCCACCAGCAGCTGCTGACGTTCGAGCTGCAGGCGCCAACTGGCGGCCACCTCCAGCAGAGCATCGAGATCGAGACGGACCTTCTTGGCCGGGAGAGCCTCCAGCAACTCAAGCGTGGTCACCTCCGGGCGCTGCTCCAGAAGCTGCTCGAGGGTGGTCTGAACCGTCAGACCTGTTGTTTCATCATCCACCTGCACCAGATCACCCACCTGATCCAACAGCTGCCGCCCTGCCCAGCTCTTGAGGATCTGCCGCGTCATGCTGCTGTCGTTAATAAGAGGCGCCTGCAGCAGATCGATCACCCCTGACCTGCTTTGTTCCTCAAGCAGGTTGAACCAAACGCCCAACTCAGAAGAACGCTCTCCACCACTGCGAACCCAGGCACTGAGATCGTCGATGGAAATCGGTAAGGCCATCCCATCCAGACGAACCTCCAGCTCACCGGCTGCCTGTGCGAGTCGCGGAGAGGCAGCGCAGAGCAGCAGACTGCTCAAGAATCCTGCGGCCACCCTTCGTCCTGTTAAGCGTCCTCCCAAGGCCAAGGCCAATTCACTGGTGGAACCAGTTTCCCGCATCTCTGCAGGAAGTGGCCTCCATCCGTCTACTGGCGTCCCTCGGTGCGGGAGGGGTGATCTACATGACGCCGATGGTGTTCCATCAGGCCAGCTTCACCGCCAGTCAGGTTGGTCAGGGACTCGCCGCTTCTGCACTGATCGGCACAGCAGCACGGTTGATGAGTGGTGTGCTGCTCGATCGGGGCCTGTCCTGCTCCTGGCCTGTGCGTGCAGCAGCCGTGCTGGCCTTTCTCGCTGATCTGGTGCTGTTCCAGGCCCAGGGGTTCAACGGATACCTCGCCGGCCAGCTACTGATCGGTGTTGCAGCGGGGTTGTATTTCCCAGCGATTGAGCTAGCCGTTCCCCTCAGCTGCACAGGATTCAACTCCAGCCGTGGCTATGCCCTCGCGCGCAGTGCCGACGCCCTCGGCGTCGCCGTCGGAGCCTTGATGGGTGCGGTGGTGACCGCCTTAGGGCTGATCCGTGCGGTGTATCTGGTGGAGGCGGCAGCGGTGATCCTGATGCTGGTAGTGCTCAGCCTGCGCCCCCTTCCGGATGGCCGGGCCGCCCTGCTGCATCCAGCCGTAGAAGACCCAGCCGACAAGGATGCGGCTTCAGAAGGCTGGCATTGGTTGCCCCCACTAGCACCAGTACTGGCGGTGAGCATTGTGGCCACCGGGATCATTGCGCTCATGCAGAGCGCCCTCCCCCTCGATCTGGTGCGCGGCGGCATGGCCAGAGCACCCCTGAGTGAAGCCTGGAGCGGCGCACTGATTGCCCTGCAGCTGGCACTACTGGTGACACTGCAATGGCCCGTTGGCAACTGGGTAGCCCGTCGCAGCCTGCGCTTTGGGCTGGGAATGGGGCTTGGAGGGTTTGTGTTGGGGTGCCTTTTGTTGGCCGCCTCCGCTCTCTGGAGTGGTGGAATCGCCCTGATTGCGCTGGCCATGCTGCCGATTGCCTTCGGGGAAGCCGCCTTCCTTCCCACCGCCGCTGAAGCGATGGTGGAGGAAACGCCCCTTCAGCATCGCGGGCTGGCAATGGCGCTGTTTTCCCAGTGTTTTGCCATCAGCGCCACTGGAGCTCCACTGATGGCGGGGTTCCTGCTCGATCGGCAGGGGCATGGCCTGCTGCTCTGGATCCTGATGGCTTCGGTGTGCCTTCTGATGGTGCCGCTGCTCAAAGCGGTAAGGCCCCGCTATACACCAGGGTTGAGCGCCATTCCCCTGGAGAAGCCCAACGATGTCTCGAGCCCGAGAACTGCTTCGCTCCGTTAGGAATCTCGCGATCATCCGTGAGATGGCCGTCAGTGAAGGTGGCCTCCAGAGCGTCGGCGATTTGGTCGACAACTTCATCGACAGCGAGGCGATGGTCGTCTGCCTAGAGCGCTTCAAGGCCTTGCCGGGAGGTGCGGAGATGATCGAGCAGCGCTACCCACCCTTCCAGCCCGATCTTGCTGCGCTGGAGGCGCTTCCAGAGGGAAGCCTGGGCCGGGCCTACGCAGGCATGATCCGCAAGCTCAATTACGACCCCGACTTTTTTCGCCCACGGGACACCAGCAGTGAAGCGCTCTGGCTGACCCAGCGAATCGCCACCACCCACGACCTTCATCACGTGATCGGCGGGTTCAACACCCAAAGCGCTGGTGAGTCGGGCGTGTTGGCGATCACAGCGACGCAGATCGGCTTTCCCGCCTACGTGCTCATCAATACCCTGGCGTCCTTCCGCGCCTTCCGCTTCGCCCCGGCCAACCTGGCCAGCGTGAGCCGGAGCATTGCCTTCGGCAACCGCATCGGACTGGAGGCGAAGCCCCTGGTGCTGCAGCGCTGGGAAGAGGCCTGGGACAAGCCCCTGCGCCAATGGCGGCAGGAACTTGGTGTTCGCAGCGCGGAAGGCGAAGCCTTCGGGGCCGTGTATTAACGCTCGCCGCGCAGGAGGCGATGGCGGATCTTCTTCTGCAGCACGAAGGCCGCCGGAATGAATGTGAGGCCATTGGCCACGATCAAAGGACCATTCCCCGTGAGGCAACCGAACAGTCCCCAGATCGCCACACCAGTAGTGAACAAGCCATACATCGAAAGCGAAATGGATCGCGTGTCATCCAGACGCAGGGTTTTGATCGCCTGAGGGAAGAAACTGATCGTGGTGAGGGCTGCAGCGGTGTAACCGATCGCATCCACGTCCATGGCATGAGGGATCGGCGAGATCCATAAACTGCCGCCAGTCTTGCCACAGCCATGGCGTTCTCTCGCGCAACCGTGCAAATCCTGGCGGGGGCTTCGAGCGCACTCGCGCTGCTGGCCTGCAGCATCGGGGAGCTTGCTCACCCCGTGCAGGCCGCCGACAGCGACACCCGCCAGGCTCTGGTGGGACTGGCGGCCTATGCCGAATGCAAGGTGCTGCACGCTGGCTACAGCCGGCAGAGGGCGCAAGCGATTGTGCAGAGCGGCATCCAAAGCAACGGTTGGCAGCAGCAGGCTGAATGGTTGAAATCGCCCCAAGCCATCCGGGTGGTGGCCCTCACCAGCGAAGCCATGAACAAAACCTGCGACGACTTCGATCAGAACAGCCCTGACTTCATCCCAGCGATGAAAGCCCTCGATGCGCTGTGACGAAAAGGTTGAACGTGATCACACGTTGAAGAGGAATTCCATCACATCTCCCTCCTCCACTAGGTACTCCTTCCCTTCACTGCGCAGCCAACCTTTATTGCGCGCCTCAACGAGAGAACCGGCCTCCAGCAGTTTGTCGGTGCTGATCGTCTGAGCACGAATGAAACCCCTTTCAAAATCGGTGTGAATCACACCTGCAGCCTGCGGTGCGGTCATCCCGGCCTTGAAGGTCCAAGCGCGGGTTTCCTTTTCCCCGGTGGTGAAGTAGGTGCGAAGCCCCAAGAGCTGATAGGTCGCCCGGATCAGGCTTTGCAATCCCCCTTCGTTCACGCCCAGGCCATCGAGGTAGTCCTGTCGCTCCTCATCCCCGAGCTCGATCAGTTCGGCCTCCACTTGGGCTGAAATGCGCACGGTTTCGGCACCCTCCTTGGCCGCCAGCGCCACAATCTCCTCACAGAACGCATTGCCGCCCGCCAGATCGTCTTCGCTCACGTTGGTGGCGTAGATGATCGGCTTGGCAGTGAGCAGGCCCAGGGGTTTCAGCATCAGCGCCTCCTCATCGCTGAGCTCCACACTGCGGGCGGCACCTCCTTGCTCAAGCACCGCTTGAATGCGTTCGAGAGCAGCATCTTCAACCTGAGCTTCCTTGCTGGTGCGCACCTGTTTCTTGAGGCGCTCCCGCCGCTTCTCGAGCTGCGACAGGTCCGCCAGACCCAGTTCAAGGTTGATCACCTCCGCATCCCGGGCCGGGCCCACCGCACCGGACACGTGAATGACGTCGTCGTCTTCAAAACAGCGGATCACGTGAACGATTGCGTCCACCTCCCGGATGTTGGCGAGGAATTTGTTGCCCAGTCCCTCCCCCTGGCTGGCGCCCTTCACGAGCCCGGCGATGTCAACGAACTCCATCCGCGTGGGGATGATCTCCGCACTGCTGCTGAGATCAGACAGCAGCTCCAACCTGGAATCCGGGACGGCCACCGTGCCGACATTGGGCTCGATGGTGCAGAACGGAAAGTTGGCCGCCTGCGCCTGCGCGTTGGCCACCAGGGCATTGAACAGAGTGGATTTGCCCACGTTGGGCAACCCGACGATTCCGGCTTTAAGCATGCCGGCGAATCTATCGGCAGGGCTGCGGCTTACACGGTTGCGCCGCCTACGCGCGAGACTGCGTAACGAAACATGTTCAGGGGCCATGGGCAGCCAGAAGAGCGAGACCTCCGCCGGGGCCACGCACGCAGCCCTCAGGCCGCTCACCCGCCTCAGCGGCATCAAACGGCGACGACAACGCCTGATGGCTGCTGCAGCTGTCGTTCTGGTCGTCGGTGGCGGGGCCCTGATCTGGAGCCGTGGAGCCGGCACAGGACGGCGCCAACTGGCGGACTACACCGCCACCGCTGAACGAGGGACCCTTCCGGGAGTGATTACTGCCAGTGGTGAATTGGAGCCCATCCGGCGCGTGAATGTGAGCCCCAAGCGTCAAGGCCTACTGGATGCCCTGTATGTGGATGAAGGCGATGCGGTCACGAAAGGGCAGGTGCTGGCCCGCATGGACAGCGGAGACTTCACCGATCGCATGGATGAGCTCTCGGCCCTCGAACGTCAGGCCCGGGCGGACTTCGAGGCGAAACGGGCCGACTACATCCGTTATCAAAAACTCGAAAACAGCGGAGCCATCAGTGCGTCGGATCTGGATGGCTACCGCGCAGCCTTCCTGAGCAGCAAGGAAGCGCTCACGGCAGCCAGGGAACGCATTCAGCAGCGCGATGTGGAAGGGAACGAACTCCTGATCAGAGCACCCTTCAGCGGTGTGATCACCGAACGGTTCGCTGAACCGGGTGCTTTCGTGACTCCCACCACCACCGCTTCAGCGAATGCCGGAGCCACCAGTTCCTCCATCGTTGAGCTCTCCGAGGGCCTGGAAGTGGCGGCGAAAGTGCCCGAAAGCGACATCGGCCGCATCCGGATCGGCCAAGACGCCACGGTGCGTGTGGATGCCTTCCCCGATCAGCGCTTCCCTGCCCGGGTGAGAGATATCGCTCCGCGGGCCGAGAAAACCGACAACGTGATTTCCTTTGAGGTGGAGCTCACCCTGATCGATCCACCCCCAACCCTGCGCATCGGCATGACGGTGGACGTGGATTTCCAAACGGGTCGGACCGCAGAGAGCACCCTGGTTCCCAACGTGGCGATCGTGACCGAAAACGGCCAACCCGGCGTTCTGCTCGTAGGTAAGGATGACCAGCCCCGCTTCCAACCGGTGGAACTGGGCTCCAGCAGCGGCGGCCAGAGTGCGATTCTCTCGGGGGTGAAACCCGGCTCCAAGGTGTTCATCGACCTTCCGCCCTGGGCGAAGAAGCGCGACTGATCGAGATCCGACCTGCCCGACTCCATGCCTGAAACCCTCGAGAAACCCCTGCTGTTGCTAGTGGATGGCCACTCCCTGGCCTTTCGCAGTTTCTATGCGTTCAGCAAAGGCGGTGAGGGTGGATTGGCCACGAAAGACGGCCGGCCGACCAGCGTGACCTACGGCTTTCTCAAAGCCCTGCTCGACAACAGCAAAGGCCTGAAACCGGAAGGGGTGGCCATCGCCTTCGACACCGCTGAACCCACCTTTCGCCATCAAGCCGATGCCAATTACAAAGCCCATCGCGATGTGGCTCCTGAGGTGTTCTTCCAAGACTTGGATCAACTGCAAACGATCCTGCGCGAACGCCTGAAACTTCCTCTCTGTCTGGCGCCTGGATACGAAGCCGATGACGTGCTGGGGACCCTGGCCAATCGTGCTGCCGACTCGGGCTGGCGCGTGCGCATTCTCAGCGGGGATCGGGACCTTTTCCAGCTGGTGGATGACCAGCGGGACATTGCCGTGCTTTACATGGGGGGCGGACCGTATGCCAAGAGCAGCGGACCGACCCTGATCGACGAAGCCGGCGTGGTGGCCAAGCTGGGCGTGATGCCCAACAAGGTGGTGGACCTCAAGGCCCTCACTGGCGACAGCTCCGACAACATCCCTGGCGTGAAGGGGGTCGGTCCCAAAACGGCCATCAATCTGCTCAAGGAAAACAACGACCTCGATGGCGTGTATCGCGTGCTGGAGGAGGTCGAGGCCGAGGGGCCCAAGGCCAGCCGCGGTGCCGTGAAAGGTGCGCTCAAGGGGAAGCTCAGCGCCGATCGCGACAACGCTTACCTCTCCCGCCATCTCGCTGAAATCCTCATCGACATCCCCCTGCCTGAGGAGCCTGTCCTGGAGCTGGGACCGGTGGATGGTGAAGGTCTGGAGGAGCAGCTTCAGGACCTGGAGCTCAACAGCCTGGTCCGCCAGATCCCTAGCTTCGTGGCCACCTTCTCCAGCGGCGGACTGACGGCGAACGCCCATCTGCTGGAGGCTGCAAGCAGCAAAGAATCAACATCCAAAGCCGCCGCTGCAGGCACGGATCCAGCACCTGCGCATTCAGCGCCTGCGCAGGAGATCGCCCCATCCAGCCTGCCCCAACTCGCGCCGCAGGTGATCAGCACACAGGATCAACTGCAGGGCTTGATGCAGCAGCTGATGGGATGCACCAACCCATCGGAGCCGGTGGCCGTAGACACCGAAACCACCGATCTGAACCCCTTCAAAGCCCAACTGGTGGGCCTTGGCGTGTGCTGGGGGGCCGGACTCAACGATCTGGCTTACATCCCAGTGGGACACACAGATCCCGCGCTTGCCCAGCTGCCGCTGGAGGTCGTGTTGGAGCAGCTCGCCCCCTGGTTGAGCAGCCCTAGTCATCCCAAAGCGCTGCAGAACGCCAAATACGACCGCCTGATCCTGCTGCGTCACGGCTTGGTTCTCGGCGGCGTGGTGATGGACACCCTGCTGGCGGATTACCTCCGCGATGCCGCGGCCAAACACAGCCTCGATGTGATGGCCGAGCGGGACTACGGCATCACTCCCACCGTGTTCAGTGACCTGGTGGGCAAGGCCAAGGACGGCAAGGCCAGCTGCTTTGCCGAGGTTCCCAGCGATCAGGCAGCGCTCTACTGCGCCATGGATGTGCACCTCACCCGCAGGCTGGCGATTGATCTGCGCCAGAAGCTCCAGGCCAGTAGCCAGCAGCTGACCCAATTGCTCGATCAGGTGGAACTGCCGCTGGAGCCTGTGCTGGCCTTGATGGAGGCCACCGGCATCCGCATTGATCTCGCCTATCTCGACACTCTCTCCAAGGAGATGGGCGAGACCCTGACGCGGCTTGAAGCTGATGCCAAACAAGCGGCAGGCGTGGACTTCAACCTGGCATCTCCCAAACAACTGGGAGAGCTGCTCTTCGAAACGCTGGGGCTTGACCGCAAGAAATCACGCCGCACCAAAACGGGCTACAGCACCGATGCCACGGTGCTGGACAAGCTCGCTGACGACCATCCGGTGGTGCCGCTGGTGTTGGAGCATCGGGTGCTGAGCAAACTCAAAAGCACTTACGTGGATGCGCTGCCCCAGTTGGTGGAGGCTGAAACCGGCCGCGTGCATACGGATTTCAACCAAGCTGTGACAGCCACCGGACGGCTCAGCAGCAGCAATCCCAACCTCCAGAACATTCCCATTCGCACCGAGTACAGCCGTCGCATCCGCAAAGCCTTCCTGCCTCAGGAGCACTGGACCCTGCTCAGTGCGGACTACTCCCAGATCGAGCTGCGCATCCTCACGCACCTCTCCGGGGAGGAGGTGCTGCTGCAGGCCTACCGCGATGGCGACGACGTGCATGCCCTCACCGCACGGCTCCTGCTTGAGAAAGACGAGGTGAGCGCCGATGAACGCCGGCTGGGCAAGACGATCAATTTCGGGGTGATTTACGGCATGGGCGCCCAGCGCTTCGCCCGCGAAACCGGGGTGAGCCAAGCGGAGGCCAAAGAGTTCCTGAGCAAATACCGGGAGCGGTATCCCAAGGTGTTCGCCTTCCTCGAACTGCAGGAACGCCTGGCCTTGAGCCGCGGCTATGTGGAGACGATCCTGGGCCGGCGCCGGCCCTTCCACTTCGACCGCAACGGTCTCGGTCGTCTGCTTGGCAAGGATCCCTTCGAGATCGATCTCGATGTGGCCCGACGCGGTGGCATGGAAGCCCAGCAGCTGCGCGCCGCGGCCAACGCACCGATTCAAGGCTCGAGTGCCGACATCATCAAGCTGGCCATGATTCAGCTGCAGGCAGCTCTGCAGCAGCGCTCCCTACCCGCTCGCCTGTTGCTGCAGGTGCACGATGAACTGGTGCTGGAGGTGGAGCCTTCTGCTTTGGACAACGTGAAAGCTCTGGTGGTCTCCACCATGGAGAAGGCCGTGGAACTGAGCGTGCCCCTGGTGGCCGAAACCGGCTGCGGCAGCAATTGGATGGAAGCGAAATAGCCGTCACGCAGGGGTTCACCGGTTAGGCCGTAACCTCGCCCGCAGATCCCGAATGCCTGTGTCCCTGCGGTTCACCAACACACTTACCCGCCGCACGGAACCGTTTCAGCCCCTGAAGGACGGGCAGGTGAGCATCTACTGCTGCGGCGTGACGGTCTACGACCTCTGCCACCTGGGCCATGCCCGCAGCTACATCAATTGGGACGTGCTGCGCCGATATCTGATCTGGAGTGGCTACGCCGTCACCTTTGTGCAGAACTTCACCGACATCGACGACAAGATCCTCAAGCGTGCTGCGGAGGAAGGTTCGTCGATGGAGGTGGTGAGTGAGCGCAACATCGAGGCGTTTCATGCCGACATGGATGCCCTCGGCATCCTGCGTCCCGATCGCATGCCCCGAGCCACCCGCTGCCTTGAAGGGATCCGGTCCCTGATCGCTGAGCTGGAAGCGAAGGGTGCTGCCTATTCCGCCGATGGAGATGTGTACTTCGCGGTGATGAAACACGCCGGCTACGGCAAGCTCAGCGGCCGCGACCTCGCCGACCAACAGACCAACGCGGACGGGCGGGTGGCCGATGCTGAAGAAGCGCGCAAGCAACACCCCTTCGACTTCGCCCTCTGGAAGGGAGCCAAGGCCGGTGAACCCAGCTTCCCCTCACCATGGGGTGAAGGCCGGCCGGGCTGGCACATCGAGTGCTCCGCCATGGTGCGCGAGGAGCTCGGCGACACCATTGACATCCACCTCGGGGGCGCCGATCTCGTGTTCCCACACCACGAGAATGAGATCGCCCAATCCGAGGCAGCCACCGGCCAGGAGCTGGCGCGCGTGTGGATGCACAACGGCATGGTGAATGTGGGAGGAGAAAAGATGAGCAAATCACTCGGCAACTTCACCACCATCCGCGCCCTGCTGGAAAGTGGCCTGTCGGCCATGACCCTGCGGCTCTTTGTGCTCCAGGCCCATTACCGCAAACCGCTCGATTTCACCGCCGAGGCCCTGGAGGCCGCAACGACCGGTTGGAAAGGGCTGAACGCTGCACTCAGCCTTGGGGACCTCCATGCAGAAGCACTGGGATGGTGTGCCTCAGACCCCATGGACGGCGGAGCCGTTCTCGCATCGGAGCCCTCAGCCATCGACACGCTGCTCAGCGCCCGGCAGCGCTTCAGCGATGCCATGGACGATGACCTCAACAGCTCCGGAGCGCTTGCGGTGCTGTTCGACCTGGCCCGTCCATTAAGAGCACTAGCCAATCGTTTGGATCGGGGTGACGCACCAAACCACCCTGATGAGGAAGGCCAGGAGCTTCAACAGCGCTGGTTGCTGCTCAGGGAGCTCGCAGGGGTTCTGGGGCTGCGGCTGGAGCGCCCCTCAGGCAAGGAGGCGGAGACGGATCTCGACAGCCAGGTCATCGAAGCAGCGATTGAGGCTCGCCGGTTGGCCAAACAGTCGAAGGATTTCGCGGAAGCGGATCGAATCCGGGAGGAGCTCACCGCCCAGGGCATCGAACTGATCGACAAACCGGGCGGAATCACCGAGTGGCGACGGGGCTGACCAGCAGAGCTCAGGGCTTGCGCTGCTGATTGGCCATCAGCGCTTCGATCTTGCGGATTCTCGTGAGGGTGGTGGTCCACACCTCAAGCCGAAAGCGTTGGTCGCCAAGCGTGGGATCGGCAGGGTCCGCACTGTCGATCCAGGCCTGCAATGCCGTGATCTTGGCTTCTGGGTTCTCCCTGGCTTCAAAGGCATCCCATAGCTCCCGTTCCAGCCGAGCTCGCTCAATGAAGTTCCAGCGTTTGAGCCAGAGCATGGGAAGACCTGCATCAGGGCACCTGTCTACCGGATTCAAGCGGTCATCAGACCTAGCTTCAGGAGGATTTGAATCGTCAACAGCCCATGCAGCCGGAAAGCCTCTCCAAAGCAATCCAGCTGTCTGTTGCCCCGGTGTTCCTGTTGGCGGGAATCGGCGCATTGATGAATGTCCTTTCAGGACGACTGGCCAGGATCGTCGATAGCGCCAAGCAGTTGCGCCTGACCGCCGATGCCGGCGGTGCAGTGGATGAATTGGAACGACGACTGGCCAGGCGCCGAATGCAACTGGTGATCCGCTCGATCGAGCTGCTCACCGCTGCCACGCTGCTGATCGCAGGAATGGTGGCCACCATGTTCCTCAGTGTGATTTCCAGGGTGAATCTCACCTTGGTGGTGGTGCCTTTATTCATCACCTCGATGGTGCTGGTGATGCTTGCAACAGTGTTCTTTCTCAGGGAGGTGCGCATGGCGTCTGTCCAACTGAACCGGCTGATTTAATCCAGCGGGTTGCCCACCAATCAGGCTGCGCCGAACCAGTTACGCAGCAGATCCACGGTGCTGATCAGCAAGCCAGCAGCAATCACCACTGGGGAAATCCATTGCAGGCAGAACATCAACACCCGTCTGAGCAAGGGTGAAGAGTCACTCTGTTCGAGATCTTCCAAAAACAGATTCGGTACGACCCAACCCATCAGCACGGCGATGAGCAGACCACCAGCAATCAGCAGCACGCCGCCGAAGAGGGCATCCATCGTTCCCAGCACCTCCGTACGCATGCTGGCGGGGATCCCGAGCACAAAAATCACAGCGGCACTGACCCAGGTGGCCTTGCTGCGGCTCCAGTTCAAGCGATCCATCAGGGAGGACACCGGCACCTCCAACAGAGACACCGACGATGTGATCGCCGCCAGATAGGCCAAAGCAAAAAACAGCACAGCCACCACCTGACCGGTGATGCCGATCGAGGCCAGTCCGGTGGGCAAGGCGATGAAGATGGCTCCGATCGTGGAGTCACCCACCACATCTGCCAGGTTGAAGCTGATCACCACAGGAAAGGTGAGCATGCCGGCCAGCAGCCCCACGGCTGTATCCAGACCCACCACAGCCACGGCTTCCTGAGGCAGTGGCGCCTTGCGATTCAGATAGGCCGAATAGGCAAGAATCGAGCCGATGCCCGTACCGATTGAGAAGAAAGCCTGGCTGAAGGCATTGCGGATGGTGGTGATGTTCATCAGCTCCTCCCCATCCCAGCGGAGCAGGAAGGTGCGGTAACCCTCGCCAGCGCCTGGAAGCGTGCTGGCCCAGATCGCCAGACCGATCAGCAGCAGCAGCAGCAGAGGCAGGGCCCAGCGCGAGAGCCGTTCGATGCCCGCCTGAACACCGGCAGCCACCACAAGGGCGGTGAGCAGGAGACTGATTCCCTGACCCGCCAGCGCACTGTTGCCCTCGCTGATGGACGCGAAGAACGCATCAGCAGCCTGCTTGTTCTCAGGCAGACCAACCAGAAGGGCGTGCACGAGGGTATGCCCCGTCCATCCCATCAACACGGCGTAGAAGGCCAGGATTCCGCAGGATGCCGCGATGAACATCCACCCCATCGGCCACCAAGCCTTGCCAGCCGCTTTGCTGGGAGCCAGCAAAGGACTGCTGCCTGTACTGCGGCCCAACACCATCTCCGCCACCAGCACGGGCAGGCAGATCAGCCCAACGATCAGCAGATAAAGCAACACGAAACTGCCACCGCCTCCCTGGGATGCGCGGTAGGCGAACCCCCAGAGATTGCCAAGGCCCACGGCACTGCCCGCAGCCGCCAGCACGAACCCAAAACCGGACTTCCACTGCTCTTTTCTCACCGCCGCCATGAACGTGCTGTCCAGCCCTCTCGGCGGAAGTTTGCCAGCTTCCGGAATCAAAGTGGGAGGATGGCTCCACTTGCCGGGATCCGTGTGAAAGCCATCAGCGTGCTGGGCTCCACCGGCTCAATCGGTACACAGACCCTCGACATCGTTGAGGACTTTCCAGAGCAGTTCCGGGTGGTGGCCCTTTCGGCGGGCCGCAATCTCTCTTTGCTCGTGGAGCAGATCCAACGCCACAGCCCCGAGCTGGTGGCTCTGGCTGATGAAGCCCTGCTCCCAGAGTTGGAGCAGCGCCTCCAGGCCCTGCCGTCTGAACACCAGCCGCGATGCAAACCTCAGCTCGTTGGTGGTCCCAGCGGACTGAATGTGGCGGCCTCCTGGGACACAGCCGACCTCGTCGTAACCGGGATCGTGGGCTGCGCCGGGCTGTTGCCCACCCTGGCAGCCGTCCGCGCTGGCAAGGATCTGGCCCTGGCCAACAAGGAAACCTTGATCGCAGCCGGTCCGGTGGTGCTGCCGGAGCTCAAGAAAAGCGGCAGCAGGCTGCTGCCTGCGGATTCTGAACATTCGGCCATCTTCCAGTGCCTGCAGGGAACGCCCTGGGCTGAAAACGCCCGCCTCTCCACCGGTGTGCCCACGCCAGGCCTGCGGCGCATCCAGCTCACCGCCTCCGGTGGCGCCTTCCGTGACTGGGCCGCAGCCGACCTTGAAAACGCCACTGTGGCCGATGCCACCTCCCATCCCAACTGGAGCATGGGTCGCAAGATCACTGTGGATTCCGCCTCCTTGATGAACAAGGGGCTGGAAGTGATCGAAGCCCATTACCTCTTCGGGCTGGATTACGACCACATCGAAATCGTGATCCACCCTCAGAGCATCATCCACTCCATGATCGAGTTGGCGGATTCTTCGGTGCTGGCCCAGCTGGGCTGGCCTGATATGAAGCTGCCGATTCTGTATTGCATGAGTTGGCCGTCACGGTTGGAAACGCCTTGGAAACGCCTTGATCTCACCCAGGTGGGACAACTCACCTTCAAAAGCCCCGATCCCGCCAAATATCCCTGCATGGAGCTGGCCTACGCGGCAGGGCGTGCTGGTGGAACCATGCCGGCGGTGCTAAATGCAGCCAATGAGGAGGCCGTGGCCCAGTTCCTGGGGGAACGCATCCATTTCCTCGACATTCCCGTTCTGATCGAAGCGGCCTGCGAACGGCACAAGCCCGATCGCGTCGACCACCCCCAACTGGATGATGTGCTGGCCGTGGACCAATGGGCGCGCCTTGCCGTGCGCGAGCAGGTAGCCCGGGGTACTCAGCGGATGTCGATGGCGGCGGTGGCTGCTTGATCAGCCATCACCTGCTGCTCTGCGCCACAGCCTCCAAAGCGAAATGCTGCGATCCAGCCATAGGACTGGAAACCTGGGATGAGCTGAAACGCCTCGTGCGCGACCTGGGGCTCGACAGTCAACAGCGCCCAGAAGGAATCGTTTTACGCAGCAAAGTTGACTGTCTGAGGGTATGCGAACGTGGGCCAATTCTGGTGGTTTGGCCTGAGGGCATTTGGTACGCAGACGTCACAGTAGACAAGATGGAGGCGATTATTCGCAGCCATATCATCAACAACCAACCTGTTGAAGAGTGGATTTACAAGACCACTCCATTTCAAAACCACTCACTCCCATCGGCACACAAACAAACGACGCCCCAACAACCAAAAGTCACGAAGCAGCTCAACCAACGACTAGAGTCTTAAGCAAATCTAAAGCGCCACTTTGGGGTGCTTATCGCAGGCATTCTTTTGGTATCGGCAACCACGGCGACCTCCACTTCTCTCCCATCAACACCTCGTTTCAAGCGCAGCTCCCCTCAAGCGACCTATCCGAGCAAGGCAGAACTGCTCAGTGCCCTGCCGCCAGAGCTCACGCAATTCAACCCCATCAAAGCGTGGGGGAGCCTGATCATGTCGACAGGCCTGTCTCTTGCTGCTTTAGGGATTGGGACCCAGATTCCCCTCACTCTCCTGGCCACTCCGCTGTGGGCGCTGTACGCCATCGGTTGCGGAACCATTGCCATGGGCTGTTGGGTATTAGCCCACGAATGTGGCCACAACGCGTTTCACCCAAATCGACGCATTGAGGGCGTCGTTGGCTTCCTGCTTCACAGCGCACTGCTAGTGCCTTACTACAGCTGGGCGCGCAGCCACAGCGTTCACCATGCCCACTGCAATCACCTTGAGCAAGGAGAAACCCACGTCCCTCCGAGGGCCTCATCGGTTCTAGGTCGAATCACAGAACAACTCAAAAGATCGCTGAATCCAACCTTGTTTGGGGTTATCTCTCTCCTCAATCATTTGGTGATCGGCTGGCCGCTCTATCTGCTTCTCGGAGCCACTGGCGGGGAGGACTACGGCTTTCCCACGTCCCATTTCTGGAACGGCCATCCTTTCTCAAATGGCAAGCGAAGCCTATTCCCTAAAAGATTTTGCACGTTGATGGTGCGGTCGAACATCGGCTGCCTGGCAATGATCACTTTTCTGATCATCGCCGCCATGCAATCGTCTCCACTACGTGTGATATGTGTGTATGGATTGCCATATCTAGTGATTAATATTTGGCTCATCACTTACACCTGGCTTCAGCACACGGACCAGAACATTCCCCACTTCTCCAATACAACATGGTGCTGGGTGAAGGGCGCGCTGCAAACGATTGATCGCCCCTATGGCCCCATGCTCAATCTGCTTCACCATGGCATCGGGTCTACCCATGTTTGCCACCATGTGAACTCTGCCATTCCTCACTACAACGCCTGGCGGGGCACCGCCCTACTCAGACAACGATTCCCTGAGTTGGTGCACTACGACGCCACACCAATTCCTGAAGCACTTTGGAGAATTGCGACGACATGCGGTGGAGCTGTGTATCAAAGTTCTCACGATCAAGCCTATTACTTCTAGTGAAAAATCTCGGGGTAAGAATCCTCCACAAAAGCAGCCCACCGATTGCTCAATTGATGCCGGAGGTCTCAATCCCATGCCTGAACCAGGCACAAGCCAAGCGATCAGACCAACACCCTTTAAGAAGACTGTCTCCGGCACCATGAAAGCCGTTGTGGCCGCCCTGGGCCGTCAACAACACAGCAAGGCGACGTCGACCCGACGGCAAGCCATCAGCAACCACGGAGGTTTGGAGTTGGAGCGCAGAGGTCGCTGGCACCCAAGGATCATCAAGGGCCTGCAAGATCAAGGTCGGCGGAAGTGGCTGTGATGCCGAGAGAAGACGCGGCAGGGGTGAAGCCCCGGCGTAGTAATCGTCAACAGACGCGAAGCCCCAACGCGGTGCCGTGACCGCCTCATCAAAGGCACGGATCGACCGGGGGGGTTCACCGGTGAGTCGCTGCTGCTCTTGGGCACTGACGCCGAAGGGATCCGCCAGGGTCTGGCGCACAAGGCGCTTGAGAAGCCAACGCTGATACACCCGATTGCGCGGACGTTCGATCGAGGCACTGCAGGCGGCAAGATCCAAGGGACTGCTGGCGCAGAACAGACCATCCAGCAGCGGTGCATGGCCGTCCCAGCCATGCGTTGCTCTCTCCTCGGCGCTGGCCATGCAGGCATTGAGCAGCATGGTGCCCCCCAGAGACACTCCAGCACCAAACAGGGGCAATGGCCTGGCTGATGGGGCCAACGCAGCACACAACTGCCGCGCGCGTTGAATCACCGGAAGAAGATCACTGTTGCAGCGAGCTGCGTAGGTGCCTCCAGCAAGATGGCGACCGGGATCCGCTCCGCGCAGATTCAGCCTGAGCACCGCGAAGCCGCTGTTCTGGAGAGTGATGCCAAGACGCCTCAGACCCTCACGGCGACTGGAGCCGCCAAGACCGTGCAACAGCAGCACCAGCGCTCGGGGAGGTGCGCCTTGCAGGTCGACGCTGGGATGCGGGCGATCCAGAAACGCCAGCAATTCACCAGCGGCTGCGGCACCACTCGCCAGAGCAGGAACAGCGATCGGAATCGGTTCCCCACGGTCAGGAGGAAGCGCAACCGGACGGAGCGTGTCGCGCAGGGTCTGAAGGTCTCCACCGATCCAGGGAAAACGCTGCCGATAAGGAACAACCCCCAGCTGCTGCAACAGCTGGGGGTTGTCTGGAGGATTCGCGTGTGATGCCTTCAAAAGCCGAATGAGGTCGCGCGGATCACTTCTTGCCGACACCGAGCTCTTTGAGCTCGCCCAGCAAGTCGCCCAGCACCTTCTTGGCATCACCAAAAACCATGGAGGTGTTGCCCAGGTCGAACAGGTCGTTCTTGATACCGGAGTAGCCAGCACTCATGCCCCGCTTGACGACAAACACGGTGCGGGCCTGCTGCACATCGAGCACGGGCATGCCGTAGAGCGGCGAGCTGGGATCGTTCTTCGCCTGGGGATTGACCACATCGTTGGCGCCGAGCACCAACACCACATCGGTGGCAGGGAACTCGGGGTTGATCACGTCCATCTCCTTGAGCTGCTCGTAGGGCACATCGGCCTCAGCAAGCAGCACATTCATGTGACCCGGCATGCGACCAGCCACTGGGTGAATGGCGTAATCCACCTGAATACCAGCAGCCTCCAGTGAGCGCGTGACCTCGCGCAGGGTGTGCTGGGCCTGAGCCACGGCAAGGCCATAACCGGGCACGATCACCACCCGCTCAGCTGCCTCCAGGGTGAGGGCACATTCCTCCACACTGCAACTGGTGATGTTGGTGTATTCACCACCACCGCCTCCGGAAGCAGCACTGGCGCCCAGAGCACCACCAAAGAGCACCGACACCAGCGAACGGTTCATGCCATTGCACATCACCTGAGTGAGGATCAGGCCAGCGGCACCGACCATGGCGCCCGCCACGATCAGCAACTGGCTGCCCACCACGAAACCGGCAGCGGCAGCCGCCACACCGGAATAGCTGTTCAACAGCGAAATCACCACGGGCATGTCTGCGCCACCGATCGGCAGGGTGACGCCGATGCCCAGCAGACCGGAGGCCACCACCAGCAGCCACAGCCCCTGGGTGCCGTTTCCATCCGCGATCAGCTTGATGGCGGCCACAAGAGAGGCCACCGCAAGGGCGATGTTGACCACGTGACGGGCCTTGCTCTGCATCCAGGCGGGCGTGGACAGCCAGCCCTGGAGCTTGGCCATGGCCACGATCGAGCCCGTGAAGGTGATGGCACCCACGAACACGGAAATCACGATGGACACCACGGCCACCAGTCCCGAGGCCTCGAGCTGGAGCGGGAAGAAGGCTGCGGCAAGCGCCACCAGCAGCGATGACATGCCACCACAGCCGTTGAACAGGGCCACCGTTTCCGGCATGGAGGTCATCGGAACCCGCTGGGCCGTAATGGCACCGAGAACGCCGCCGATCAGCGTGCCGATGATGATCCACGTCCAGGCCGCGGCCGAAATACCGGATGTACCGAGATAGTTGATCAGAAGGCCCAGAACAGCCAGGGCCATCGCCACAGCGGCCAGCTGGTTGGCACTGCGGGCAGAGCGCACTTTCGACAAGCCCTTGATGCCCAGGGCGAGCAGCAGAACGGCAACCAGTTCAAAGGCGTACTTGAGAAAATCCATCAGCGGTTCTCCTTGCGGGCGGGCTTACGGCTGAACATGGCCAGCATGCGATCGGTGACCAGGAAGCCCCCGATCACATTGAAAAGGGCAAAGCCCAGGGAGACGGCCCCGAGAATCAGCAGCACCAGGTTGTCCCCGGAGCGGATGATTGCGGTGAGCGCGGCCAGCACGGTGATGCCGGAGATGGCATTGGCCCCACTCATCAAGGGGGTGTGCAGGGTGGGTGGCACCTTGCCGATCAGTTCCAGTCCCAGAAGGCTGCCGAGCAGCAGCACCCAGAGGAACTCCACAAAGCTTGTTTCCATCAGTTGGCTCCTGGGGTGAGAACGTCGCTGCGGCGGATGTTGCCGTCCTGACTGATCAGGCAACCGGCAATGAGCTCATCCTCAAGGTCGAGGGTGAGCTGGCTGTCTTGAAGCATGGGCTGCAGCAGCGCCAGCAAATTTTTGGAGTAAAGGAAGCTGGCGTGGTTGGGAACGGAGCAGGGGAGGTCATTGGCTCCGATCAACTTCACGCCCTTGCGATCCACGGTCTGGGAGGGAACGGTGTCGGCGCAGTTGCCGCCCTGAGCGACGGCCAGATCCACCACCACCGCCCCGGGGCGCATGCGATCGAGCATGTCTTCACTGATCAAACGCGGCGCACGCCGACCTGGCACCTGTGCGGTGCAGATGGCCACGTCGGCCTCGGCGAGCTGATCCGACAGCTGCTGACGCTGGGCCGCGAGGAAGGCATCGGAGGCCTGTTTCGCATAGCCACCCGACTCAGCGGGTTTGTCCTCCATCTCGGGAGGGTCGATGAAGCGGGCACCGAGGGATTCCACCTGCTCCTTCACAGCAGGCCGGATATCGCTGACGTAGACCACAGCACCAAGCCGGCGTGCGGTTGCAACGGCCTGAAGGCCGGCCACCCCTGCACCGAGCACCACAACCCGGGCAGGCTGAACCGTGCCTGCTGCGGTCATCAGCATCGGGAAATAGCGATCCAGCGCCGCCGAGGCCAGCAGGACCGACTTGTAACCGGCGATATTGGCCTGAGAAGAGAGTGCATCGGCTGACTGGGCACGGCTGATGCGAGGCAACAGCTCGAGGGCCATCGCCGAAAGACCGCAACGCTTCAGCGCTGCATCGAGCTCGGCATTGGCGTAAGGAGCCAGCAGACCCACCACCAGCGCACCACGGCGCAAGCGGCCGAGATCAACAGGGGAGGGTGACTGAACGCACAGCAGCACGTCGGCTTCTCCCCAGGCCTGACTGTCTCCTGGAGTCACCAGCTGCGCGCCGGCCTCGGCGTAGGCCTCATCGAGAAAGCCGGACGTCCGTCCGGCTCCCCGTTCGAGCACCACCCGACAACCGAGAGCGATGAACTTCTTGACTGTTTCCGGTGAGGCCGCAACGCGGGTTTCCCCCACCGCTGTCTCCACCGGGATCAAAAGTATGGGCAAGATCGTGATGCCGCCGACCGAGGCGAGGTTAGGCCGTCGCCGGATTCCGCCTGGATCTTTTCTGAAGAAGCAGATCAGCGAGGGCTGTTGATGGCTATGGAAAGGATCCTGTTTGCAACACCATGGGACTCACAGCGATCGAATGCCCAGACGGCGTCTGCCACAGCCATCACGGCGGCCACGCCGTTGAGCGCAATGCCATGGAAAAGCTGCTGGCCGACCACGGCCGCGAATGGTGCGAGCGGCTGGCCGAGCGCATCTACGAGATGTCTGTGGACACCTTTTCCCAGACCGTGATGCCCAGCCTCCACGCCGCCGGTTGGCAGCGACGCCACCTGGACTGGGAGTTCAAGCTGAGCGAGCAGGATTCAGAACCCGACCGCACCCTGGTCGACGGCATCATCAATGCCACCGAAAGCTTTCTGCGCAGCAGTGAGGTGCACCGCCTGTTCATCCAGGAACTGGTTCAGGGCACGTTTGACGAAGCCTCAGACGACCACCTGCGCAGCCAGGCTGTGCGCCAGCTGATCGAGGAAGAGATTCTTGGACTGCTGGAATCGCAGCGGGAGCAGCTTCTTCAACGGGTCAGCACCCGTTTGCTCGAGCCTGCAGGAGGACGGATGGACCGAGCCCATCAAGCCGCTGAGGATGGACTGGTGGAAGTGGAGCGGTTGCTCTGCAACCACACCGAATCGCTCTGAACAACAGGCGAAACGCAAGAGGAGTTAAGACGGACGAGCAGGACCTGAATGCCTTCAGAACAAGGGCATCAGTTCCTGCTCAACTGACTGCGCCATGGGCCGGCGGCCTTGGTGATGCAGAAGCCTGGCGCGAAGAATGAGCGGATCCAGATCACAATCGAGGGGCCAACAGCGCTCGAGGGAGCGCCTGGATTCAGGACCGGACATGGGCTTGTAGCGACGTCGGGCCATAGCAGAGAGGGGCGAAAACCCGAGGGCTGATGGTCGGAAGGTAAGGGTGGCGAAAGCGATTGGAATGGTTAGAAAGACCTATCTTTCCGATCCGCCATCACGACGCCGTCTTTTGCTCTCGGTGGAGTTGCACCCAACAACGCGATCCGGCCCCGTCAGTGGCAGCAGCAACTGATCCAGCTGCTGCGCCGACGCCTGGATCCGATTGCTTCTGGATCGCGGGATGTGCTGATCCATGCGGGGCCTGGTGCGGGGAAGACCCTCGGCGCCCTGCTGGCCTTCCAGGCGATGCAGAAGGAAGGGCGTCTGAATCGCGTACTTGTGTTCTGTCACCGCACCTCGATCCTCGAGCAGTGGCAACGGGCGGCAGAGCGCCTGGGACTTCGTCTTCAGCCCTGGAACGGTCCCGGCA
Source organism: Synechococcus sp. PROS-7-1 (assembly GCF_014279795.1). Taxonomy (NCBI): domain Bacteria; kingdom Bacillati; phylum Cyanobacteriota; class Cyanophyceae; order Synechococcales; family Synechococcaceae; genus Synechococcus; species Synechococcus sp. PROS-7-1. Next base: position 1,603,198 of record NZ_CP047945.1, read on the forward strand.
GTGCCCCGCTCCAGGCCGACGGATGGCTGGTGAGTTACCAGGGGGCTGGTCGACAGTCTGAGGC